>NZ_CP059449.1:2340000-2640000 GCF_022023855.1 Azospirillum brasilense
GTCGAGGGTGAGCAGGCGGACGTTGGAATGGCGTCGCGCTTGCAGACGAGCGCAACGGGTGTGAACCATGTCGACCAGAACCACCTCGCCGAATCGCTCGGCCAGCATCGCCAGCGGAACCTCGATCAGCAAGCCGGACCCCGCCACCAGCGCCCGGCCGCCCCGCGGTGCCCGTTCGGCGGCTTCCTGGACGAAGCGGCGGCAGGCATCGACGTGGGGCGCCCAGGCCTGCCGCTGGCGCCGGTGGCGCGCGCCGAGAGCCACCGCTTCCGCCAGATAGCCGTAGCGGCGGGACAAGGGCGGGCAGGGCGTGGTCAGATACTCGAAGGCTTCTCTCAGCATGGCCGCGCCCCGCTCCGCCTGTCTTTCACCGGTCCGGTCCTTGACCCTGAGGGAACCTCTTGACCGGAACGGGTGGCAAGGTACCTATGGCGGCATGGTGGAGATCAAGCGGAAAGCGGCCCTGGTCACCGGGGCGGGAAAGCGGATCGGACGCGCCATCGCGCTCGATCTCGCGGCGCGTGGCTGGCGTGTGGGCGTGCATTTCGGGCAATCCCGCAGCGAGGCCGACGCGGTGGTGACGCAGATCGTCGGGCAGGGTGGCGTTGCCGTGGCGCTTCAGGCCGATCTGGAACGCGAGATGGACGCGCAGGCGCTGGTGCCCGAAGCCGTCGAGCGACTGGGCACGCTGTCGCTGCTGGTCAACAACGCCTCCCGCTTCGAACGGGACGAGGTGGGGGATGTGACCCGCGAGTCCTGGGACCGCCACATAGAGGCGAATCTTCGCGCTCCCTTCGTGTTGAGCCAAGCCTTCGCGGCTCAGGTGCCGGGCGACGCGGAAGGGTTGATCGTCAATATGATTGATCAGCGGGTGTGGAACCTCACCCCGCACTTCATCTCCTACACCCTGTCGAAGGCCGGCCTGTGGACGTTGACCCAGACGCTCGCCATGGCACTCGCCCCGCGCATCCGGGTCAACGCGATCGGGCCGGGCCCGACGTTGAAAAATGTCCGGCAGACGGATGAGGAGTTCGCCGCGCAGCGTGAAGCGACTCCGCTGAGGCGCGGCCCCTCGCCGGAAGAGATCTGCGCGGCTTTGCGCTTCCTCATCGACGCGCCGTCGGTCACCGGGCAAATGGTCGCGCTCGACGGTGGCGAGCATTTGGGATGGGCGCAGCCGTCCTTGGGATTCGTGCCAACGGAATAGGCGGTTCGGCAAGGAACCGACTGGCCGTTCAGCGGACAACCCCTTGGTGGGTTGGACGCCCCGGCAAGAGGACCGCGCGTTGTACACATCCGGCCTCATCGGCGCAAGGGGCTGTTTGCACGATCCGGAAAAATAGCGGCGCAGCGCCAAAGTGCCGACTTGACTCGGGGTGTCTCCAGTAAAAACAATACCTTAGGTAAAATGCCCAATTTTTATGCATAGCTTTGGAATCCCTTGGGCCACCTTGGTTCCGCTGGGGTAACCCTTGGGTTATCGACACACTTATCCACAGGAGTCGTGGATATCCCGATGGATGCCCACCGAAGAGGTGGATCGTTCGTCTTAACCATTCAGGACAGGGGGTGGTTGACCCCCTCCCCGGACCCGACGACATTCGAGACATGGCCGACACCGCAGACACCCCCACGGACCTCATCCTCCCGGAGACGGACGGCGCCGACCTTCTGGGCGCCGACGCACCGGGCGCGGATACCCAAGGCGTGGACAAGACGCCACGCCCGCGACGGCGCCCCGCCGATCTCGCCCGGGGGGCGGAGGTGATCCGCGACCACCTGAAGACCCTGCCGCAGACGCCCGGCGTCTACCGCATGCTGGCGGGCGACGGGGCCGTGCTCTATGTCGGCAAGGCCAAGAACCTGAAGCGGCGGGTGTTCAACTATACCCAGGTCAACCGCCTGCCCGTGCGGCTGCAGCGCATGGTGTCGGAAACGGAGACCATGGAGTTCGTCACGACCCACACCGAGGTCGAGGCGCTGCTCCTCGAATCGAACCTGATCAAGCGGCTGATGCCGCGCTACAACGTGCTGCTGCGGGACGACAAGACCTTCCCGCACATCATGATCACGAAGGACCACGGCTACCCGCAGCTGACCAAGCATCGGGGCGCGCGGTCGCGCGACGCCGACTATTTCGGTCCTTTCGCCTCGGCGGGGGCGGTCAACCGGACGATCACCGCGCTCCAGCGCGCCTTCCTGCTGCGCAACTGCGCTGACACGGTGTTCGCCGCGCGCACGCGGCCCTGCCTGCAGTACCAGATCAAGCGCTGCACCGCACCCTGCGTGGAGCGGGTCAGCCCGGCGGAGTATCAGGCGCAGGTCGATCAGGCGCGCGCCTTCCTGTCCGGCAAGAGCCGCGACATCCAGACGGAGTTCGTCGCGGAGATGACCAAGGCGGCGGAGAATCTCGATTACGAGACCGCCGCCCGCTACCGCGACCGTATCCGTGCGCTGACCGCGGTGCAGGCCCACCAGGACATCAACGTCGAAGGGGTGGTCGAGGACGCCGACGTGATCGCCGCCTACGCGGAGGGCGGGATGACCTGCGTGCAGGTGTTCTTCTTCCGCGGCGGGCGCAACTACGGCAACCGCGCCTATTTCCCCAGCCACGACAAGAGCGCCGAGACCCCGGAGGTGCTGGCCGCCTTCATCGCCCAGTTCTACGAGAACAAGGCGGCCCCGGGCCTCGTCCTGGTCAGTCACGACCTGCCGGAGCAGGAACTGCTGACCGAGGCCCTGGCGCTGCGTGCCGGCCACCGGGTGGAGCTGGCCGCGCCCAAGAGGGGCGACAAGCGCCGCATCGTCGAACACGCCCTGACCAACGCGCGGGAGGCCCATGGGCGGCGGCTGGCCGAAAGCTCGTCGCAGGCACGGCTGCTCGACGGGGTGGCGACGGTGTTCGGGCTGGACGGCCCGCCGCAGCGGATTGAGGTCTACGACAACTCGCATGTCCAGGGCGCCCATGCTATCGGCGCCATGATCGTCGCCGGGCCGGAGGGCTTCATCAAGAACGCCTACCGCAAGTTCAACATCAAGACCGAGGGTGCGGCCGGGGACGACTTCGCGATGATGCGCGAGGTCATGGCCCGCCGCTTCGGCCGGGCGATCAAGGAGGATCCGGAGCGGACGCAGGGCACGTGGCCTGATCTGGTGCTGATCGACGGCGGCATCGGGCAGCTCAACATGGCGCTGGGCGTGCTGGCCGATCTCGGGATCGAC
The DNA here is from genome assembly GCF_022023855.1 of Azospirillum brasilense. NCBI lineage: Bacteria > Pseudomonadati > Pseudomonadota > Alphaproteobacteria > Rhodospirillales > Azospirillaceae > Azospirillum > Azospirillum brasilense. Next base: position 2,343,223 of record NZ_CP059449.1, read on the forward strand.
GACGTGACGCTGGTCGGCATCGCCAAGGGGCCGGACCGCGACGCCGGGCGTGAGCGCTTCTTCATGCCGGACCGCGCCCCGTTCCAGCTGGAAATGCGCGATCCCGTGCTCTATTTCCTGCAACGGCTGCGGGACGAGGCGCACCGCTTCGCCATCGGCACCCATCGGGCGAAGCGCACCAAGGCGTTGGGCAAATCGATGATCGACGAGATTCCCGGAATCGGACCCAGCCGGAAGAAGGCCCTGCTGCACCATTTTGGCAGCGCCGTCGCCGTTTCCCGCGCCGGTCTGGCGGATTTGGAGTCGGTCGAAGGGATCAGCAAGACAGTGGCGAAAAAGATATACGATCATTTCCATTCAGACGGTTAGAATGACGCCGCCCGCCGCGCGTTTCCCCCGATTCCAGAGTTGCGACCGATGCTGACCAGCCTGCCGAACCTGCTCACCCTGTCGCGCATCGCGGTGATCCCCGTCGTGGTCGGGTTGTTCTACGTGCCGGAGGCGTGGGCCGCCTACACGGCCTGCGCCCTGTTCGCCGCGGCCTGCATCACCGACTGGTTCGACGGCTATCTGGCCCGTGCCTGGGAGCAGGAAAGCGTCATCGGCAAGTTCCTCGATCCCATCGCGGACAAGCTGCTGGTCGCCGCGACGCTGATCATGCTGGTCGCCTTCGCCCGGCTGTCCGGGCTGTCGGTGCTGGCCGCCGTGGTCATCCTGCTGCGCGAAGTGCTGGTGTCCGGCCTGCGCGAGTATCTGGCCGGGCTGAACGTCGGGGTGCCGGTCACCTGGATGGCCAAGTGGAAGACGACGATCCAGATGGTGGCGATCGGCTTCCTGATCGTCGGCGATTACGGTCCGGTCCACATCCCGGTCACTCTGATCGGCACGCTGGGCCTGTGGGTAGCGGCGATCCTCACCTTCGTCACCGGGTGGGATTACATGCGCGCCGGGCTGAAGCACATGATGGCCCACCAGCCGGCCAAGCCCCGTAAGGGCGCCCCGGGCAACCCGGCCCGCACGCCGGGCTGAGCCGCCTTCCGGGGCCGAGTCGCTTTTTATCGCAAAGGGCTTTCCGGCTGGCGGCAGAGGGGGCCACAAATCCGGTTTGTCCGTTCGCATGCCCGTGTGTTTCTGCTATGTGACCGGGGAACGCCCGCACAGCGATGGGCGGCAAGGCGGAGGATAGGGGCTTCCATGAAGATGTTCGGCCTGACGGGGTGGAGCGGCAGCGGCAAGACGACGCTGATCGTTCGCCTGATCCCGGCGCTGATCCGGCGTGGCCTGACCGTTTCGACCATGAAGCACGCGCACAAGGGCTTCGACATCGATCACCCCGGCAAGGACAGCCACAACCATCGCGAGGCCGGCGCCACCGAGGTGCTGGTCAGTTCGCCCCGCCGCTGGGCGCTGATGCACGAGATCCGCAACGACGAGCCGGAACTGTCCCTGGCGGAACTGCTGCCGAAGCTGTCGCCGGTCGATCTGCTGCTGATCGAAGGCTTCAAGCGCGAACCGCACGAGAAGATCGAGGTGTGGCGCGCCTCGGTGGGCAAGTCGCTGATCGCGCGCGACGATCCGAGCATCGTCGCGATCGCGAGCGACGGGCCGGTGCCGGACGCCGGGGTGCCTGTCTTCGACCTGAACGACGAGGAGGCCATCGCGTCCTTCATCATTGAGCGTTGCGCGCTGGACCGGTGCAAGGCAACGGGACAGGCTGTCTGAGACGGCGGTGTGCAGGGTGGAGTAGGCAATGGCTCAGCTTAGCGACGATTGCTTCGCCTTCGGCGGCGAGATGATGGCGGTGGACCGAGCGCTGGAGCTTCTCTCCGGCCGCCTCCACCCCGTCACCGCGACCCGCCGGATCGGTCTTGCCGACGCGCTGGGCCATGTGTTGGCCGAGGATGTCGTCGCTCCGTTCAACGTGCCGCCGCACGACAATTCGGCGGTGGACGGCTACGCGGTCTTCTTCGACGACCTGACGCCCGACGCGGCCACGCGGCTGCCGGTCACGGCGCGTGTCGCCGCGGGCCACGCGCTGGACCGTCCGGGACGGCGCGGCGAGGCGGTGCGCATCTTCACCGGCGCCCCGATGCCCGAGGGATTCGACACGGTGCTGATGCAGGAGGACTGCAAGGCGGAGGAGAGCACCGTCGCCATTCCCCCCGGCATCCGCCGCGGCGCCAACCGCCGCCGCGCCGGGGAGGACATGGCGCAGGGGAGCACCGTCCTGACCGCCGGACGCCGGCTGCGGGCGGAGGACATCGGTCTGCTCGCCTCGCTGGGGCGGCGGGAGGCGACGGTGCGCACGGCCCTGCGCGTCGCCGTCTTCTCCACCGGGGACGAGGTGCGGGAGCCGGGCGTGCCGCTGGAGCCGGGCTGCATCTACGACGCCAACCGCTTCGCCCTGATCGCCGCGCTGCGCCAGCTCGGTTGCCGCGTGACCGACCTCGGCATCCTGCTCGACCGGCTCGACGCCGTTCGCGGCGCTTTGGCCGAAGCCGCGGAGACGCACGACGTCCTCATCACATCCGGTGGCATGTCCACGGGGGAGGAGGACCACGTCAAGGCGGCGGTGGAGACTCTGGGCGGCCTGCATTTCTGGCGGCTGGCGATCAAGCCGGGGCGCCCGGTGGCTTTGGGGACAGCCAAGGGCGCCGTCTTCGTCGGCTTGCCGGGCAACCCGGTAGCGGTCATGGTCACCTTCCTGCGCATCGCCCGCCCGATCCTGCTCCGGCTGATGGGGGCGGCCGACGAGGCGCCCGCCTTGTTCCCGCTGCGAGCGGGCTTTACCTACAAGAAAAAGGCAGGGCGGCGCGAGTATGTGCGGGCCACGCTCGCCCGCGCCGCCGACGGGGTTTTGACCGCGGTCAAGCACCCGCGCGACGGGGCGGGCATCCTGTCGTCGATGGTCGAGTCCGACGGGCTCGTCGAACTGCCGGAAGAGATCACCCGCGTCGAACCGGGGATGATCGTGGATTTCCTGCCTTTCAGTGAGGTTCGGTGATGAAGATCCTCTATTTCGCCTGGCTGCGCACCAAGATCGGCGTGGCGACCGAGACGGTGGACCTGCCGGCGGAGGTCCGGGACGTCGGCGCCCTGGTGGAGTGGCTGAAGACCCGCAGCCCGAAGCACGCCGACGCGCTCGCCAACAGCACGGTGGTCAAGGTCGCAGTGAACCAGGAGCATGTGCCCTACGACTATCCGGTCGGCCCCGGCGACGAGGTGGCCCTGTTCCCGCCGGTGACCGGCGGCTGAGGAAGGAAACGTTGCCGTGACGGTGAAGGTGCAGAGCGAGGATTTCGACGTCGGGGCGGAACTGGCCGCGATGACCGGCGGCAAGACGGGCATCGGCGGGGTGACCCTGTTCGTCGGGCTGGTGCGCGACATGGCCGGCGGCGAGTCCGTCAGCGCCATGACGCTGGAGCATTATCCCGGCATGACCGAGCGGCAGTTGGAGGCGATCGAGGCGGAAGCGCGGGAGCGCTGGCCGCTGGACGACGCGCGGATCATCCATCGCTACGGGCGGCTGGAGCCGGGTGACCGGATCGTGCTGGTCGCCACCGCCAGCGCCCACCGCGAAGCGGCCTTCGAAAGCTGCCATTTCCTGATCGACTGGCTGAAGACCAAGGCGCCCTTCTGGAAGATGGAGGCCACCCCGGAGGGCGAGCGCTGGGTGGAGGCCAAGGAGTCCGACGACACGGCGGCGGCCCGCTGGACGAAACCGGCGTGAGGTGAGAGGCAGCGCACAGACGGCGTCCTCCTCACGGTGTTTGGATCCGCTCCCGCGCAAGGCTGTGCGCGCATGCGGAGTGTCCGATCATGCGAACCCGGTTCCTGCTCGCCGGACTGGCGGCCCTGTCGCTGGGCGCGTTCCTGTCGTGCCCCGTCCAAGGGAAGGAGCGGCAAACGGCGGAGCGGGTTCTGACCGACCCGGTCAGCGGCTGCCGCGTCCGCGACCCTGATCCGAGCCGGGGGAGGTCCGTCCGCTGGAGCGGCGCCTGCCGCAACGGTTTCGCTCACGGTGCCGGTGTTCTTGAAACGTTCGATGATACTGAGCCGGCGGACTGGACCGAGGCGGTCTTCGTCGATGGCCGGGCCGAGGGGCCGGGACGCAGCGGGCGCGCGGATGGGACGATCTTCCAGGGCCGTTTCCAGCATGGCCTCGCCACCGGCCCGGGGACGCTGACCCTACCGGACGGTCACCGCTACGTCGGCGGATTCGCGTTCGGGCGCCCGACCGGGCAGGGGGAGTTCATCGCCTCCATGGGGTTGCGCTACCGTGCGCGGGTCGATCGGGATGGGCGGGTGTGGCCCGGCGCGCTTCTCGGCTCGAAGCCAGCCGAGCCCATCCAGTCCGCCGAGCGGCCGGAAGCGCGGGGCAAGGCGGCGCCGGGCAGCCTGGAGGAGTGGCTGCGCACGCCGCCTTGGGACTACCGCGATCCGGTGCCGAACGATGCGAACCGGCGTTGACCAGCTTTGCACAGGCGGCGTTTGCCAGACACGCCGCGCCGTGGTGACATCCTGGACCCCTTCGGAAGACGGCGATGAACTGGCAGACCCTCGGATTCTTCTTCGCGACGGCCTTCGTGCTGTCGATGACTCCCGGCCCCAACATGCTGCTGGCGATGAGCCTCGGCTTGCGCTACGGCGTCCGCCGCGCGGCCTGGGGCGGGCTGGGCATGTGCGTGGCGCTGACGACGATGGCCACCCTGTCGGTGCTGGGCCTCGGAGCCCTGCTGGCGGCGTCGGAACCGGCCTTCCAGGCGGTGAAGTGGGCGGGCGTGGCCTATCTGACCTGGCTCGGCATCGCCGCGTGGCGGGCGCCGGTGCCGGACGGCTCGCCGCGCGTCAGCGGCGCCGCGGCGGCGGAGGAAGCCCCGGCCCATCGCCTGTTCCTGCGCGGGCTGCTGGTTGCCTTCAGCAACCCTAAGGCTCTGGTTTTCATGGCCGCCCTGTTCCCGCAGTTCATCGATCCGACGACCCCGCTGATGCCACAGTTGGTGGCGCTGGTGGCGATCATGGTAGTGATCGAGTTCGGTTGGATCATGGCCTACGCCACCGGGGGCAACAGCATCGGCGCCCGCCTGACCAGCGGATCCGCGGCCCGCACCCTCAACCGCCTGACCGGCGGTCTGATGATCGGCGCCGGCGGGCTGCTGGCACTCGCCCGCCGGCTGTGATCGCCCACCGTCTGTGATTGCTCAATCCATCCGGCGGAGGGTCGTCTCCAAACGGCCCTTGCCAGAGCGGTCCAGCCAAGTGGCGGACAGGCGCCCGTCTGTCCGGACGCTGTAGCGCAACACGTTGCGCCCCTTTTCATCGAACACCAACTCGTCGTTCTCGATGCGGCCCTTGCGCTGGGCGCGCTCCATCGGCTGGTCGGCTTCCATGCCCGGCCCCAGCACATAGTCGGCGTAGACGGCGTCGCCTTCAACCCGGTCCACCGCCAGCGCGATCTCCCGCCCGTTGATGTAGGCGCCGTACCAGACGCCGAGGAAGGAGCGGGCCCCGGTGCCCGCCGGGGAGGAGGTGCCGCTGCCGGTGCGCGGCTCCGGCGCTGCGGCCCGCATCAGCTCCGCGCTCGGTGTGCGGCCCCAGGATTCGTCACAGGACGGGTCGCCCCGGCGCGGCGCCGCCTCGGCGAAGCGCAGGATGCAGGACCCGAACCGCCGGACGAACATGCCGGTCGTCGCAGCGCCGTGGCCAGTCAGCAGGGCCGGCTGATCCACGACGATGTGGTCCAGCCCGCGCGAGGACAGGATGCTGCGCGCCGACTCTCCGCGTCCGCCGGGGTCGAAATCGTCACCGTGGAAGAAGAACAGCATCACCCGCGCATTGTGGATGTCGCGCAGGATCGGCCAGAGCTGCGCGGCGTTGTCGCGGAAGCTGTCGTAGGAGTCGGAGAAGTTTCCAAAGGCCGCGGGGGCAGTGCCAACGACGGCATCCACCCTGTCGCTCTGCCCGGCGGCCATCAGCGAGAGGAAGGCGCCGAAGGATTGGCCGGTCAGCACGACCTTGCGGTAGCCACGGTCCTTCAGCTGGTCGGCATAGCCCGCCAGCGCGCGGGAGCTGTTCGGCAGGGTATCGCTGACCCGCATGCGGTCCAGACGGAACACGTCCCACCCGGCGTCCCGCATGGTCTTCATGTAGAGCGGGGTAGGGGCGTTCGAATCCTCCACCTCCACGGACCGGCCATGGCTCCACACCACCGCGCCGCGGGCCATCGTCGGGCCGAGCAGGGTGCCGTCGCCATAGGCCGGGTTCAGGTGAATCTGGGCCGCCGCCGTCTGCGCCGTACCGAGCATTGCCAACGCCACCACCAATCCGAGCAGCGCCTGTCCGACTGTCCGCCTCATCCTTCCACGCTCCTGTCTGCGGGCGTGGAAAGGGTCTCGGAATATGGTTAACCCGACCTTTCCATCGGACCGGGCCGGCTTTTGTCACGGAGCGTTGTCACAGCCTCATCGGTGCGGGTGCCCTGCGTCAGAAGGTCCATCAATTGCAAATGCGAATGACTCGCAAATCAGGCGTGGATCGTCTAAGGTCGGTTCCGTCACTTCAGTCGGGAGGGGTCAACATGTGCGATTCGGTGGGCGAGGGGCGGCTGTCCCCCTGGACGGTGTCCGATCTGACGACGGCGGAACGCGCGCTGTTGACCGGTTTCCGGCAGTGGTTCCGTCACGGCACCGCCGGCGCGATGGCCGCCATGCGGGCCAGTTTCGGCGTGGCCGGCGTGCCGTCGTCGGCTCTGCTGCCGTTGTTCGCCTTGCTGGGCACCTTTGCCGTGACCAACGCCGGGCGGCCGGCCTTCCGCTGCCCGACCTGCTCGCGGGTCGGAATGGACGAGATGGCGGTGCTGGACGCGCTGGCCGCCATGCAGGCCGGAGAAAGCGACGTGACGACCCAGGTGTTCGACCGCTGGCTTCCCCTGGTCGCCCTGACCATGGCCACCGATTCCGCACGGGAACTGGCGGACATTCTGGACGGCGCGCGCATCCGTCTGCCGCGGCGCCGTCCGGCCCGGCTCATAGCGCTGGCGGCGGAATGACCGGCGCGAAGCCGGCTCCGGTCTGCCAGACCACCTGCCGGAACAGCGGCTTGCGCATGATCCATTGATCGATGGGCACCTGGACCAGTTCGCCGGCCGGGGTGCGGTAGGAATAGCGCCCCCGTTCGGTGCCCCGCAGCTCGTAGCCCAGCCGCTCATAGAAGGCGAGGACTCCGGCGTTGTCCCTGTCCACACCCAGTTCCGATTCCGAATAGCCGTGGTCGAGCGCGGCGCCCTCGGCGGCGGTCATCAGCCGCGTGGCGATGCCCCGGTTGCGGAAGGGTTGGAACACCCGCAACGCCCACAGTGTGGCGCGGCGCAGATGTCGCTTGCGCTGGAAGTCGATGCAGATCTGACCGGCGGGAAAGCCGTTGACCTCCGCCACCAAAAGAGCACCGCTTCCACGCTCCTGAGCCCGGAAGGCCGTGGCCAGGATTTCCCGGTGGGGCGTGTGCAGACCGAACCATTCGAGATCCGGCAAGTCGGTCCGGCAGGCCGGGCGAATTGTGACGGGCAGGCTGATCACATCCTGCGACGCGGTGGCGGCGTCCATTCCTCCTCCGGACTTCGAAGCATCTGACGGAGTGAACGGACCGACGCGGCGCGGCGTTCCCCGCGACCAATGAAAGTCTTACCGGGCAAGGACAGCCCGCCAACCGCACCAGAAAGAGATAAGTTTAGAGAATTTGTTTATAAAATCATCCAAGAATCAAGGATTGAACAACCCAGAGGATATGACGAACAGCCTGATTGACCATCTGCGTGGAGTCTTGATAAGTCTCTAAACGAATTGGAGCGGAGAGACGGCCGTTCGGTGATAGGGCGCGACTCACGAGCCACGTGAGAGCACCAGGAGACAGGGAGGACCGCGCAATGATCAAGATTGTCAATCTGGGGCGCACCGGCCTTTACGTGGTGATGCAGAATGGCGCTTTGACCACGATCGGTGGCCGCAGCCATTGGCGTTCGCTCGATGATATCCGTTCAGCGGCCAACGCAGCAAAGATCAAGGTCAGCGATACGGTTCTCCGCACCGTTCTCTGACGTCAACGCGCGGTTGGCCTGCACGAGGACAGCCTGCATGAAGGCAGGGCGGTCGGCTCGATGAGCCGGCGGCACCGGATGGCGCCGCCGGCCACAGGCCGTTGCAACAATCAGCCAGCCCGGACCCGTGCCAGGAAACGGTCGACTTCGGCTCTCAGATTGTTCGATTGAATGGACAGTTCGTTCGTCGCCGACAGGACGCTGCGCGCTTCCGAGCCGGTGTCCGACGCCGAGGAATTGACGCGCACGATGGTTTCGCTGACCTCGCGGGTGCCGATCGACGCCTGCTGGACGTTGCGGGCGATCTCGGTGGTAGCAGCGCCCTGTTCTTCCATGGCCGACGCGATGGAGGTCGAGATGTCGTTGATCCGCGCGATGGTCGTGGAGATCGAGCGGATGGCGAGCACCGCGTCCTGGGTCGCCCCCTGAACCGCGCCGATCTGGGAGTTGATCTCCTCCGTCGCCTTGGCGGTCTGGTTGGCGAGGCTCTTCACCTCCGACGCGACAACCGCAAAGCCTTTGCCGGCCTCACCGGCGCGGGCCGCCTCGATGGTGGCGTTCAGCGCGAGGAGGTTGGTCTGGCTCGCGATGTCGTGGATCAGCTTCACCACCTGGCCGATGCGGCTGGCGGCGTCGGCCAGACCCTGCACGGTGGTGTTGGTGCGCTCCGCCTGCGACATGGCCTCGCCGGCGATGGCCGCCGACTGGGTCACCTGATGGCTGATCTCGCCGATGGAGGCGGTCAGCTCCTCCGCCGCCGCGGCAACCGTCTGAATGTTGACGGAGGCCTCCTCCGCGGCTGCGGCCACCTGGGTGGACTGCGCGCTGGTCTCCTCGGCGGTGCGGCTCATGTTCTGGGCGGTTCCCTGGAGCTGCTGCGCGGCGGAGGCCACGGCCTGGACCACGCTCTTCACTTCGAGTTCGAAGGAGTCGGCGGTGGTTCCCAGCTCGCGTGAAATGATCGCGGCGGTGTTCAGATCGACATAGACGGAGGTCGCCAGATCCATGTCCAGGAAGACCGCCTTGTTGATCGCCTGCATCAGCTGGACGATCTTTTCCGGCTTCTTGCGGTAGACTTGATAGGCGAGGTCGATCAGTTTGTTCAGCGTGAAGCAGTAGGCGCCCGTGTACCAGCGCGGCTCCAAACCGATGCGCTGGTGGGCCTGCCCGATCTTCAGCACCTGCGCCATGTAGGCGTCGTCGAAGGTGCCGGTGAAGACGTTCTTCAGCCAATGCTGCTTCTGCATGTCGCGTGCCCGGCTGACCACCGTGGGATTGGCGAGCAGCACCGCGACCTGCGGGACCGAGCGCAGGTAGCCGTAGAATTCCTCGAGGATCTGATCGATGCGTTGGGCGAGGTGGGGTTGAAATTCCCGAAGGACGGCCTTCGTGGGTTCGTCGATTCGCAAGAAGGAGATTCGGTCGAGGATGGATTGTGTCTGGGCAGAATGCGACATGGATCGACTTCCCCGCGAAAATAGGACCGCCTCAGATTAGTGCAATTTGTTTTTAATGCAAAGTAACTAACCTGCGCGCGCACTATGGAGGGTTACGTTCGGTGTGGAAACCGGCAGAGTTGTCGCAGGCCCAACAAATCACCAGGCTTTAACGAAATAGAAAACCGGCGGAGCCGTTTGGCATCCGCCGGTATGTTGCAAGCTGTCGTGAAAATATTGGTTCGTCTACATCAGGCCGCCATATGGGCCGGGGCGCGGCGCAGAGCCTGGGCGGCGCTGAGGACGGCCTTCTGCAGTTTTTCGAAGGCCCGGACCTCGATCTGGCGAACCCGCTCACGCGACACGCAGAACTGCTGGCTCAACGACTCCAGGGTGGACGGGTCCTCCTTCAGGCGCCGCTCGAACAGGATGCGGCGTTCACGGTCGTCCAGACGCTCCAGTGCCTGTCCAACCAGCCGGCGGCGCAGCGCCAGCTCGTCGGCCTCGGCGATCACGCTTTCCTGGGTCGGACGGTCGTCGGCCAGAAGCTCCAGCCAATTGGTTTCGCCATCGCTGGAAAGGGCGGCGTCGAGCGAACTGTCGTTGGACGACAGACGGCGGTTCATCTCGATCACCTCCTGGTCCGGCACATCCAGCTCGGTCGCGATGGCGGTGACCGTGGAGGGGGACAGGTCGCCCTGTTCCAGCTCCTGCATCTGGCTCTTCAGGCGGCGCAGGTTGAAGAACAGCTTCTTCTGCGCGGCGGTCGTGCCCATCTTCACCAGGGACCAGCTGTGCAGGATGTATTCCTGTATGGCCGCGCGGATCCACCAAGTGGCGTAAGTCGCGAAACGGAAACCGCGTCCCGGATCGAATTTCTGAGCGGCCTGCATCAGGCCCACATTGCCTTCGGCGACGAGGTCGACCAGCGGCAGCCCGTAGCCGCCGAAGCCGCGGGCGATCTTGATGACCAGCCGCAGGTGGCTGCCCACCAGACGCTCCAGCGCATGGCCGTTCCCGCGGTCGCGCCAAGCGACGGCCAGCTCGCGCTCTTCGTCGGGGGCCAGGATGGGGAACCGCTTCGACTCCTCGACATAACGGGTCAGGCTGGCGTTTTCACCAGTCAGGAGTTTCTTGAGCACACCGGCCTCCTCTCTCCAACGCTCCACCGTCTCTTGCCGCGGAACCTTTTCGATGGCCGTTCGCAGACGCCCATCGTTTCGGCATTCTTATTGTGGGGATTTGCCGAAATTATCCAGGAACACGTCAATCAGACATTGATACTGTGCCGCCACCACCAAGTTGGATCAAGCCTTGAAACGGCGGTGCAGCAATATTTTTTGGCGTATATCCGGACTATTCGGTCCTTATGAATGCCAAAAAGATCCGGAGAACTTTTGGGAGATTGGCGAAAATATGACGGCTTTCGTTTGGAATGAAGGCAGATGCCGGTCTCTCCGCTTTGTCATCACTCGGCCGGAGATGGGTATCCATTTCATAAGGCATGGCCATACAGGCTAGCCTGCTCGGCCTTTCGGCATAGAATTTTCCTCAGGGGTGGGTGGGGCAGTGCAGGAGCGGTCCGCGGCGACGCTTGTGTTCCACGGGCTTGCGGGCGTGCTATTTGGGAAGGAAACCTAGGACGACGCAAGGTGAGAGGCCCCACTATGAACATTCGCAGCAGCCGGCCGGACGATCTGGAGCGCATCCAGGCGATCTACGCACACCATGTCCTGACCGGTGCGGCCAGCTTCGAGGAAGTCCCACCCGGCCTGGAAGAGCTTGCCCGTCGGCGGGACGACGTGCTGGCCCGGGGTATGCCCTATGTCGTTGCGGAGATGGGCGGGAGGGTCATAGGCTATGCCTATGCCGGTCCCTACCGGCTGCGCACCGCCTACCGTTACAGCGTTGAGGATTCGATTTATCTGGATCCGGACTGCATGGGGCGCGGTGCTGGCCGGGCTTTGCTCTCGACGTTGATCGACCGCTGTGAGGAGGCTGGATGCCGCCAGATGATCGCGGTGATCGGGGACAGCGAGAACGCGTCGTCCATCGGTCTGCATCGCAGCCTGGGATTCGAGCCGGCGGGCCTGCTGAAGGCGGTGGGGTTCAAGTTCGGGCGCTGGGTGGACAGCGTCCTGATGCAGCGCCCACTCGGCCACGGGGATGCGTCACCGCCTGACGGGCGTTGATGGGACTGGGCGGAACGGCGGGTGATTTGCCCAGCGGCCCGGGTCCATGAACGAAACGCGACGGAAGGGCATATCGGGGTTTTATGTCCCACCGCACACAGCGTCGTCACCCTGGTGCGTCTTGATCGTTCCTTCGACGCCATCCATCACCGCTGAACGCAAGAACGGGCGCATCGCCAGGATGCGCCCGCCATTGAGTGTGCGGCCTGGGGAAGGGGGTCAGTCCTGGACCACCCGCTTGCGGCCCAGACCGAGCTTCGTCGCCATCTCCGACCGGGCCTTCGCATAGTTCGGTGCGACCATCGGATACTCCGCCGGCAAGCCCCACTTGGCGCGGTAATCGTCCGGGGACATGTCGTAGACGGTCTTCAGATGCCGCTTCAACATCTTCAGCTTTTTTCCGTCTTCCAGGCAGATGATGTATTCCGGGGTCACCGACTTCTTGATCGGCACCACGGGGACCAGCTCGGCCTTGGCCGGCGCGGATTTCTCTTCGCCGAGGCCGTTGAAGGCCGTCTGAACGTTGAGGATGAGCGCCGGCAGGTCGGCGACCGGCACCGTGTTGTTGCCGACATAGGCCGCAACGACCTTGGCGGTCAGGGCCTGCAATTCCGATGCTTCGATGGTCATGGCCGCGTTCAGCTCCGTTCCCCTGTGGATCAGCCGTTTGGAACAGCCTTGGATTAGGGCGATGTCGATCAGACGTTCACCACGTCGCGCAACTGCTTGGCCGGCTTGAACCGCGGCGCCTTGGACGCGGCGATCTGCACCACCTCGCCGGTGCGCGGGTTGCGCCCTTCGCGGGCGGCGCGCTCGGCAACCTCGAAAATGCCGAACCCGGCGAGGCGCACATCCTCACCACGACCGAGCGCCGAGGAAATGCCTTCGAACACCGACTGGACGACCTTCGCCGCATCGGATTTGCGGATGCCGGCGTCGGTCGCGACGGTCTCGATGAGCTCGGCTTGGTTCATGCGAAACTCCTGGTGCGGGTGCGCGCGTGGATTTTTCCGTGTTCTTGGCAGATTGAATCCATCGGCACAAGAGCGATGGCCGGAAAAGCAACCATAAGTGTTTTGCCAATGATGACTTCTTGCATCCCCTGTGGCCCAGATGCATCAAAGCGACCGCCCACCGCGGCACAACGGTGCGGAGCGAGCGGAAAATGGACGATGTTTTCCGTCGATAGTTGATCGACTCGCCGGCCGCGGGCCTTGAACGCAAAAACAGCAACACCACTTCAGCGGCGTTCGGGTCCGGGCCCCTCTGACGGCTGAGGCGTCAGCCGTGATGTCGGATACCGCTTGAATTCACTGCAGACGCAGCGCAATCAAGTGGGTCTTGTTATGGATTCCCTTATCGCACCCGTCTTTCTCGATTTCATGGGAAAGCCGGCGTGGGTCTGGCTGACCTTCGTCGGCCTCGTCCTGGCCTTGCTGGCCTTCGACCTTGGCATCCTCAACCGCCGCGACCGTGAGATCGGCGTCAAGGAAAGCCTCCGTCTCTCCGCCTTCTACATCGCTGTCGCCTTGCTGTTCGGCGGCTGGGTCTGGTGGTCGATGGGCGACACCGCGGCGGCGCAGTACTACACAGGCTTCTTCATCGAAAAGAGCCTGTCGCTCGACAATGTCTTCATCATTTCGCTGATCTTCACCTACTTCGCGGTCCCGCGGGCCTACCAGCACCGCGTGCTGTTCTGGGGCATCCTGGGCGTGATCGTGATGCGCGGCGTGATGATCGCCGCCGGCGCCGCTCTGGTCAGCGAGTTCCATTGGGTGCTCTACGTCTTCGGCGCCTTCCTGCTGATCACCGGCGTGAAGATGCTGTTCGCCGTCGACAAGGAGCCGGACCTCGCCAACAACCTGGCGCTGCGCCTCCTGAACCGTCATCTGCGGATCACCGACGGCTTCCGCGGCCAGAAGTTCTTCGTGCGCGAGGCGGGTCCGGACGGGCGGACCGCGCTCTACGCCACGCCGCTGTTCCTGGCGCTGATGATGGTCGAGTTCGCCGACCTGATCTTCGCGGTGGACAGCGTGCCCGCCATCTTCGCCATCACCACCGACCCCTACATCATCTACACCAGCAACATCTTCGCCATCCTGGGCCTGCGCGCGCTCTACTTCGCGCTGGCGGCGATGGTCCACCGCTTCCGTTACCTGAAATACGCGCTGGCTCTGGTGCTGGTCTTCATCGGCGGCAAAATCTTCTACACACAGATATTCGGCAAGCCGGACCCGCTGATCTCGCTGGGCGTGACGCTGACCTTGATCGCGGGCGGCGTGGTCGTCTCGCTTCTCAAGACGCGCAGCGAGGGCAAGCGGCTGCCGGCGGAGTGATGCCGGTCAAATGACCCCGGTCAGCCGGTGAAGCCCAGGCGCTTCAGGGCGGCGATGCTCTCCTTCGCGCTGGTGTGGAGGATGAAGTCGCCGCCCGCCTGGGTCCAGGGATCGCGGGCCTTCTCGCGGTCGTCCACCAGGACCGTGCCTGGCCCGCCGTAACGATGCTTGTCGCGGGCCATGCAGGTGATCACCCGCACATCGGGTCCCAGCATGTGGGCGACCCAGCGCCGCTTCTGCTCCGGCGCCCAGGAGCCGAGCGGCAGGCCGGTCAGGATGGTCGGGGCGTAAGGTTCGCAGAATCGCCAGAGGTCCTGCGCGTCGTGCATGAAATCCAGCGTGCCGAAAAAGTCGGGATGGCGGGACAGTTCCCGCCACATGACCTTCATCGGGATCTCCTCCGGGCGTTTGCCGGTGACCGCCTTCACGCCGCGGTCGAAATCGGCCAGAACGCCGTCGAGGTCGAGAAACAGCTTGGGTCTCTGCATCGTCTGCCTTGTCCTGCCCGTCCGACGTCCGGCCCATCCAACTCCGGATGAACGCGACCGCAGACTACCGGTCGCACGGAACCTTCGCCAGCCGGTCGGGTTGCACCCGAAGGCATAGGCGCACGGCTCCGGTGCGGCAGGGGGGTACGGATGACGGTCATAGGCATTTCAGGGTCTTACGGCGGCTTGAACCTGGGGGATGAGGCGATCCTCACCTCGGCCATCGAGCAGTTGCGCGCCACGGTGCCGGGGGTGGAGGTGGTCGTCTTCTCGCGCAACGCCGCTCACACCCGCGAGAACCACGCGGTGGACCGCGTTCTGAATCCGCGGGAAGCCATGAAGGACGAGATCACGCCGGAGGTCGAGCGGCTCGACCTGCTTCTCTTGGGTGGCGGCGGCATCCTCTACGACAGCGAGGCGCAGACCTACCTGCGCGAGGTCACCATCGCGCAGAAGCTGGGTGTGCCGTCCTACACCTTCGCCATCGGCGTCGGTCCGCTGAAGGACCGGGTGGAGCGCGACGCGGTGCGCGAAGGGCTCGACCGCATGACCGGCATCACCGTCCGCGAACCGAGCGCCAAGCGGCTGATCGAGGAGATCGGTGTGCAGATTCCGGTGACGGTCACCGCCGATCCGGCGCTGCTGCTGACTCCGGCGCCCTTCACCGAGGAGATGCTGGCCGAGGCCGGTATCCCGCGCGACCGGCCGCTGGTCGGCCTTTCGGTGCGCGAGCAGGGGGCCGCGGCGCCTGAACTCAGCGACGCGGCCTATCACCAGCTCTTGGCGGAGGCCGCGGACTACATCGTGCAGCGCTTCGGCGCCGATGTGGTCTTCGTGCCGATGGAGCGCGCCGATGTGCGGGAGGCACACCGCGTCATGGGCCGCATGGCGGTGTCGGAGCGCGCCCATCTGCTGCAATACCGCTACGCGCCGCGCCAGATCATCGGGCTGATGGATCATTTCGAAATGGCCGTGGGGATGCGGCTGCATTTCCTGATCTTCGCGGCCATCACCGGCACGCCGCTGATAGCACTGCCCTACGCCTCCAAGGTGTCGGATTTCCTGTCCTCCATCGGGCTGGAGCCGCGGGCGACGGTGTCCCATACCACCGCCGGAACCTTCCTCGCCGACCTCGACCGCCTGTGGGACCACCGTGCGGAGCAGAAGGGACTGCTGCGCGACCGGATTCCCGTGCTGATGGAGCGTGCCCGCGAGACGGCGCCGCTGGCCCTGCAGACGGTGGCGCCGCGCGCTGAAGCAGCGGCCAAAGCAGCGGCCAAAGCAGCGGAATGACGAAAGGAGCCAGTCTTGCCCGTTCTGCCCTGTCCCCCGAACCCTGAGTCGGTCACCCTGCCACCGCGCCGCGCCATGAAGGTCGCGCGCTGCCACGTGCTCGTCGTCGGCGGCGGCCCCGCCGGCATGGGGGCGGCCATCGGGGCCGCCCAGTCCGGGGCCGACACCATCCTGGTGGAGCGTTACGGCTTCCTCGGCGGCAACGCCACGGCAGCCCTCGTCATGCCCTGGATGAGCTTCTACACCCAGCGCGGTTCGGTGGCGGTCGTGGACAACACCCGCCTGATGCCGCAGGACCACGGCCCCGGCGAGCCGGTGGTGGGCGGGGCGCTGGCTGTCTTCCTGGGCCGGCTCTACACCAACCAGGGAGCCATACCACCCTCGCCGGACACCGGCTTCACCGTTCCCTTCGACCCGGAGGTGCTGAAGGTCACCGCGCAGCAAATCCTCGATGAGGCTGGAGTGAAGGTGCTGCTGCACGCCTTCGCCTCAACTGTTCTCGGAGAGCCGGGCAAGCCCGACGCGGTGGTCTTCGAGACGAAGTCCGGCCCGGTTGTGATCGAGGCCGACGTGATCGTCGATTGCACCGGGGACGGTGACATCGCGGCGCTGGCCGGCTGCGACTATGAGGTCGGGCGGGAGGAGGACGGGCTGACCCAGCCGATGACGTTGATGTTCCGCATGGTCGGCTTCGACCATGACGCCTTCAACGGCTATGTGCGGGAGCATCCGACGCAGTGGCGCGGCGTTCACGGGCTGTGGGACCTCGTGTCGAAGGCCACGGCCAACGGCGACCTCGATCTGGCGCGCGAGGACATCCTGTTCTTCGCCACCACCCATCCCGGAGAGATCGCCCTGAACTGCACGCGGGTCACCGGCGCGCTGGGCACCAACGTCTTCGACCTGACCCACGCTGAGTGGGAGAGTCACCGGCAGGCCGCGCAGATCGCCAATTTCCTGCGCAAGTACGCCCCCGGATTCGCCGACGCTTACACCTGCCAGACCGGGACCGGAATCGGCATCCGTGAGACGCGGCGCATCGTCGGCGACTACGCCATGACCGCGGACGATGTGCTGGGGGCGGCGAAGTTCAAGGACGCCATCGCGCGCGGAACCTACCCGGTGGACATCCACAGCCCGACCGGCCGCGGCACGGTGCTGAAGCGCGTGCCCTCCGGCGAATGGTACGAGGTGCCGATGCGGGCGCTTCTGCCCAAGGGGACGGAGAAGCTTCTGGTGGCTGGACGCTGCATCTCCGGCAGCCACGAGGCCCATTCCTCCTACCGGGTGACGCCCACCTGCATGGCGACGGGGCAGGCCGCCGGGATCTGCGCGTCGATGGCGGCACGGCGCGGCGAGCGCACCCGCGACATCCCGGTCGGCGCCATCCAGCGCGAGCTGCTGCGCCAGGGGGCCCTGCTGCGCGAGCCGGAGGCGTAAGGCTTCCTTGGGGTCAGCGCATCGCGAAGAGTTCCTGGTGAAAGCGCTGGTCCACCGGCAGACCGTGGGCCGAGAAGTCGTGCCGCAGCGCCTGTCCGAAGCCTGCCGGGCCGCAGAACCAGACGCTGGCATCGCGCCATTCCGGCACCAGCGCACGGATGCGCTCGCCATCCAGGCGGCCGTCGCGGCTGTCGATCAGGACATGGAGGCGAACCCCCGCCGCCGCCGCGTCGGCGGTGAGCTTCGCGATCGCGTCCCCGTCGTACTCGCTGGTGGTGTGGAAGAAATCGATGGTTTGCCGTGGCCGTTCGGCCATTGCCGCCAGGAACTTCATGCGGGCGATGAAGGGCGTGACGCCGATGCCGCCGCCCACCCAGATCTGGTGCGGACAGGAATCGTCGAAGGTGAAGCATCCATAAGGCCCTTCCACCGTCACCGCTTGGCCGACCGTCAGCCGTTCCCGCAGCCGCCGGGTGTGGTCGCCAAGTTCCTTGACCACGAAGGTGATGCGGCGCTCGGCATCGTTCCAGGCCGAGGCGATGGTGTAGGGATGGGCGCCCTCCACCCTGTCCGAGGTGGCGAAGGCGAACTGGCCCGCCTTGTGGCCTGGCCAGCCCTGTGGAACGTCGATCGCGACCTCAAGGGTGTGTACGCCGGGAAAGTAATGGAGCGCGCCGATCGTGCCGGGAACACTCCGGTCGGCGGCGACCCGGCCGAGAAGCACCATGATGGCGGCCCAGGCGCTGGCGGCGAGCAGCGGCGCCATCACCCAGCCGATGGGCGAACTCCAGTAGGCGAAGTCGGTCAGCACGACGGCGTGGAAAACCAGCACCAGATAGGCGATCGCTAGCAGGCGGTGCGTCTTGAAGAACAGCCGGTAGGGGAGGCGCTTGAACAGCGCCAGCGCGATCAGCAGCACGGCCGCGTAGAAGGCCCATTCTCCGAGCCATTCGGCGGTGCCGCGCAGGCTGCGGAGCGACTGTTCGAGGGAGCTGTCGGGAATTGCCCGCGGTCCCCGCTGCGGCCGGGCCAGCCACCCCCAGCCGACCGCCCATTTCGGCCCCTGGGCCCACAGCCAATGGACGATCGCACCAACGAGCGCGGCGATGCCCAGCCACTTGTGCAGGCGGTACATCTTGTCGAGGCCGCCGAACCACGGCTCCGGCCAGCGCGGCCGCAGCGCCAGGATCATGGCCGCGCCCATGCATCCGATGGCGATGATGCCGCTGTATTGAACCAGTTGGGCGCGAAGGCCGAAAAAGCTGCTTGCCAGAAACACACTCGGCTCGGCGGCAAGCCACAAAACCGTCAAAAGCGCTAAAATACCCCATAAAGACAGCGTGATTGTTTTCATGGCTACACCCTCCGTGACGGCCACCGTCAAGGTGCGG
Organism: Azospirillum brasilense; assembly: GCF_022023855.1. NCBI lineage: Bacteria > Pseudomonadati > Pseudomonadota > Alphaproteobacteria > Rhodospirillales > Azospirillaceae > Azospirillum > Azospirillum brasilense. Next base: position 2,361,891 of record NZ_CP059449.1, read on the forward strand.
ATGGAGGGACGTTTCGCGATTTCTCTTCCGGTGACAAGACGATTTGAATCATCGCAGCCATTCCAATGGCTGGCTACGACAACGGAGGGGGATGTCGAGGAAACCGGTTACTTGCGAATCCAGACCTTTGTTTCCATGAAGCGGTTGGCGAGGAAGCGGTAAGTCTGCTTCTGCAACTGCTCTATGGCGGTGGACTTCTCCACCGGCGTGGAGTCCCAGGCCTGAAGGATGTCCTCCCACTCCAAAAGCCGGGCCCTCAGATCGTCGCGGATTGTGCGGATGAAGGTCACGGTGGTGTCGAAGGACTTCAGCGCGCCGAAGATCTCGCCGGTCTGGGCGTCCGCCTGCTCGAAGACGGCGTCGTAGTCCTTCAGCGGCTTGGTCAGCAGCCCCTGCATGCGCGCGACCTCGTTGCACAGGGTACGGTCGGTCCGGTAGATCTGGGTCAGCCGGGTCAGCTTGCCGCTGATGGCGCTGATGGCGTTGAAGCGGTCGCGCAGCGCCTCGATGTAGGACAGCTCCTGAGTCAGATCCTCGATGCGGTCGGTCAGATACTGCTCGTAATTGTCCTGCAGGTTGAGCTTCGCCGCGATGTCCTTGAAGGCGGCCTTGACGCGCTGCTTCGTCTGCGGGTCTTCGACGATCTGCTCCAACTCGTCGGCCTTCACCACGATCATCTCGCTTCCGGAAATCGAGGAAACAAGCTGCACCGTCAGGCGTCCCCGCGCGATGTTCCGGTGCTTCTCCTCCACCGACCAGGAGGCGCGGCCATCCAGCAGTTCCCCCGGAATCTGTTCGCCTGGCCGGATCTGCTTCACATAGGCCAAGCCCTTTTCCACCACGTCCAGCAGCTTGGAGTCGCGGCTGTCCTCCTTGATGTCGAAGGATTCCATCAGCGTGTTGAAGGGCAGGGCGGCCTTCAGATCGCCCAACAGGATGTGGAGCACCGGCTGCTTGGACGAGGGGTCGATGCAGAAGAAGGCGCCGGACAGGCTGAAGACCTTGTGCTCGAAATCGAAATGCGTGTCGCGCATTGGCGCCGCCTTCGCAGCGCCTTCCTCGCTTCCGGTTTCGGGATCGGGGACATCAGACATGGGCGGGGACCGGAAGCGGGAATGGGACGGGCAGGTTACAGCAGATCGCGCAGCCGGAACCAGAGCATCGCGAGGACAAGGGCGGGTGTGCGGAATCGCCGCCCGCCGGGGAAAGGCAGGTGTGGCACGCGGGCGAACACGTCGAACCGCTCCGCCGTGCCGCGAATCGCCTCCGCCATCACCCGCCCGGCCATACCGGCCAGCGCCAACCCATGGCCCGAATAGCCGTGGGCGAAATAAGTGGTCGGCGTCAGCCGCCCGACCTGCGGCATGCGGTTCATGGTGATGGCGACATGGCCGCCCCAGAAATGATCGACCGCGGCGCCGCGGAGCTGCGGGAAGACCGCCAGCATCTTGGACCGCATGGCGATCTTCAGCCCCGGCGCGTCCAGGCCGGAATAGCTGACGCCGCCGCCGAACAGCAGCCGGTGGTCGGCGGAGCGGCGGAAGTAGTTGAGCACGAAGTTCATGTCGCTGACCGCCAAATTGGTCGGCAGCAGGGACGTCGCGGTGGCCTCGCCCAGCGGCTCGGTGGCGATCATGTAGGTGGCGACGGGCATCACCACAGCCGACAGGCGCGGCGCCAGCGCCCCCAGATAGGCGTTCCCGGCCAGCACGAGGAAACGCGCCGTCACCCGGCCCTTGGCGGTGGTGGCGACGGGGCGGTCGCCGGTGTCGATGGCGGTGACCCGGCTGTCTTCGAAGATGCGCACGCCGGCCCGGGCAGCAGCGGCGGCGAGGCCCAGCGCGTAGTTCAGCGGGTGCAGATGGCCGCTTCCGTCATCGGCCAGCCCGCCGACATAGGCGTCGCTGCCCACCACCGCCCGCATGGCCTCGCGGTCGAGCGCACGGATCTTGTTGTAGCCGTAGCGGTCGCGCATCTCGCGCTCCATCGCCGCCACGTCGTCCATGTGGCGCGGCTTCACCGCCGCGTGGGCGAAGCCCCAGGTGAGGTCGCAGGGAATGGCGTGTTTCGCAACGCGCTCCGCCAGCAACGCCTTGGAGTCCTCGCCGAGGTCCCACAGCCGCCTTGCATCCTCCGCCCCGACCCAACGCTCGATGGTGCTCATCGACTTGTTGTAGCCGGTGATGATCTGCCCGCCGTTGCGGCCCGATGCACCCCAGCCGACGCGGTTGGCTTCCAGCAGAACCACGTCGTAGCCCTGCTCGGCCAGTTCCAGCGCGGTCATCAGCCCGGTGTAGCCGCCGCCGACCACGCAGATGTCGCAGGACAGCGATTCTTCCAGCACCGGGTGCTGCGGGTGCGGAGTCGCGGTGTCGGCGTACCACGAGCGGATGTGGGATGATGTCGGCATGACCGCCGAGTTAGGGGAGGGACCCCCGCCCCGTCAATGATTCCAGCGGTCATATGGGCAGGATCTTTGTTCCCCTCTGGCGCGAGGAGGGGGTGCGGGATCATAGTAAGGCGGTCGTTCACAGCAGGGAGGGGCTGCCCACCGTCCGGTGCGGTCCATACGTTCATGGGTTTCATGGAAGACTTCATCAAGAAGAACCGCATCACCGAAGTGGAATGCCTCGTGCCCGACATGTCGGGCATCGCGCGCGGCAAGATCGTGCCCGCCGAGAAGTTCCTGCGCATCCTGCGCGACCGCGGTCTGCGGCTGCCCGAGGCGATCTTCGTCCAGACCGTGACCGGGGAGTATCCGGAGGACGACTCCGTCACCTCGGACGAGAATTCCGACATCTACATGATCCCGGACGAGCGGACGATCCGCTTCGTCCCCTGGTACGAGGAGCCGACCGCCCAGGTCATCACCGACTGCGTCTACGCCGACGGCAGCCCAGTGAACTTCTCGCCCCGCCACGTCCTGAAGCGTGTGCTGTCGCTCTACGAGGAGCGCGGCTGGAAGCCGATGGTGGCGCCGGAGCTGGAGTTCTTCCTCGTCCAGGTCAACAAGGACCCCGACTACCCGCTGGTGCCGCCGGTCGGGCGCAATGGGCGGGTGGAAAGCGGGCGGCAGGCCTTCGGCATCGACGCGGTGAACGAGTTCGATCCGATCTTCGAGATGGTCTACGATTTCTGCGAGGCGCAGGACATCGACATCGACACCCTGACCCACGAGGCCGGGGCGGCGCAGATCGAGATCAACTTCAACCACGGCGATGCGCTGGAACTGGCCGACCAGGCCTTCCTGTTCAAGCGCACGGCGCGCGAGGCGGCGTTGCGCCATCAGGTCTACGCCACCTTCATGGCCAAGCCGATGCAGAACGAACCGGGCAGCGCCATGCACATCCACCAGTCGGTGGTCGATGCGGATACCGGGCGCAACCTGTTCTCCGACGCCAACGGGGCGGACACGCCGCTGTTCATGTCCCACATCGCCGGGCTCCAGAAATATCTGCCCTACGCGATGCCGCTGCTGGCGCCGAACGTGAACTCCTACCGGCGGCTGGTGCCGAACTCCGACGCGCCGATCAATGTGCATTGGGGCCGCGACAACCGCACCACCGGCCTGCGCGTTCCCGTCTCGCCGGCCGATTCGCGTCGGGTGGAGAACCGGGTGGCCGGCGCCGACGCGAATCCGTACCTCGCCATCGCCGCGTCGCTGGCCTGCGGCTATCTCGGCATGGCCCAGGGGCTGGAGCCGACCGACCCGGTGAAGGGCTCCGCCTACCGGCTCGCCTTCACCCTGCCGCGCCACCAGGGTGACGCGCTTCAGAAGTTCAACGCCTGCAAGCCGCTGAAGGAGGTGCTGGGCGAGAAGTTCCTGGACGCGGTGACCTGCGTGAAGGAGGCCGAGTACGAGGCCTATCACCGCGTGATCAGCTCCTGGGAGCGCGAGAATCTTCTGCTGAACGTTTGAGCATTTTTCCGCCCCCTTCCGCCGCTGCCGCGGAAGGGGGCGTTTGCGTTCCGCAAAACCCGCAAAACCACCCGCAAATCGTTGACAACCAACCCCCCCGTGGGTGCAATAGCGCTCGCGCCGGGGACGCCGTGCAACGCACGCCGCCTCCCACGTCGAATGGAAAAAAGTCGACCAGTCACGAACTGACGAACGATCCAGAATTCGGGGGCTTTCTGCATGAAACGTTTCGCTCTCAGCGTCATCGGCGCCGTCGCGGCGATCGCCATCGCCGGCCCGGCGCTGGCCCAGGCCAAGAAGCCGGTCAACATCTACATCTGGAACGACTATCTGGGCGAATCGACGCTGGCGGACTTCACCAAGGCCACCGGCTACGACACCAAGGTGGACCTGTACGACAGCCTGGAACTGCTGGAGCAGAAGGTGCTGGTTGGCAAGTCGGGCTATGACGTGATCGTCCCGACCGCCGAGCCGACCCTGTCGCGCATGATCCAGGCGAAGGTCGTGGCGCCGCTCGACAAGGCGAAGATCCCGAACCTGAAGAATGTCGATCCGAAAGTTCTCAAGCTCCTCGAGAACTCGGACCCCGGCAACAAGTTCGCCGTGCCCTATCTGGGCGGCACGGTCGGCATCGCCATCATCCCGGAGAAGATCAAGGCCGTCGCCCCCGACGTTCCGCTCGACAGCTGGGATCTGATCTTCAAGCCGGAGGTGGCGAAGAAGGTCGCGGCCTGCGGCATCACCGTGATGGATTCGGCCATCGACGTGATCCCGTCGGTGCTGAACTACCTCGGCCTCGATCCGAACTCCGAGAAGAAGGAGGATCTGGACAAGGTCGAGAAGACGCTGCTGGCGGTCCGCCCCTACATCAAGCAGTTCGTCACCGGCCAGAACATCAACATCCTGGCGGGCGGCGACGCCTGCGTCGTCATGGCCTACAACGGCGACGCCATCCAGGGTGCGGCCCGCGCCGAGGAAGCCAAGAACGGCGTGAAGGTCGAATACATCACGCCGAAGGAAGGCGTGCAGGTGTGGTGGGACACGCTTGCCATCCCGGCGGATGCGCCGAACAAGGAGGGCGCGCACGCCTACATCAACTTCATCCTGGACCCGGCGAACATCGCGGCGGTGTCCAACACGGTCAGCTACGCCAACGCCGTCCCGGCCTCGCTGGCCTCGGTTGACGAGGGCGTGAAGACCAACCCGGCCGTCTTCCTGCCGGAGAACAGCAGCCTCAAGCTGTTCGCCTTGAAGTCGATCAAGCAGACCACCGACCGCGCCCGCACCCGCGTCTGGACCAAAGTCAAGACCGGCAAGTAAGCGCGCCGCGAACCGGCACGCACGACACGCGCCCTGGTTGTTTCCCATCGGGAACGGCCGGGGCGTTCCCATGAGAAGAGGACGCCGAGAGGAGCCGCATGGCCGTCCAGCCGATCCGCAAGCCCACGCGCCTGGAACCCTGGCAGGACCCGGGACAGAAGCCCTATGTGCGAATCGAGAAGGTGACCAAGACCTTCGGCGATTTCGTCGCTGTGGACGAGGTCAGCCTGTCGATCTACCGGGGTGAGTTCTTCGCCCTGCTGGGCGGCTCCGGGTCGGGCAAGACGACCCTGCTGCGCATGCTGGCCGGGTTTGAGACGCCGACCGAGGGCAAGATCTTCATCGACGGCGTCGACATGGCCGGCATCCCGCCCTACGAGCGGCCGGTCAACATGATGTTCCAGTCCTACGCCCTGTTCCCGCACATGTCGGTGGAGCAGAATGTCGCCTTCGGCCTGAAGCAGGACGGCGTCGCCAAGGCCGAGATCAAGGAGCGGGTGGGGGCGATCCTCGACCTCGTCCAGCTCGGCCAGTTCGGCAAGCGCAAGCCGCACCAACTGTCCGGCGGCCAGCGGCAGCGCGTGGCGCTGGCCCGCTCGCTGGTCAAGCGGCCCAAGCTGCTTCTGCTCGACGAACCGCTGGGCGCGCTGGACAAGCGGCTGCGCGAGCGGACCCAGTTCGAGCTGGTCAACATCCAGGAGAAGCTGGGCGTCACCTTCATCGTGGTCACCCACGACCAGGAGGAGGCGATGACCATGTCCTCGCGGATCGCCGTCATGAACCACGGCGTCATCGCCCAGACCGGCACGCCGACCGAGATCTACGAATACCCGCAATCCCGCTTCGTCGCCGAGTTCATCGGCTCGGTGAACATGTTCGAGGGCAGGGTGGTGGAGGATCAGGCCGACCATGTGCTGATCCGCTCCGAGGACGCCGGCTGCGACCTCTACATCAACCACGCGGTGGCGGTCCCCGTCGGCGCCACGGTGGGCGTCGCCGTCCGCCCGGAGAAGATCGCACTGAGCAAGGAGCCGCCGGCCAACACCGCAACCAACGCCGATGGGCGCAACGTCACCAGCGGAATCGTGCGCGAGATCGCCTATCTCGGTGACGTGTCGATCTATCTGGTCGAGCTGAAGACGGGCAAGACGGTGCGCGTCACGGCGCCCAACGTGGTGCGGCGCACCGAGATGCCGATCACCTGGGACGATGAGGTGTATCTGAGCTGGCGTCCCTTCGCCGGGGTGGTGCTGACGCAATGATCGACCTTCTGCGCCGGATCGGCCTGTGGGGGCGGGGGGTGGTGGTCGCCATCCCCTACCTGTGGCTTCTGCTGTTCTTCCTGGTGCCTTTCCTGATCGTGTTCGGCATCAGCCTGTCGGAGGCGATGCTGGCGCAGCCGCCCTACGCGCCACTGATCGACTGGCTGCTGGACGAGGACGCGGGCACGACCAAGCTCCAGATCCTGCTGAACCTGTCCAACTATCTGCGGCTGGGCGGGGACGACCTCTACATCCTGGCTTATCTGAACTCGGTGAAGATCGCGCTGGTCACCACCGTCTGCTGCCTGCTGCTGGGCTACCCCATGGCCTACGCCATCGCCCGGGCGGAGCCGTCCAAGCGCGGGCCGCTGATGATGCTGGTCATCCTGCCCTTCTGGACCAGCTTCCTGATCCGCATCTACGCCTGGATCGGCATCCTGAAGGCCAACGGGGTGGTGGACAACCTGCTGCAATGGACCGGCCTGACGACGGAACCGTTCGAGCTGCTCTACTCGGACTGGGCCGTCTACATCGGCATGACCTACTGCTATCTGCCCTTCATGGTGCTGCCGCTCTACGCGACGCTGGAAAAGCTCGACCCGACCCTGCTGGAGGCGGCGGCGGACCTCGGCTGCCGTCCCTGGAAGGCGTTCCTGACGGTGACGCTGCCGCTGTCTCTGCCGGGCATCATCGCCGGGTCGCTTCTGGTCTTCATCCCCTCGGTCGGCGAGTTTGTGACTCCGGAACTGCTGGGCGGCCCGGACACGCTGATGATCGGCCGCGTGCTGTGGAACGAGTTCTTCGCCAACCGCGACTGGCCGGTCGCCTCGGCGGTGGCCATCGCGCTTCTGCTGTTCCTGGTGGTGCCGATCATGGTCTTCCAGCATGTCCAGGGGCGCCAGACGGAGGCCGGGCGATGAAGCAGATGGGAAAACTGGCCTGGGCGCTGTGGTTCGGCTACGCCTTCCTCTACGTGCCGATCGCGCTGCTGATCTTCTACTCCTTCAACGAGTCGCGGCTGGTCACGGTGTGGGGCGGCTTCTCCACCAAATGGTATGCGGAGCTTCTGCAGAACGACCAGCTTCTCGGGGCGGCCTGGCTGTCGCTCAAGGTGGCGGCGATGTCGGCCACCGCGTCGGTGGTGCTCGGCACCGTCGCGGGTCTGGCGCTGGCCCGCTTCGGGCGGTTCCGCGGGCGGACGCTGTTCGGCGGCATGATCACCGCGCCGCTGGTCATGCCGGAGGTCATCACCGGCCTGTCGCTTCTGCTGCTGTTCGTGGCGCTGGAGCAGGCCATCGGCTGGCCGGACGGCCGCGGCATGACGACGATCACCATCGCCCACACCACCTTCACCATGGCCTATGTGGCGGTGATCATCCAGTCGCGCCTCGTCAGCCTGGACGAGAGCCTGGAGGAGGCGGCGATGGACCTCGGCGCCCGCCCGGCCAAGGTGTTCTTCGTCATCACGCTGCCGATCATCGCCCCGGCCATCGTGTCGGGCTGGCTGCTCGCCTTTACCCTGTCGCTCGACGATGTGGTGGTCGCCAGCTTCGTGTCGGGGCCGGGCTCCACCACCCTGCCGATGGTCATCTTCTCCAGCGTGAAGTTCGGCATCAGCCCGCAGATCAACGCGCTGGCGACTCTGATGATGGTGGTGGTCGCCACCGGCATTTTCATCGCCAGCCTGGTCATGGCGCGGCAGGAAAGGCAGAGGAAGCGGGACGAGCAAATGGCGGTGCAGGGGGGCTGACCCCCTCCCGTGTGGCCTCATAGGGGCTATGCCGTTAGGCCGCAGCCGGTGGAGGTGGCCGTTCGCCGTTGCATTTGCTATTGTAATGGCATCTGCAACAGCGAATGAGGTCGTATCGTGCGCGCGCTCTTATGGTTCCCAATGCTTCGTCTTGGTTTTTCGATGCCTTTTTCGGCGCCCAAGCGCCGTTATTCGGATCGTCCGCCCTCCCGCCGCTGAGCGGTCGAGCGCGCCGCCCTTCCGGGCATTCCGGTGGCCCCTTTGGTGGCCGTTGCCAAATCCTCCGCTCCGTGGTTAGGGTGACCGTGGGTCACGGGTAACGCCGTGACGACCCGCTCCGGCCACGCACAAGAGCCGGGCCATTCAGGGATTTGGCAGGAGATTCAAAGATGACGACACCGGCGGCGGAAGGCTTCACCATGCCGGGCGAATGGGAACGGCACACCCGCTGCTGGATGGCGTGGCCGTGCCGGCCCGAGACGTGGCCCGAGGGGGCCTTTGACGCCGCCGCTGCCGCCTACACCGATGTCGCCCGCGCCATCAGCCGGTTCGAGCCGGTGACCATGGTCTGCGATCCCGCCGACGTCGCCGACGCCTCCCTGGCCTGCGGGCCGGGCGTCGAAATCCTGCCCTTGCCGATCAGCGATTCCTGGATTCGTGACACCGGACCCAGCTTCGTCACCGATGGGAAAGGGCAGGTGGCCGGCGTCCATTGGCGTTTCAACGCCTGGGGCGGCAACTATCCGGACAGCGCCAAGGACCAGCAGGTCGGGCGCCTGATGCTCGACCATCTCGGCCTGCGCCGCTTCGAAGCGCCCTTGGTCATGGAGGGCGGCTCCTTCCATGTGGACGGGGAGGGGACGCTGCTGACAACCGAGCAGTGCCTTCTAAATCCCAACCGCAACCCAAATCTCGGCAAGGCGGAGATCGAGGCGCTTCTCAAGGAGCATCTCGGCATCTCCAGCGTGATCTGGCTGGGCGAGGGCTATCAGGACGACGAGACGGACGGTCACATCGACGAGATTGCCCTGTTCGTGAAGCCCGGCGTCGTCATGGCGATCACCACCGACGATCCCGGCGACGCCAATTTCAAGGCGTTCCAGGACAACCTGGACCGGTTGAAGCGCGCCCGCGACGCCCAGGGGCGGGAACTGGAGGTCATCCCGGTCCGCCAGCCGGCGCGGCGCGACGAGAGCGGCGTGCGGCTGACCTTGTCCTACACAAATCTCTACATCGCCAACGGCGGCATCGTCATGCCGGCCTTCGAGGATTCGGCGGACGACGAGGCTTTCCGCATCGTGCGCCGGGCCTTCCCGGACCGCGAGGTGGTGCAGGTTCCGGCGCTGGACATCGTGCGCGGCGGCGGCGGCATCCACTGCATTACCCAGCAGCAGCCGGCGGTCTGATCCGGCGCATTCACTGGTTAGCAGAAAGGCGAGGGCACTTGCAGCCTTCGCTTTTTAATCGGTCACTGCGTCGATTCGGATCTTGAATCGGTGGGTGCGCAGGCGCATGTTTTTAACATGCAGTTAAACCCGCTCAATATGCCTCCGATGGCAAAGCCTCAGCCGCCGATCACACCGGCGATGCAGATGGCTATGTCTCCGGCGGTTCAGGCGGCGCAGCAGACCACCTCCACTGTTCGCACTCAGACGGTTCAGGCGACCCAGGCGGTCGGCAAGCTGGACCAGACACGGGAAACGCGCAACGCCACCCAGTCGGGGCAGGCGATCGATCCGCAGACGGCGGCAGTCCAGGCACGAACAAACGGAACCGGCTACGGCGGCAAGCAGCGGGGCACACTCTTGGACGTGAGCGTCTGAGGCGTTTTCACGCGTCCTTTCCCGCTGTTCAATTCGCAACCTCTCCGCCATTATCATATGCAAAGCCGAGGCGGTTTTTCGCGTTGCCGAAGGCTGTTGCCAGGAAGCTGGTTCGGCTGTAACGCGCTGGAGCCGTTCGCGTGATGCATTCCGCCCTGATCGACATGATCGCCGCTGGACAAACGGATGTTGGCCGTGTCCGGTCGCGCAACGAGGACTCGTTCCACCTCGACCCGGCGCTTGGCTTGGCGGTGATCTGCGACGGCATGGGCGGGCACGCTGGTGGCGACATCGCAAGCCGCACCGCGGTGGAGGTGGTGTCTGCCGTCGTTGCGTCCTACGACCGCAGACATGACGGCCGGACACCATCCTTGGCGGAGGAGGACAGGGCGGCCGCCGACGCCGCATTGACGGTCCGTTCCGCGGTGGTGGCTGCCAACCGCCGTATCAACGCCCTGAACCGCCAGCGCGGTTTCGCCGAAGGGCGCGGCATGGGCACCACGCTGGTGGGGCTCTGGCGCATTCCGGGAACCGGGCGGGTGGTGGTGTTCCACGCCGGAGACAGCCGGTTGTATCGCTTGCGCGGCGGTGAGTTTCGTCTGCTGACGCGCGATCACAGCCTTTACCAAGTGTGGCTCGACAACGGGCGCCGCGGGCAGGCTCCCCAGCGCAACATCATTGTCCGCGCACTTGGCACCGGGGAGCAGGCGGAGCCCGATATCGCCATCCACGATCTGCAGCCTGATGACCTCTACCTTCTCTGTTCGGATGGGCTGACCGGAATCGTGCCGGAAGGGATGATCCAGCGGATTCTCACCCAACAGCCGCCTCCCGCTCCCGAGGATGCCTGCGCCAAGCTGATCGATCTCGCAAACGGAGCGGGCGGGCCGGACAACATCACCCTCATTCTCGCCCGCTTCATCCTTCTCCCGGCCTGAATACAGGGTGCATAGCCAAGCCTGTCAGGGCGCCTTGGTTTTCAGGAAACGCGCTGTGGCCACGGTGGTCGGAGCGGCGGAGTCCAGCGCCTGCTTCAATGCGGGAAGATAGGATGCCGCCGTTTCGGCTTCAGGGCGGGGAGACGGGAACAGCGGTGCGGGGCTGGCGATCACGACGATCAACTCATGACCGTATGGCGGCCCGATGCTCCAGAATCGTCCGCCGGCGCCGCGCTCACCCAGCCGGCGAATCGCACCGGGCTCCACACGGCCGCTGACCTCCAAGGGATTGGGCAGCAGATGGATCACGTCGCCGTCCGACGTGAAATAATCCACTTGCAGATAGGTTGGAAAATCAGGGGTTACGACGTCGAACATCAGGTCTTGGCCGCCCTTGAACGGCGTTCCGGCGGCCTCCTTGAAACGGATCGACAAGGGTGTCGCCGAACCGGCGTTGACGGACCGCAGCGGTCCGATCAGGGTCAGAGGCTCGCACAGGGCAGGGGACGCGCGCTCGATGTCGACGGCGGCCCGTTGACCGGTGAGGAGATCCTGGGCGAGCAACGCGAGGCTATCCGGATCAGTATCGCCCGCGGTCAAGCCGGAGATCGCCACCCTCTGGTCCTTGCCGATGGCGACATCGAGTTCGGCGCAATGAAACTCCGCCAAGGCAGTCCGCAGCGCCGACAGATCGGGCACGGCGGGAACGGGCGGAACGTCAGGATCGGAAGGTGGATGGGCGGAGACGGGCTCGCTGTCCGCTGAGCCATCGGACGCCGCGCTGCCATGGTTCGGCCAAGCGGTCGCAGCGACCCCGACAGCGGCGGCAAGCAGCGCCGTGGCGCATCGGTGCCGCCATGTCGTCGGCGTGTGGGAGTCCTTCACCGAATCCTGACCGTTGGCTATAAACTGGGATTTATGTAGCGTGCATTTTGGGCATCGCCAAGGGCGCAGAGGCAGACACTCCTAGGGGAATGTCGATCATATAATCTGTATTATGGAAAATATCATCGGAGAGATGAGGAGGGCCCCAATCCGTCCCTTCCGGCGTTCCGATCAATGGATTATCGTCGCGGCTCGTTTCTGCGTCCAATTCCATCGATGAAGGCTGCGCCTTATGCCTCGTTCCTCGTGGCTTTTCGGCCCCGCGTTGTCGCTCTGCCTGCTTCCGTTCGCCGCTATGGGCCAGACGCCACCCGATTGCGCCAAACCATCCGGCCGCGCTGAACGGACCATCTGCGCCAGCGCCGACTTGAAGGTCGTCACCGAGGACTTGGCGACGCTGCTGCGCGACACCTTGGGGAACACATCCACCGATGACCGGGATGCCATCGAGCGTGCGCAGAAAGCGTTCCTGACCGAACGTGACGCCGCTTGCGCCGACAAGTCCACCATCCCGGCCTGTCAAGCCCTGTATGAGAAACGCACCGCCGACCTCGCCGCTCAGAATTCGGCGGCGCAGAAGAAGCTGGCCGCGGTCGTCGCCGGCATTCCAAAGGACGCCAAGGCCGCTGCCGCGGCGCTCCAGCGCTACAGCGGTGCGCCGGCGAAGGCATGGCTGGTCTATCTCCACCAGAGCGGCGCGGTGGCGGTGCCCGATAAGGACGCCACGGTGCGCAGACTGGTGGGCGAGATCTTGAACCAAGGTCTCCCAAAAGACCCTTATCTTCATGAAGAGATGGCGAATCTCGGTGATGTTCCGAGCGCTCCGCTGAGCACGTCGCTGCTGTTCCTGCGCCACGTCCTGTCGACCACGGAAATGGACGCACCCTGCTTCCTGTTCACCAAACATGGGCAGCCGGCCTTTGAAGCCTTCGGCGCCTTCTGGGGCAACGCGCGCGACGAGACGCCCGGCCTGTGCAACCCGCCGTCCTCCCTGTTCGATTTGCCGGAATGGAAGGCCGTCTCCACCCACATGGACCCGGCCATCGAGCCGGCCCTGGTGGAACGGGGCAGCATCCGCCATGGCTATGAACGCCAGTTCGAGGTGGACGATCTTCAAGCGTCACTGGTGCCCAGCACGCTTCTCGAAGCGCCCATGTCCGCCGAAGCCAAGAAGATGGCCGAGCAGCGCGGCCGGGCCGTGGCTGCTTTTCGATCCTGGAGTGATTTCGACGTTTGGCCGGAGAAGGAATACCGGGCAGCGGTGAACACTCTGCCTGCAGCCATCACTGCAACTTCAAAGCTTTACAGAGAAAAGTTCAAGCTGAATCCCCAGACGGCGGATCAGGCGGCCAAGGCGGCCGCGGACCGTTTCATCGCCGGGCGGCTGGGTCTCATCATGCCGGACGACTGACCGTCGCCCTGCCCCATCCCCTCATCAAACAAACCTTAAAGCTCGATGACGAGCCCGTCATAGGCGGGCTCGACACCGGCAGGAAGCAGCCGGCGGAGCGTGTCGTAATCCATGGTCTGGTCCATGTGCGTCAGGAAGGCCCGCTTGGGGCGCACCCGCGCGATCCACTCCAGCGTCAGGGCGAGATGGGCGTGAACCGGATGTGGCGGCTCGATCCGAGCGCAGTCCACCACCCAGACCTCGACACCCTCCAGCGCCGCGAAGGCGTCTTCATCCAATCTCACAACGTCGGTCGAATAGGCAAATTTATCAAAGCGATAGCCAAGGGTCTTCAGATAGCCGTGGTCCTGCTCGAAGGGCACGATCCGGCGACCGCGCACCTCGAACGGGCCTTCCACGGCGCGAGGCGTCAACACCGGGCGGTAAAAGGGATCACCGGGGCGCAGAGGCTCGAAGCAATAGCCGAAACGCCGCTCCAACTCGGCCAGATCATCGGCGCGGCCAAAGGCGTCGATGGGCGCATGCATGGCGCGGCACAGTTCCCTGAGTTCGTCGATACCATGGGAATGGTCGGCGTGCTGGTGCGTCCACAGCACGGCGTCGAGCCGCCGCACATCGGCGTTGAGAAGCTGCTGGCGCAGGTCCGGCGAGGTGTCGACCAGGACGCTGACGTCACCGCCCTGCCCGGCCCTCTCCTGCTCCCACTCCACCAGGATAGACGGGCGCATCCGATGGTTCCTGGGGTTCGCCGGGTCACAGGAGCCCCAGCCGAGACCGATCACGGGGACGCCCCGTGATCCGCCACAGCCGAGGATCGTGACCCGCTGGCCGGTCATGCGGGGTCCTGCTGGCCCGTGCCGGCTCGGGGGAACAGGCGGAAGAAGTTCTCGGTGGAAATCCGGGCCATGTCCGCCGCGTCCACGCCCTTGACCTCGGCCACGCAGGCCGCGGTGTGGGCGACGTAAGCCGGTTCGTTGCGCTTGCCGCGGAACGGAATCGGCGCCAGATAGGGCGCGTCCGTCTCCACCAGAATCCGGTCGAGCGGAACGTCCTTCACGATGGCGCGGAGGTCCTCCGACTTCTTGAAGGTGACGATCCCGGACAGAGAGATGTAGAACCCGAAATCCAGAGCCTCTTCAGCGAGTTGCCGCCCGGAGCTGAAGCAGTGCAGCAAGCCGTTGACCGGCTGGCCGGCGGACTCTTCGCGGATGATCCGCATGGTGTCGGCGTCGGCGTCGCGGGTGTGCACGATCAGCGGCAGGCCGGTCTCCAGGCTGGCCCGGATGTGCCGGCGAAAGCACTCCTGCTGAACGTCCCGTGGGCTCTTATCGTAGAAGTAGTCGAGCCCGGTCTCGCCCAGCCCGATCACCTTCGGGTGTTTCGAGAGTTCGACGAGGCGTTCGACGGACACCCCGTCGATTTCCTCCGCCGCCTGATGCGGATGGACGCCAAGCGAGCACAGAACGTCGTCGTAGCGCTCGGCGACCGCCAGGATGCGGTCAAAGCGCGACAGGTAGGTGCAGATGGTCACCATCCGCCCCACCCCCGCCTGCCGGGCGCGGTCGATGACCGCGTCCAGCTCCTCGGCGAAATCGGGGAAGTCGAGATGGCAGTGGCTATCGACCAGCATCGTTCGTCAGCTCTTTGCTTCGTCCACGTAGCGCGGGAACACGCCCTGCGGCGTCGGCAGCGGCGTGCCGGGGACCAGCGCCCCACCCGCCCCCAGCCGGTCGAACCCGCGGGCCTCTGGCCCTTGCGCCAGTTGGTCCAGGATCTTAGCCGAGGCTTCCGGCATGATCGGCTGGGTCAGGATGGCGAGATGGCGGATGGTCTCGGCCAGCACGTACAACACCGTGGCCATGCGCGCCGGATCGGTCTTCTTCAGCGCCCAGGGCGCCTGTTCGTCCACATAGCGGTTGCCGTCGCCGATCACCGCCCAGATGGCGTCCAGCGCCTTATGGAAGGACTGCGACTGAATCTCCGCCCGGACGATCGGCAGCAGATTGCGGGCGGCGCCGAGCAGGGCGTCGTCGGCCTCGGTGAAGGGACCCGGCTGCGGTACGGCGGCCCCGCAGTTCTTACCGATCATCGACAGGGAACGCTGCACGAGGTTTCCGTAGTCGTTGGCGAGGTTGCCGTTGATCCGCTGCACCATCTGCTTGTGCGAGAAGTCGCCGTCGTTGCCGAAGGGAACCTCGCGCAGCAGGAAGTAACGGGTCTGGTCCAGGCCGTAGGTGTTGACCAGCGTCTCCGGCGCGATGACGTTGCCCAGCGACTTCGACATCTTCTGGCCTTCGATGGTCCACCAGCCATGCGCGAAGACGCGCTTCGGCGGGGCCAGCTTGGCGGCCATCAGGAAGGCCGGCCAATAGACGGCGTGGAAGCGCAGGATGTCCTTGCCGACCATGTGCAGGTTGGCCGGCCAGTATTTGGCGTACTCGCCGCTCTCGTCCGGGAAGCCGACCGCGGTGATGTAGTTCGCCAGGGCGTCCAGCCACACGTACATGATGTGGTCGGGATTGCCCGGCACCGGGATGCCCCACTTGAAGGTGGTGCGGCTGACCGACAGGTCCTTCAGCCCCGACTTGACGAAGGCGACGACCTCGTTGCGCTTGCCGGCGGGGGCAATGAAGTCCGGGTTCTGCTCGTAGAACTCCAGCAGGCGGTCCTGCCAGGCCGACAGGCGGAAGAAGTAGGACGGCTCCTCCACCCACTCGCACTCGGCGCCGGTCGGGGCGATCTTCTTGCCCGACGGCGCGGTGGTCAGCTCGTCCTCGCCGTAGAACGCTTCGTCGCGCACCGAGTACCAGCCGGCGTAGCTGCCGAGATAGATCTCGCCGGCCGATTCCAGACGGCGCCACAGCTCCTGTACCGACGCGATGTGCCGAGGCTCGGTCGTACGGATGAAGTCGTCGTTGGAGAAGTTCATCAGCGAGACGAGGTCGCGGAAATTCTTCGACACGCGGTCGGTGAACTCCTGCGGTGCGATGCCGGCGTTCATGGCGGATTTCTCCACCTTCTGGCCATGCTCGTCGGTGCCGGTGAGGAACTTCACGTCATAGCCGTCCAGCCGCATGAAGCGGGCCAGCACGTCGCAGGCGAGCGTGGTGTACGCATGCCCGATGTGGGGCACGTCGTTCACGTAGTAGATCGGAGTCGTCAGGTAAAAGGTCTTCGACCCGGTCATGGCAGAGGCTCTCCCGAGAATGCGCCGGCCCGGCGCGTCGCCGGCCCGGATGGGCGTGGTGTGTCGTCCGTGTTAATTAGCAGCCGCTTCCAGCGTCGCCAAGGCGTTCAGGACCACCTGTTTGCGGTCGAGATTGGCGGATTCCGCACGGGCGAAGTGACGTTGGACCTTTTCCCACACCTCCACCCAACGTTCAAGGCCGCGGGCGTTGGCCAGACGGGTCATCAGGGCGGCTTCCCCGGCCACAACCTCCGCCGGCCATGCGCCGCGGGCCAGCGACCGGACGAAGCGGGCCAGCCACCAGACGAGCAGGTCGGTGGCCGTCTCGTACAGCCCGTCGTCCTGCTTGCGGGTCAGCTTGTCGCCGAAGGCGTGCGCAGCGGTGATGTCCAGCCGCGGCAGGGTGCCGAGCAGCCCGATCAACTCCCGGTAAAGGTCGAGCCCGCCGGCCTCGACCAGCCCGATGGCCCGGCCGATGCTGCCCTCCGCCAGCCGGGCGAGCGCTGCCCGGTCCTCGCCGCCGAGGTCAGGGCGATGTTGGGCCAACAGGTTGAGGACCGTTTCCTCAGGAAGCGGTTGAAGCGTCAGCTTGCGGCAGCGGGAGCGGATGGTGGGCAGCATGCCGCCGGGGTTGTCGCTGACCAGCAGCAGCAGGGCGCCGGTCGGCGGCTCCTCCAAAATCTTAAGAATGGCGTTCAAGCCACTGAGATTCATACGGTCGGCGCCATCGATCACGGCGACGCGCCAACCACCCTCGGCGGCGGTCTTGCGCAGGAAGGGGCCGATCTTGCGCACGTCGTCCACGGCGATGTCGCGCTTCAGCCGGTCGCGCTTCTCGTCGCGCTGGCGCTCCACGGTCAGCAGGTCGGCGTGCCCGCCCGAGGCCACGCGGCGGAAGACCGGGGCGTCCGGGGACAGCGCCAGCGAGGCCGGCGGCGGCGCGCCGAACAGGCCGGCATCCGGCGGCTCGAGCCCCTGGGACAGGACGAAGCGGGCGAAGCGGAAGGCCAGCGTCGCCTTGCCGATCCCCGGCGGACCGCCGATCAACCAGGCGTGCGGCAGGCGGCCGGAGTTCCAGGCGTCAAGCAGCAGGCGCTCGGCGTCGTCATGGCCGGTCAGATCGGGGTTGCGGCGCGGGGCGAGGGCGTCCTCCTCCGCGACCGGTTCGGGCGCGCGGGCGCGGCTCACCTCAGGAAACTCCCAGGCGGCGGGTCACCGTGTCCAGAATGGCCGCCTGCACCGCTTCCACGGGGTGTCCGGCATCGACGACCACGCAACGCTCCGGTTCCCGCGCGGCGATGTCGAGGAAGCCGTCGCGCAGGCGGTGGTGGAAGGCGACGTCCATCCGCTCGTAGCGGTCCTCCCCGCCACGCCGGGCGGCGGCCCGAGCCAGCCCGTCCTCCACCGGCAGATCAAGGATCAGGGTCAGGTCGGGCCGGAAATCGCCCAGGGCGGTGGACTGCAGCGTGGCGATCAGATCGCGCCCCAGCCCCAGCCCGTAGCCCTGATAGGCCATGGTGCTGTCGAAGAAACGGTCGCAGATGACCCAGTGACCGGCCTCCAGCGCAGGCCAGACGGTGCGCTCCAGATGGTCGCGGCGGGCGGCGGTGTGCAGCAGCGCCTCGGTCACCGGACCCCAGCGGCCGGTCTCGCCGGACACCAGAAGGCCACGGATTTCCTCGGCGCCTGGCGAGCCGCCGGGCTCGCGGGTCAGCACGACCCGCTTTCCCCAACCGATCAACGCGTCGGCGAGCAGGCGGATCTGGGTGGTCTTGCCCGCCCCTTCGCCGCCCTCCAGCGTGATGAACCGCCCGCGCGTCATGGTCTGCTCCCGATGGTGATGAGGCCCGCCGCCTTCCGGATTCCGGTGGCGACGGGCCGGCTTACACCAATCAGCTCGCCCCGAAAATGAGGAACTTCGCCGCCGCCAGGGCGCGGCCCACGAAGCCCAGCTTCTCCACATCCTGGGCAGCGACCACCGGGAACTCCTTGCCCGGGAAGCCCGGCGCGGACACCACCACCTTTCCGACAACGTCGCCCTTCTTCACCGGCGCGGCGACCGGGGCGTTGCTGACCAGCGACACCTTCATGCCGCTGCGGTCGGCGCGGGCCATGGTGACCTTCATGTCCTCCGGCACGGTGACCGGAACGGTGTCCTGCGCGCCCAGCCAGAGCGGCACCTGATCCACCGTCTCGCCCGCCTTGAACAGGGCGTAAGTAGCGAATTCGCGGAAGCCCCATTCAATCAGCCGGGCCGCCTCGTCGGCGCGGGCCTGCATGTTCGGCAGCCCGTTGACCACCAGGATGAGTCGGCGCCCTTCCCGCTCCGCCGAGGCGGTCAGGCCATAGCCGCCGGCCTCGGTGTGGCCGGTCTTCATGCCGTCCACATCCATGCCGCGGTAGAGCAGCGGGTTGCGGTTGCCCTGGTTGATGCCGTGGTACTTGAACTCCCGAATCGAATAGTAGTGGTAGTATTCCGGGAAGTCCTTGATCAGATGCTCGGCCAGAATCGCGAGGTCGCGGGCGGTCATGTAGTGATTCGGGTCGGGCCAGCCCGTCGCGTTGGTCAGGTTGGTGTCCTTCAGCCCCAACTCGCGGGCGCGCTTGTTCATGCGCTCGGCAAAGGCCGATTCGGAGCCGGCGAGACCTTCGGCGAAGACGATGCAGGCGTCGTTGCCCGACTGCACGATCACGCCCTTGATGAGGTCGTCGACCTTGATGTTGTTGTGCAGCTCCACGAACATCTTGGAGCCCTGCATCCGCCACGCGCGCTCCGACACCGGCAGCGTGCTGTCCAGCGTCAGCCGGCCTTCCTTGATCGCGTCGAAGACCATGTACATCGTCATGATCTTGCTCATCGAGGACGGCGCCATGCGCTGATCCGGGCTCTTCTCGAACAGCACGGTGTTCGAGGTGATATCGACCAGGATCGCCTGCTTGGCGATGGTTTCGATGCTGGCGGCGTGAGCCACCGGCCCCACCCCCGCCGCGAACAGCGCGACCGCAAGGCCCATGGCGAAACGGGTGCGGGCAACGCGGGTGCGGACGACAGCGACCATGACAACTCCCTTCGAAACGCGGACTGGACAAGACGTGAAACGGAACGAGGCCCGACATCGGGCCAAGCTTGGGCTGGGCTCGCGGGTGATCAATCAACCACGATTTTGGCGTCGGTAAGGCCGGCTTGGATGATCTGGTTCAAAACGGCGTCGGCGGAGTCCACGCTGGCCAGCGGCCCCACCCTCACCCGCTGCAGCCGTTGCCGACCGGCGACCGTCTGGGTGACCTGCGCCTGCTGGCCAAGCGAGGCCAGACGGGCGCGCACGCGGGTGACGTTGTCCGGACTGCCGAACGCGCCGACCTGGACGTAGATCTGCTCGTAGGGCTTCACCGGCAACTCGGCGACCACCGGGGCGGGAACGAAGCGGCCGTCCACCATGTCGCCGGCCACCGTCGTGGGCGGCGGCACCGGGGCGCGGGTGACCGCGGCGGGGGTCGGTCGGACGGTGCCGCTGACCTCCACCGAACCGCGCGGGGCGGCCTTCGGCGGCGGGCCGTCCAGCTCCGCCAGCATCGGGGCCGGCGTGCCCTGGCGGGCCGCGGCGGCGACCGCGCGGCTTTCCTCCGCCAGAATCTGCACACGCACCTTGGCCGTGCCCGTGCCTTCGAACCCCAGCAATTGCGCGCCGCGCCGCGACATGTCGATGATTCGCCCATTGGCGTAGGGGCCGCGGTCGTTGATGCGAACAACCAGCGACCGGCCGTTGTCGAGATTGGTGACGCGCACGAGGCTTGGCATGGGCAAGGTCTTGTGCGCGGCCGTCAGCTCATTTTGGTCGTAAACCTCACCGTTGGCGGTGACCTTTTGGTGGAATCCCGGACCATACCAGGAGGCGATCCCGGTCTCGCTGTAGGAGTAATCCTCGGCGGGATAATACCAGACGCCGTTGACCTGATAGGGCTTGCCGACCTTGTAGACGCCACTGCGGGGCAGACCGGACGGGGATGGCGCGGATGGCGCGGACGCACAGGCGGCGAGAGTCAGCGCTCCTGCGAGCACGAGCGCCCCCCTCAGCATATGCGCGCGTCGCATGGTCCCACCCCGCTAAATCTGGTGGCGCCACTCTAGCCGAGTTACCTCGCCGCGCCAACCGCGCAACACCCCTCAGGAGCCCGCCTGTGCTGCAGTGCGGTCATGAGCGGGCCCCGGAAACAGCGAATCGGTCCGCCCCATCAGGCGGTAGGCGACGAGGCCGATCCATTCGCGGATCGGGTCCTGGAGCGCGTCGATCTGCTTGTCGAATTCGAAGCGGACGAAGGGCCGTCCGCCGAAGCGCGTGCGGTAATCGACCGGATAGGGAATCACCTCCCAACCAACCTGCCGGAAGATGCCGACCGACCGCGGCATGTGCATGGCCGAGGTCACGAGGACCCAGGTCTCCCCCGGCTTCGGCTGGACGAGACGCTGGCTGTACAGGGCGTTTTCCCAGGTGTTGCGGGACTCGTTCTCGTAGGTCACGCTGTCGGGGTCGATCCCGACCTGCCGAAGCGCGCCGCGGACCGCGAGGTCCTCCCGCAGTTCCAGGGCGTCCTGACCGGCCAGCCGTCCCGAGCCGCCGGTGAACACCGCGTGAGCCTGCGGATAGCGGCGGATCAGTTCGGCGAAACCCAGGATACGCTCCGCCGCGTCGTTGACGGACGGCTCGCCGCGGTCGCGGGTGATCGGCGGGTTCACCGCCCCGCCGAGCATGATGATCCCGTCCACCCGCTCCGGCAGGTCGGGGCGGGGAAAACGCTCCTCCAGCGGCAGCGCGACCCACGAGGCGATCGGCGTGACCATGACGACGACGAAGCCGACGGTGACCGCCACGACCAGCCGCCGCCCCCAATGGGCCAGACGGCGGGTGAACAGCAGCGCCGTCCCGGCGGTGAGGATCAGCATGAGCAGATTGCCCGGCGAGACCAGGAGCCACAGCAGCTTCGACAGCACGAAGGACAACAGCCGACCTCCCCTTTCGATTTTCGGTGGTTTCTAGATACGGATGTTCATCCCCGATGCCCAGAGGCGACGGCACGGTAACGAATCCGCCATCAATCCGTAACAGCGGCGTCTTCGGCGGCGGGTAAGGTCCGCGGTGCAACCAAGGATTTCCCGCATATGCTGTCGAACATTTCCATCGGCACGCGAATCGCGCTGCTGGTCGCCGCGTCCGTGGTCACCTTGGGCCTGCTGGGCGGGACGGTCACCGTTGGTGCCCAGCGCATGTTCGAGGCGACCGCCGAACTGGACCAGTTCCGCGACGCCTATGAACACACGGCGGCCATCGAGCGCCGGGCCAGCCGCCTGCGCTTCCAGGCGCTGCGCTTCGTGGCCGACCGCGACGAGGCGGCGGCCGAGGCCTTCGCGAAGAACGCGGAGGAGGCCTCGCGCCTGCTGGACAACCTCAAGGAACGCGGCGTGGAGCGCCTGCCGCAGGAAGAACTGGACCATCTGTCGCAGGGCATCGGCACGCTGAAGGAGCGCTTCTCGTCGGTCGTCGCGCGGGCGAAGGAACTGGGTCTGTCCGACGACAGCGGTCTGCGCGGCGTCCTGCGCGCCTCCGCCCGCGCCATCGAGGACGAGTTGAAGCAGTGGCCGAACGCCGACAAGCTGACCGGCCGCATGGAATCCATGCGGAAGATGGAGAAGGACTTCATCATCTACAGCGACGAATCGCTGCTGTCCGGCCACCGTAAGGCCTTCAACGAATTCACCTTCTTCCTCGCCGATTCGGGCCTGGACATAGCCACCCAGACCAGGCTGGAGAAGCAGGCCCGCACCTACCGCACCGATCTCGGCCGGTTCGTCGACGCCACCAAGGCGTTCCGGGCCGAGGTGCAGACCTTCAACGACGCCTTCCAGGCCATGGTGCCGCGTTTCGAGGCCCTGCTGGAGTCGGCCAACGCCGGCATGGCCGGGGCGGTGGAGACTCAGAACCGGGTGCGCAGCGAGGTGATCGCCAACGTGCTCCAGGTAGGCTCCGTCCTGCTGGTCGGCTTCGCGATCATCAGCCTTCTGGTCGCCCGCAGCATCACCCGGCCGCTGCGCCTGATCGAGGGGGTGATGGAACGGCTGGCCAGCGGCGACCGGACGGCAACCGTGCCGGAGACCGGGCGGCGCGACGAGATCGGTGCGATGGCCCGCGCCGTCAGTGTGTTCAAGGAGAATCTTCAGCGCACGCATGAGCTGGAGCAGGAGTCCCGCCGGGCCGAGCGCCGGGCGGAGGAGGAGCGGGAAACCGCGCTGCGTGCCATCGCCCACGACTTTGATTCGGCCTTCGGGCGGGTGCTCCACACGGTCAGCCACGCCGCCGACCAGATCCGCAACGGCGCGCACATCTTGCGCGACACCGCGGAGAAGATGAAGGAGCAGGCGCTCGACACGTCAGAGAAGGCGGAGCAGACGTCCGAGGTGGTCGGCATCGTCAACAACGTGTCGCGCACCCTCTCCGCCTCCATCGGCGAGATCGGCGGACGGGTGACCACCTCCAGCACGGCGATCCGCCGCGCCGTGGATCACGCCCGGCAGAGCGACTCGGCGGTGGCGGCGCTGGCCGACAGCTCGCAGCGGATCGGGGAAATCGTCCGGCTGATCAACGACATCGCCGGACAGACGAACCTGCTGGCCCTGAACGCCACCATCGAGGCCGCGCGCGCCGGCGAGGCCGGCAAGGGCTTCGCCGTCGTCGCGTCGGAGGTGAAGGTGCTGGCCAACCAGACCGCCAAGGCGACCGAGGACATCGCCGGTCAGGTCGGCGCCATCCAGGAGGCCACCGGCTCCGTCGTCGAGGCGATCCGTGCCATCCGAACCACCGTCGAAGAGGTTGCCCACCTGTCGGAGGACGTGTCCGCCGCCGTGCGCGACCAGCTTGAGCAGACCGAGGAGATCGTCGGCGCGGTGGGCCGGGCCAACGACAACACCCACGAGGTGACCGAGAGCGTCAGCACCATGGCGATCACCGCCGCGGAGACCGGCAAGTCGGCCATCGAGATGATCTACTCCGCCGCCCAACTGGCGGACGAACTCCGGCAGCTCGAAGCCGACGCCGACCGCTTCGTGTCCTCCATCAAGATTTAAGGCATCACGCTGTCAGGCATTCTTCAGACAAAGAGAAAGGGCAGGAGCCGAAGCCCCTGCCCTTTCTCGCTTTTTACGGTCTGGATGACCGGCCTTACGCAGCCAGCATCTCCAGCGCCTTCTGCAGCTTGTCGCGGGCCTGCTCCGCCGTGTCGCGGCGGTCGCGCTGCTCCTCGATCACCTCTTCCGGCGCCTTGGCGACGAACTGCTCGTTCGACAGCTTGGCGTCGATCTTCTTGATCTCGCCGGACAGCTTCTCGATCTCCTTGGTCAGGCGTGCCCGCTCCTTGTCGAGGTCGACGATGCCCTCCAGCGGCAGGACCAGCGTGGCTTCGTCGAGCACGGCCTGGACGGCGCTCTTCGGCACCGGGCCGGACAGCGGCTCGACGCTGGCCAGACGGCCCATGCGCAGGATCAGGTCGCGGTGCATGTCAAGCCGCTTCAGGCTCTCCGGACCAGCGTCCTTCAGCTTCAGTTCGATCTGCGCCGCGGGCGGGACGTTCATCTCCGACCGCATGGAGCGGACCGAGGAAATCGTCCGCACCACCCAATCCATCTCGTCACGGGCGGCCGGGTCGATCAGTTCCGCGCCATGTTCCGGCCAATGGGCGGAGATCAGGCGGTTCGCCCGGTCGTCCGAAAGCTGCTCCCACAGCTCCTCGGTGATGAAGGGCATCAGCGGGTGGAGCATGTGGAGGATTTCGTCCAGCACCCAGGCCGTGGTCGCCCGCGTCTCGGCGATGGCGGCCTCGTCCGCGCCGTTCAGGATCGGCTTGGTGAACTCCAAGTACCAGTCGCAGAAGGTGCCCCAGGTGAAGGCGTAGGCGGTGTTGGCGGCCTCGTTGAACTTGTAGGCCTCGATGGACTCGCCGACCTTCTTCGCCGCCTCCGCCAGGGCGCCGACGATCCAGCGGTTCACCGTCTGGGTCAGGCCGACCGGCTTGAAGCCGGGGATCGGGGCCACCCCGTTCATCTGGGTGTAGCGGGCGGCGTTCCACAGCTTCGTCGCGAAGTTGCGGTAGCCCTCGACGCGGCTGACCGCCAGCTTGATGTCGCGGCCCTGGGCGGCCATGGCCGTCAGGGTGAAGCGCAGGGCGTCGGTGCCGTACTGGTCGATCAGCTCCAGCGGGTCGATGACGTTGCCCTTGGACTTCGACATCTTCTGGCCCTTCTCATCGCGGACCAGAGCGTGGATGTAGACCGTCCGGAAGGGCACGTCCTTCATGAAGTGCAGGCCCATCATCATCATCCGGGCGACCCAGAAGAAGATGATGTCGAAGCCCGTCACCAGCACGTCGGTCGGGTAATAGCGCGCCAGCTCCGGAGTCTCGTCCGGCCAACCCAGCGTGGAAAAGGGCCACAGGGCCGACGAGAACCAAGTGTCCAGAACGTCCTGGTCGCGGGTCAGCGCCACGTCCTCGCCGTAATGGGCCTTGGCCGCGGCGACGGCCGCCTCCTCGGTCTCCTCGACGAAGAAATGACCGTCCGGGCCGTACCAGGCGGGAATCTGATGGCCCCACCAGATCTGGCGGCTGATGCACCAGGGCTGGATGTTGCGCATCCATTCAAAATAGGTGTTCTCCCACTGCTTGGGAACAAACACGGTCTTTCCGGTCTCCACGGCCTCGATGGCCGGCTTGGCGAGCGTGGCGGCGTCCACGTACCACTGATCGGTCAGCCAGGGCTCGATGGCGACGCCGGAACGGTCACCGTGCGGCACCGTGTGGGTGTGCGGCTCGATCTTCTCCAGCAGGCCCAGCGCCTCCAGCTCGGCCACGACCTTCTTGCGCGCCTCGTAGCGGTCGAGCCCGCGGTAGGCCTCGGGGACCTCGTCGCCGGTGATGCGGGCGTCGCGGTCCATGATGTTGATGGCCGCGAGGTTGTTGCGCCGCCCGACCTCGAAGTCGTTGAAGTCGTGGGCCGGGGTGATCTTCACAGCACCCGAGCCGGTTTCCGGATCGGCGTACTCGTCACCGACGATGGGGATCAGGCGGCCGACCAGCGGCAGAACGACGTTCTTGCCGATCAGATCCTTGTAGCGCTCGTCCTCCGGATGCACGGCGACGCCGGTGTCGCCCAGCATCGTCTCGGGACGCGTGGTGGCGACCACGATGAACCGGTCCGCCTCGCCCTCGATCGGGTAGCGGAAGTGCCAGAGGTTGCCCTTGATCTCCTTCTGCTCGACCTCGAGGTCGGAGATGGCGGTGTGCAGCTTGGGGTCCCAGTTGACCAGCCGCTTGTCCTTGTAGATCAGGCCCTGCTTGTGCAACTCCACGAACACCTTGCGGACGGCGCGGCTCAGCCCCTCGTCCATGGTGAAGCGCTCGCGCGGCCAGTCGGGCGAGGCGCCCAGCCGGCGCAGCTGGCGGGTGATGGTGCCGCCCGATTCGGCCTTCCACTCCCACACCTTGTCGATGAAGGCGTCACGGCCGAAGTCGTGGCGCGTCTTGCCTTCCTTGGCGAGGTTCCGTTCCACGACCATCTGGGTCGCGATGCCGGCGTGGTCGGTGCCCGGCTGCCACAGCGCGTCGCGCCCGCGCATCCGGTTGTAGCGGGTCAGAACGTCCTGGAGCGTGAAGGTCAGCGCGTGGCCCATGTGCAGGCTGCCGGTCACGTTCGGCGGCGGCATCATGATGGTGTAGGGCTTGCCGTTCGACTCGGTCTTCGCCGCGAACGCGCCCGTCTCTTCCCACAGCCGGTAGTGCTTTTCCTCGACCTCGGCGGGCCGGTACGTCTTTTCCAACATCACCAGGAACTTTCGCTTACGAATTCAAACGGAATGCGTGGCCGGAATGCGTGGCGGGCGTGACGCCGCTCAGAATTTCTGGGACCGCCGGATCATCCGGTCGATTTCCTGCTGAACCAGCCGTTCGACAATGGTCGGCAGGTTCTCGTCCAGCCATTCCTTCAGCAACGGCCTCAACAGCTCACGAACCACCTCCTCCACGGTGCGGACGCCGACGGGCATCGGGCCGATGGACAGATCGTCTCCGAGCTGGCGCGCCAGATGCGTGAAGTGGTGGGACGATTCCTCGGCCACCCGACGGGAGATCAGCCCGTCGTAAGACCCGACGGACGGATGCGCGGCCGCGGCGGGGGCGGTTCGTCATCGTCGAAATCGTCGAAGGCCGGCGCCGGACGCTTCGCGGCGGGACGTGGCGGCGGAGGCGGCGGTTCGGGGTCCGGCGCGTGATACGCCGGCTCCGGGTCGGCCATGCCACCGAAGGCCGGCTCGTCACGCCACGGATCGGGCTCCGGTTCGTCGGGCTCGTCCCTCCGCTCGTCCTGGAGCATCTGCGTGAGTTCCAGAACATCATCGTCGTCATCCTCCATGGGGGGAGGCGGCGGCGGCGGAGGAGGTGGCGGCGGGGGTGGAGGTGGCGGCGGAGGCGGAGGGGGCGCCGCTTCCGCCTTCGCGGGTTCGCCGTCCTCCGAGATGATGCGGCGGATGGAGGCGAGGATCTCCTCCATCGACGGTTCTTGCTGGCCTTTATCGCTCATCGTGGCAAACCCGGGGACGTCATCCTGACGCGGACACTAGGGCAGGACTGGGTAAAAAGCCACCAGACAAAAACGGCCCGCCGAGGCGGGCCGTTTCGATCATCCGGGGACGATCACCCAGGAAGGGGCATTCAAGTGCGATCACTCCGGAACGCCGGTGCCGATCCACTTGTTCCGCACCTGCTTGTAGTGCGTGTCGGCGTCGTAATACTGGACCGGCAGGTTGAGCTGCCGCGCCGTCAACTGGCCGATGGCGCCGAGGACCGTGAAGGCCTGGACCATCTCCGTCCGCTGGGCACGGACGAGGTTGACGCGGGCGTTCAGCAGTTCCTGCTCCTGGTTCAGCACGTCGAGCACAGTGCGCGAGCCGACCTGGGCTTCCTGCCGCACGCCTTCCAGAGCGATCTCGGCGGCCCGGATCTGGGAGTTGTAGGATTCGATGCTCGCCCGCGCAGCCTGCAGGCCCTGCCACGCGCTGATCGCCGCCTCGACCGCCTGACGGCGGGTGTCGTCGATCTGCAGTCGAGCCTGATTCGCCGTGTGCTTCGCCTCGCGGGTCAGCGCTTCCGGCAGGCCGGCCTGATAGAGCGGGATGGTGAGCTGCGCGGTGAGCTGCGCGCCGTCCTGCCGCTTGATGTCGATGCCCGACGACCGGCCGGCGTCGATGGTGCGGTTGGCCTGCGCCGACAGGTTGGCCGACGGGAGCAGGCGGCCGAACTGCTGGTCCACCGCCTCGCGCTGCGCCGCCTCGGTGTAGGTGGCCGACAGCACCGACGGATTGTTGGAACGGGCCATCTCGACGACCTCGTCGAGCGTCCCCGGCAGCTTGAACTTCGGCTTCGGCGCCTTCAGCTTGCCCGGCATCGATCCGACGACGCGCTCGTAGGTCGCGCGCGACGCCTGGAGCGTGCCATCGGCGGAGATGCGGGCGGCGATGGAGGCGGCCAGTCGCGATTCCGACTGGCTGACGTCGGTGCGGGTGTATTCGCCGACGCGGAAGCGGTCGCGGGCGGCGTCGAGCTGGCGGCGCAGGACCTGCTCGTTGTTGGCCTGGAGTTCCAGCACCGCCTGGTTCTGCACGACGTCCAGATAGGCCGCCGCGGCGTTCAGCAGGATCTGCTGCTCGTTGGCGAGCACAGTGGCGCGCTGGGCTTCGACGGTGCGCTCGGCGCGGCGGACGGCCGGACCTACGGTCGCGTCGTAGAGCGGCTGGGTGGCGGTGACGCCGACGCTCTTGGCGTTGTTCTCGGAACCGGTTTCGCCACCCTGAAAGGTGCTGCTGGTGGCGTTGCGGGTGATGCCCGCGGTCGCCCGCACCGTCGGACGGTAGCCGGACAGGGCCTGAGGAACGCTTTCGTCCACGGCGCGCTGACGGGCGCGCTGGGCGGCGAGCGCCGGGTTGTTGGAATAGGCCTGCGCTAGCGCGTCTTCGAGGGATTGGGCCGACGCGGTGTCGATGCCCCCGACGAAGGCAACCCCCAGCGTGAGGGCGGTCGCCATCAAATGGCGCGCGAAACGGCTTCGCACAGTCATGTTCAATAGACCTTCATGTTCGGGTCGATTCGGCGCGCCCAGGCATCCACCCCGCCATTCAGATTGGTGGCGCGGGAAAATCCCTGGGAACGCAACCACATGGTCACCTGCGCACTGCGCCCGCCGTGGTGACAGACAACCACGATGTCGCGGTCCCGCGGCAACTCCCCGGCGCGGGCGGGCAGCGCCCCCATCGGAATGTGGAGGCTGTTGGGAAGGGCACAGATGGCCACCTCCCCCGGTTCCCGTACGTCGAGCACCAGCGGATCGCCACCCGATGTCCGGATGCGGTCCAGATCCTCGACTTCCATGTCAAACGGCGCCGGCATGCCTTGATTCTCCGCTGCGGGCCGCAGGACCGCGGCCGGTGAAAGGCAAGGTGACAGGCTGGGGGACGGTCGAAAGGGGCCGAAGCCCCTTCGGTCACTCTTTCCGGGATCAGAATACAAATTTCGGCTTGGCTTCGAAACCGGGCAACGGGTGCGGATGCGCCTCGAACAGCGTGCGGGCCGAGGTGACTCCGCCGCTGCGCTGGTACAGCTTCACTTCGCCGACCCTGCGATCGCCCAGAACGGCGGCAACCAGCCGTCCGCCCTCGGTCAGCTGGGCCAGGATGCCTTCCGGCACCTCCGAAACGAGGCCCTCGATGACGATCACGTCGTAAGGTGCCTGCTGCGGGTAGCCTTCGGTCAGCGGAGCGGTGATGACAACAGCGTTATCGACGCCGACCGCGCTCAGCGACTCCGTGGCCTGCCGGGCCAGCTCGGTGTCGGACTCGATGCCGACGACGGTCGCCGCGAGGCGGGCCAGCACGGCGGTCGAGTAGCCGGAGCCGCTGCCGATGTCGAGCACGACGTCGGTCTCGTCAATGCCCACTTCCTGGAGCATGCGGGCAAAGACCATCGGCTCCATCAGATAGCGGCCGTTGCCGATGGCGAGATCCTCGTCCACATAGGCGAAGCCGCGCGCCGCCTTCGGTACGAACTGTTCACGGGGAATGTCGAGCATGGCATCGACCAGACGCTGGTCGGTCACCTTGTTCGGTCGGATCTGCCCTTCGACCATGTTGAGACGGGCGGCGGCGTATTCGGACATGGCGGTCGCTTACAATCTGGTGGACGGAGCGCGGCGCCAAGCCGTGGGTCGCGGCCTCGCTGCCTCGTCGCGTATATATCTTCAAAGTCTCACGAACACAACGCCACACCGGATCATCGAAAAAACGCCGCGAAGGCCCTTGACCACCCCTTTGAACCGCAGTATACGTCCGCTCCCACGCCGCGGCGCTCCCGCTAGGGGGTGCCGGACGCAAGGATGGCGCGGTGGCAGAGTGGTGATGCAGCGGACTGCAAATCCGTGTACGTGGGTTCGATTCCCGCCCGTGCCTCCATCCTTGATGCGGCTGAGACAGCTGAAAAATCAAAGCGTTTGATGAGCATCGTGCCTGTGCGGCCCGGTGCTTTTCGGCGTTTTGGCGTTGCGTCTCTCCGGCCCCCTGCCCTGCCCCGCCGTCGTTTTTTTGCCATCAAAAGACTTGGCAAGCGTCGGAGGGTCGGCTATATAGCCGCCCACGCCGGACGTTGCGCCTCGCAAGGGCCGGTCAGACTGATCCCGGTTAGCTCAGTCGGTAGAGCAGCGGACTGTTAATCCGCGTGTCGCTGGTTCGAGTCCAGCACCGGGAGCCAATTCGATGAAAAGGCCGAGTCCTCGCGGGCTCGGCCTTTTCTCATAGCGGTCACTCATATCGTCCCTTCACCGCCACCGCTTCCGGCATCATCCGAAGGAACGAGCGTTCCGACCGAAGGCTTGATGCCGCCGCAACGCTTCCGGCGCTACAATTCCACCGGACACCCACGCGAGTCGGGATTGCGCCTGTTCAGCGGTGGAGGCGACCCATGACCCTTCTCCCCCTCAACTTTCGACCCTTCACACCCAAGGCTGCACCCCCTCGGCCCGACGGCCGGCAGGAAGACGGTGGCTGGATCGCCGCGGTGGCGATCATCGCCCTCGCCATGGCTGTTGCCGTCGCCCTGCTCGGCGTCGATTGGCACCGGATGCTGGTCCGTGGCGATGCGGTGCTGCCGGAAAACCAGCGGTCGCTGGTGGTTGCACCGATGCCCCGTTGAAATGCCGCGCTTGGACCGGTTTGGACCGAAAACCAGATGGCCGGCCGCCCTGCTCGGCTGCCTATCAAGACAGATTTCTATCGAGGCAGATTTCTATCGAGGCGGATTTCTATCGAGGTTGCGGATCGTCATAGATCAGGCGGTTGTCCGCAGCCTCGCCGACGGGATCGCCGATGTCGCGTTTCCACTCGCCGCACCAATCGGTGGACAGGGTAATCGGAAAACGCCCTTCCGTGTCGCGCGGGGTCACCTGCGGCGGAAAGCGGCGGCACAAGCCCTTTGGTCCCCTCTGGCGGATGCCCTGCCCTTCCCAGAACAGGCAGGTGTAGCAATTGTCGATTCGCTTCATCGTGGGGACGCGCTCCTTCCTTCAACGACGACGCCCCGGGGCGGCGGTCCGGCCCGGGAGCGGCGGCAGTGTCGGCCAGCCGCCCCCTCCGCGTCGATGAAGAAATGCGCCCAAGCGTCGACTGCGGCGCGTCACTCGTGCCGCGGCTTGCCTTTGCGCATGTCATCGGAGTGCTGGACATAGAAGGCCTTGATCTCCGCATCCAGTTCGAGCTTCCGGCGCTCGCCGGGCGAACCGGCGGGCTCGTCGGCGAGACGCTGAAATTCCGCCACCGCCTGTTCGAGTTCGCGTTCGCTGTTGATGGGCATCGTCCCGTCCTTCGTGGTGTCGCTGGTACGGGTAACGTTGTGCGGCGGGCGGAGGTTTCACGGCCCCGACGAGGGGGCTCCGGTCGATTCGGAAATCCCCTTGATGGTTGCGCGCCGACGCTCATGTTTAATCCGGGGATCGAGCAGTCCGGCGTCCGCCCGACTCGACTCCGGCAAGGGAGGGAAGCATGACGGGTCGCTGGCGCCGCATCCCCTGGACGATGAGCTTCTTGGCGACCTTCCTTGCGCTGTTTGTTGCCATCACCGCGGCACGGGCGGACCAGCTCGACGCGGCGAAGCTGGCGGGCGCTCTCGTCCGCATCTCCGCCACCATCCTGCCCGACAGCCAGAGCGCCCGCTCGCTCGGCACGGAGCGCGAGGGCACTGGCGTCGTCATCGACGGGTCCGGGCTGATCCTCACCATCGGCTACACGATTCTGGAGGCGTCACAGCTTCAGGTCACCACCGGCGAGGGGCGCGGTTATCCCGCCGAGTTCGTGGCGTACGATCAGGCCAGCGGATTCGGGTTGCTGCGCGCCGGCATGGGCTTCAGCGCCGCCCCCGTCCGGCTCGGCGACTCCGACGCGATCAAGGAGGGGGAGCGCGCCATGGTGCTCACCCGTCAGGGCTCGACCGGGGTACAGCCGGTGCTGATCGCCGCGAAACGCGAGTTCGCCGGCTATTGGGAGTATCTGCTGGACGAGGCGATCTTCACCACGCCGCCGATCATGGGCTTCAACGGCGCCGCCCTGATCGATCGCAAGGGTGAACTGGTCGGGATCGGCTCGCTGATCGTGCGCGACGCGGTGCCGGCCCATGGCGGCGTTCCCGGCAACATGTTCGTTCCGGTTTCCGCCCTGAAGCCGATCCTGGCCGATCTCCTGGCCTTCGGGCGGCGGCAGGAGCCGGCGCGGCCCTGGCTCGGCGTTACGCTGCGCGAGGAGCAGGGCCGCCTGATGGTCGAACGGGTCACCCCGCAGAGTCCCGCGGCGACCGTGGGTATCCAACCGGGCGACATGATCGTCGGCGTTGCCGGCCAGAGGCCGAAGGGGCTGGCGGACTTCTACCGGAAGGTCTGGGGTCTCGGTCCAGCCGGTGTCACCGTGCCGCTGGAACTGCTGCGTGGCCCCAAGCTGGAGCCGGTCGCCGTCCCCTCCGCCGACCGTTACAGCACGCTGAAGCTGAACCCGACCTTCTGAGAGACCCTTTGGCCGCCTCGCCCCGGACCGGCGGATGCGCTACATCCTTGGACCGTGCTCTCCCAAGCCAAGGAGTCCCCGCCCGTGGATCACCCGCACATCGAGATCCAAGAGAAGAAGAGAGCCTACAACGGCTACCTCAAGGTCGACGTCTACCGCCTGCGCCACAGGAAGTTCGACGGTTCCTGGACCGGTGTCCTGCCGCCGCGCGAAGTCTGCGTGCGCGGTCAGGCCGTCGGCATCCTGCTCTACGATCCGGACCGCGACAGCGTCGTTCTGATCGAGCAGTTCCGGGTCGGCGCCGCCTCCACCGGTGGACAGGGGTGGCTGACGGAGATCGTCGCCGGCCTGTTGGACGAAGGCGAGACACCGGATGAGGTCGCACGGCGCGAGGCCACGGAAGAGGCTGGCTGCACCGTTCGGGATCTTGAGATGATCTGCGACTATTATCCCAGCCCCGGCGCCTTCGACGAGCATGTCACCGTCTTCTGCGGCAGCGTGGACAGCCAGGGCCTCGCGGAAACGGGCGGGCTGGAGGAAGAGCATGAAGACATCCGCATCATGGTCGTGCCGGCCGACGAGGCGATTTGTCTGCTCGACGAGAACCGGCTGAACAATTCCATCGCCATCATCGCACTGGGCTGGTTCGCGCGGAACCGCGACCGGTTGCGCAGTCAGTGGCGTGGGAAATAGAGGACGCTGAGAAACAGAAAGAACGATCCAATCTCGTTCAATGCTGCATTTCACAAGCCGACCTTGAATTCCCTGGTGCGCAATCCGATAGTGTTGCCCGGTTCATCATTCGATTCGGGAGACAGTTCGTGGACATCCGCACCGGCTTCATCGGCTCCATCGGCAACACGCCGCTGATTCGGCTGGAAGGGCCGTCGAAGGCCACGGGATGCGAGATCCTGGGCAAGGCGGAGTTCCTCAACCCCGGCGGCTCGGTGAAAGACCGCGCGGCCCTGGCCATCGTCCGCGACGCCGAACGCCGGGGCCTGCTGCGCCCCGGCGGCACCATTGTGGAAGGCACGGCGGGCAACACCGGCATCGGGCTGGCGCTGGTCGGCAACGCGCTCGGCTACCGCACCGTCATCGTGATGCCGGAGACGCAGAGCCAGGAGAAGAAGGACATGCTGCGCCTGATCGGTGCCGACCTTCGTCTGGTTCCGGCGGTGCCCTATTCCAACCCTGACAATTACGTCCGTTATTCGGGCCGGCTGGCCGAGGAGCTGGCGAAGACCGAGCCGAACGGCGCCGTCTGGGCCAACCAGTTCGACAATGTGGCGAACCGCGAGGGCCACCGCCTGACCACCGGTCCGGAAATCTGGACCCAGACCGAGGGGCGGATCGACGCCTTCACCTGCGCGGTGGGCAGCGGCGGCACGCTGGCCGGCGTCGGGCTGGCTCTGAAGGAGCGCAAGCCGGACGTCCGCATCGTTCTGGCCGACCCGATGGGCGCCTCCCTCTACCATCACTACGCCCATGGGACGCTGAAGGCCGAGGGCAGCTCGATCACCGAAGGCATCGGCCAGGGCCGAATCACCGCCAACCTGGAAGGCGCTCCGGTCGATCAGGCGCTGCAGATTACCGACGAGGAAGCCCTGCCGGTCATCTTCGACCTGATCAAGTCGCAGGGTCTGGTTCTGGGCGGCTCGTCGGGCATCAACGTCGCGGCGGCCATCCGCATCGCCAAGGAGATGGGGCCAGGCCACACCATCGTGACGATTCTCTGCGACGGAGGGCAGCGCTACCAATCGAAACTCTTCAATCCGGCCTTCCTGCGTGAGAAGAATCTGCCTGTGCCCGATTGGCTGGATTCGTAAACGCACCTGAGGTCCCATGGAGCTGATCTTCCGCGAGGACGCCTACGCCACCTCCTGCACCGCCACCGTGACATACGCGGACGAGCGGGGCATCCGTTTGGACCGAACGGTCTTCTACCCCAACGGCGGCGGCCAGCCCGGCGACACCGGCCGGCTCACCGTCGCCGGTGTCGCGCTGCGCATCGTTGACACGGTGAAGGGCGACGGGCCGGACGATGTCATTCATGTGCCCGAGCCCGGCATCGCCCTGCCCGCCCCCGGCACGCCGGTGGAAGCCGAGATCGACTGGGACCGCCGGCACCGCCACATGCGGATGCACACGGCGCTTCACCTCGTCTGCGCGGTCTTGCCCGGCGCCTCGATCACCGGCGCCCAAGTCGGGGCGGAGCGCAGCCGCGTCGATTTCAACGTTCCGACCGAGGGCCTCGACAGGGAGGCCATCGCGGCGGCCCTGAACCGGCTGGTCACCGCGGACACGCCGGTCGGCTCGCTGTGGATTTCCGACGCGGAGCTGGACGCCAACCCTGAGCTGATCCGCACCCTGACGGTCAAGCCGCCGCGCGGCCACGGCCGCGTCCGGCTGGTGGACATCGCCGGGGTTGACCGCCAGCCCTGCGGCGGTACCCATGTGAAGCGGCTGGGCGAGATCGGCGCGCTCGACGTCGTGAAGATCGAGAACAAGGGCAAGCAGAACCGGCGCGTGATCGTCGCGCTGAGGGATTGAACGGGGGAATATCCTATGACCGATTCGCACACCACGCTCACCCTCCCCGGCCCGATCGTTCCGACGGGTTGGCTGGCCGAACGGCTGGGCCAGCCGGGCCTGCGCGTCCTCGATGCCTCCTGGTTCATGCCCGGCTCCGGTCGCGACCCGGGTGCCGAGTTCCTGGAGCGGCACATCCCCGGTGCCGTGCGCATCGACATCGACGACGTGGCGCAGCCGGACACCCACCCCTTGCCGCACATGGTGCCGGACGAGGCGACCTTCGCGGCCAAGGTCGGGGCGCTCGGCATCGGGAGCGGCGACACGGTGGTCGTCTATGACAGCGCCGGCATGGCCACCGCCGCCGCGCGCGTCTGGTGGATGTTCCGTCTGTTCGGGCATGGCCACGTCGCCGTTCTGGACGGCGGCCTGCCGAAATGGATCGCGGAAGGCCGGCCTCTGGAATCCGGTCCGGCCGACCCGGCCCCGGCGGCGTTCACGGCGGCGCTGCAACCCGGCCTGGTGCGCCGGGCCGACGAGGTTCTCGCCAACATCGACTCGCGGGTCGATCAGGTGGTGGACGCCCGGGCCGCCAACCGCTACGAGGGCGCCGTCGTCGAACCCTGGCCGGGCCGCCGCAGCGGGCGCATCCCCGGCAGCCTCAACCTGCCCTTCAACGAGTTGGTCGACGCGGAGAGCAAGACCCTGCTGCCGCCGGAAGCCATCGCGGAGCGGGCGAATGGCGCAGGTCTCGATCTGGAGCGTCCCATCGTCGCCTCCTGCGGCAGCGGCGTGACCGCCTGCGTGCTCGCGCTCGGGCTGGCCGCGGCCGGCAAGGAGGATGTGGCCGTCTATGACGGGTCCTGGGCGGAATGGGGCCTGCGCCCCGATCTGCCTCTGGAAACCGGACCGGTGAATCGGTGACCGAAGCGCTGAGCATACGCCACTACGAGGCGACGGACCGCGACGACGTGGTGGCGCTGTGGACCGCCTGCAACCTCGTGGTGCCGTGGAACGACCCGCTGGCCGACATCGCGCTTGCGGTGTCGAAGCCGAACGCCACGATCATGATCGGCTGCGCGGGCGAACGGACCGTGGCGTCCGTCATGGTGGGTCATGACGGGCACCGGGGCTGGTTCTACTATCTGGCGGTCGACCCCGCCTGCCGCGGGAGCGGCCATGGCCGGGCGATGGTCCGGGCGGCGGAGGGCTGGCTTGTGGAGGCAGGCATGCCCAAGGCGCAACTCATGGTGCGCGCGACGAACCACGCCGTGGTGGCGTTCTATGAGCGGCTGGGCTATGCCACCGGTCCCGTTACCGTGATGCAGAAATGGCTGAAGACCGATTCTCCCTGACGCCGCCTCCCCGGTCGTCCCTGTCGCCCTCCCGGATCGCGGCGCCGGTGCCGCCCGGCTGCCTGTCCGTCATCGTCACCTATCTGGAGATGACGGCCCCGCCGGCCCACGCGCCTCTGCCCCGCCCGGCGGGTGACGTGGCGCTGGTGCGGGCCAACCCGCCGACCGCCTCCTACTACCGCTATCTCTACGACACGGTGGGCGAGCCCTGGCTGTGGCACGAGCGGCGGCGGATGCCGATGCCGGAACTGGGGCGAGTCGTCACCGACCCACGGGTCGAGATCTGGGTCCTCTACGTGAACGGCACGCCAGCCGGCTATGCTGAGATTGACCGGCGCGAGGACGACACCGACTTGGCCTACTTTGGACTGATCCCGGATTTCATTGGCCTTAAACTCGGTCCCTGGCTGCTCGACACGGCGATCCGTCTGGCTTGGCAGGGCGGAACGACGCGGCTTCTCGTCAACACCTGCACCTTCGACCATCCGAAGGCGCTGCCGCTCTACCAGTCCATGGGGTTCGTGCCCTACCGGCATGTGACCCGCGAAATCCGTGATCCGCGGCTCCTCGGCTGGCTGCCGCGGACCTCGGCCCCGCACATTCCGATCAACGAGTGACGGGCCGACCCGGCCCGCTCTCCGCCGCTCCGAACGCCAGGACACCGACGCCATGATGAAGGGCATTCTGTTCGCGTTCCTGGCATTCGCCTTCTTCGCCTGGGGTGATGCGCTGGTGAAGGCGATCGGGCATGGGCTGGACCCCTTCGAGGTCACCTTCTTCGCCTACATCCTGCCGTTGCTGCTCTCCCCGGTCTTCATGACCAGGGGCGACCGCATCGGCGACCTGCTGCGCTGGAACCGGCCCTGGCTGATGACGGTGCGGCTGGTCTTCGTGGCGGCCTCCACCCCGCTCAGCGTCATGTCGTTCCGCAGCCTTCCCTTCGCGGAAGCCTTCGCGATGATCTTCCTGATGCCCAGCCTGGTGACGCTGCTCTCGATCTTCGTGCTGAAGGAGCCGGTGCGCTGGCGCCGGCGGTTGGCCATCGGGGCGGCCTTCATCGGCGTGCTGATCGTCGCCCGCCCCGGATTCCGCGAGTTGCTGCCCGGCCATTTCGCGGCGCTGGGCTGCGCCTTCAGCTCCGCCGTCGTAGTCATCACCGGACGGATGATCGGGCATACCGAGAAGCGTTTCACTCTGATCGGGACCGTGTTCCTGTCGACCGCCGTCGCGTCCGGCCTGCTGATGATCCCCGGTCTCGAGTGGCCGACGCGGGAGCAGTGGATTCTGACGGTGGGCTTCGCCACCACGACCTTCGCCGCCCAGGCCCTTTTCACCCTGGCCGCCGCCTTCGCCCCGGCCGACCGGGTGGGGGCGGCCCAGTACAGTCAGATCCTGTGGGCGCTGGCCATCGGGGCGATCTTCTTCGACGAATGGCCGGACCTGCTGTCGCTGGTCGGCATCGTCATCGTGGTCGGCTCCGGCCTGTTCATCTTCGCCCGCGAGCACACCCGCCATCCGGACCCGATGCCAGATCCAATTCCCGGCGAGGAGCCGGATATCAGCTCAGAATCTCTCCCAGAGCCGCGACCAGAGCCCGGTTTTCGTCCTCCCGCCCGACCGTGATGCGCAGGCAGTCGGCCAGCCCGTAATCCTGGGTGGGCTTCACCAGGATGCCGCGGCGCGCCAGATGGTCCAGCACCGCCTGGACGCCGAGCGATGGGTCGGTCGGGATGCGCGCCAGGATGAAGTTGCAGACGCTGGGATAAACGCGCACGCCGAGTTGCTCCAGCTCGTGGCTCAGCCAGGGCAGCCACGCGCTGTTGTGGGCGAAGGTCGCCTCCTCATGCTCGGTGTCGGCGATGGCGGCCTCCGCCGCGGCCTGCGCGGCGATCCCGACGTTGAAGGGGCCGCGCGTCTGGTTGACCGCCTCGATTACCCCCGCCGGACCGTAGGCCCAGCCGACGCGCAGCCCGGCCAGCCCGTGCAGCTTGGAGAAGGTGCGCACCATCAGCACGTTGTCGGAATTCTCGACGATCTCCGTTCCGTCGCTGTAGTTGTCGCGGCGGCAATAGTCGGCGTAGGCCGAATCGAGCACCAGCAGCGTGTGCGACGGCAGGCCGGCGCGCAGCCGCAGGACCAGCTCGGACGGAATGTAGGTGCCGGTGGGGTTGTTCGGGTTGGCGAGGAAGCAGAGCTTCGTCTTCTCGTTCGCCCGGTCGATCATCGCCTCGACATCGACGACCAGATCGCGTTCCGCGGCGATCACCGGAGTCGCCCCGGCGGCGCGGATCGCCTTCATGAAGCCGCGATAGCCGTGCTCGTGGCACAGCACCTCATCCCCCGGTCCGGCGAAGGCCTGGGTCACGAGGTGGATCATCTCGTCGGAACCGTTGGCGCAGGTGATGTGGCCGGCGTCCAGATCGTAACGCCGGGCGATGGCGTGGCGCAGGCGGTCCTGCGACCAGTCGGGATAGCGGTGGATCTGCGCCGCCATATGGCGGTAGGCGGTGAGCGCTCTCTTGCCGGGTCCCAGCGGATTGACCGTCAGCGACAGATCGACCCAGGCGGCGCCGTCCTCCGGTGGACGGGCGGGACGGTAGGGCTTGATCTGGCCAATTCCGGGACGGGGACTCAGCAGCTCCATCAGGCAGGCTCCGTTGTGCATAGCGGCAAACAGCACGAACGGACTGCATTCAACCCGAAACCAGCGCAACCCGCCAGCGTTCCTTGCGGGTTGCGCTGGTTTACCGCGCCGGAACAAGCCGTTCCGGCGCGGTTATGAGCATCAGTGGTTCAGGATCTGGCTGAGGAACAGCTTCGTCCGGTCCGACTGCGGGTGGTTGAAGAACTCATTGGGCGTGTTCTGCTCGACGATCTCGCCGCGGTCCATAAAGATGACGCGGTCGGCGACCGACTTGGCGAAGCCCATCTCGTGCGTCACGCAGAGCATGGTCATGCCGTCCTCGGCCAGACCGATCATGACGTCCAGCACCTCCTTGACCATCTCGGGGTCCAGCGCGGAAGTCGGCTCGTCGAACAGCATGACCTTCGGGCTCATGCACAGCGAGCGGGCGATCGCCACGCGCTGCTGCTGCCCGCCGGAGAGCTGGCCGGGGTACTTATGCGCCTGCTCCGCAATGCGCACCCGCTTCAGGTAGCGCATCGCCATCTCCTCCGCCTCGGCCTTCGGCTTCTTGCGGACCCAGATAGGGGCGAGCGTGCAATTCTCCAGCACGGTCAGGTGCGGGAACAGGTTGAAGTGCTGGAACACCATGCCGACTTCGCGGCGGACCAGCTCGATGTTCTTCAGGTTGCCGGTCAGCTCGATGCCGTCGACGACGATAGAGCCCTTCTGGTGCTCCTCAAGCCGGTTCAGGCAGCGGATCATGGTCGACTTGCCGGAGCCCGAGGGGCCGCAGATCACGATCCGCTCGCCCTTGGCGACCGACAGGTCGATGTTCTTCAGGACGTGGAACTCGCCGTACCACTTGTGCACTCCACGGCACTGGATGATCGGCTCCCCCTGCGGGAAGCTGCGCGCGGCGCCGGCGGTTTGGGCCATGGTCATCTCTTTTCCCCTTCCCTCAGCGACGGTGACCGCGACGCAGGTCGCGTTCGAGCTTTTGGCTGTATTTGGACATCGAGTAGCAGAACACCCAGTAGATCACGCCGATGAACAGGTAGGCCTCGCGGTAGAAGCCGCGCCACGCCGGGTCGGACAGCGCCGCCTTGGCGGTGCCCAGCAGGTCGTAGAGGCCGATGATGATGACCAGCGACGTGTCCTTGAAGAAGCTGATAAAGGTGTTCACCAGCGGCGGGATGGAGATGGCGAGCGCCTGCGGCAGGATGATCTTGCCCATCGCCTGCCAGTAGTTCAGGCCCAGCGCATCGGCCGCCTCGTACTGGCCCTTCGGAATGGCCTGGAGACCGCCGCGGATCGCCTCCGCCATATAGGCGGCGGCGAACATGATGAAGGCGATCTGCGCGCGCAGCAGCTTGTCGAAGTTCACGCCGGTCGGCAGGAACAGCGGGAACATCACCGAGGCCATGAACAGCAGGCTGATCAGCGGCACGCCTCGGATCAGCTCGATGTAGGTCACCGAGATCACCCGGATGGCGGGAAGCTGCGAGCGCCGGCCGAGCGCCAGCAGGACCGACGCCGGGAAGGCCACGGACAGGCCGACCACCGAGAGCATCAGCGTCAGCGGCAGGCCGCCCCACAGCGTGTTCTCGACATAGGTCAGGCCCAGCACGCCGCCCCACATCAGCACGCCGACCGCGGTCAAGCCGGCGATCCAGACGAGAGCCAGCCAGGGCTTCCAGAAACGGCGGTCGCAGCTCGCCAGCACCAGCGCGATGATGATCACGATAGTGATCAGCGGCCGCCACTGCTCGTCGTACGGGAAGGTGCCGAACATGACGAAGCGCAGCTTCTCGCTGACGAAGGTCCAGCAGGCGCCGCCCTCCTGCCGGCACACCTGGGGCGGCGTGCCGAAGCTGTTGGCGCTGAAGATCAGCCAGTCGAGAAGCGGCGGGATCGCCTTGAACAGCAGCCAGGCGATCAGGATGGTCAGGAGCGCGTTGTACCAGGTGTTGAACAGGTTGTTGCGCAGCCACGCCACGGGGCCGACGGTGTTGGACGGCGGACGCTCGTCGGGGATGCTTCCGGTAGGGACGTTGCCGGTATGGACGTTGTCTGTCATGGCCGTCAGCGCTCCACCAGCGCGATGCGCTTGTTGTACCAGTTCATGAAGATCGAGATGCCCAGGCTGATGACCAGATAGGTGCCCATGATCATCGCCACGCCCTCGATCGCCTGACCGGTCTGGTTCAGCGTCGTGTTGGCGATCGACACCAGATCCGGGTACCCGATGGCGAGCGCCAGAGAACTGTTCTTGGTCAGGTTCAGATACTGGCTGGTCAGCGGCGGCACGATCACCCGTAGCGCCTGCGGCAGGACGACGAGCCGCAGCGT
Organism: Azospirillum brasilense; assembly: GCF_022023855.1. Lineage (NCBI taxonomy): Bacteria > Pseudomonadati > Pseudomonadota > Alphaproteobacteria > Rhodospirillales > Azospirillaceae > Azospirillum > Azospirillum brasilense. The sequence goes on from NZ_CP059449.1 coordinate 2,403,375, forward strand.
CTTGCCGCTGTCGATGCCCAGCGCCCTTGCGGCTTCCGTCTGGCCCCAATTGACCGCCAGGATGCCGCTGCGCACCACCTCGGCGATGAAGGCCGCGGTGTAGACGACCAGCCCGACCAGGATCGCGAAGAACTCCGGAGTGAGGACCACACCGCCGACGAAGTTGAAGCCCTGCAGCTTCGGCACGTCCAGCGCCGTCGGCGCGCCGCCGGCGATGTAGGCGATCAACGGAAGACCGACGAGCAGACCCAGGCTCGCCGATCCGATCGGGAAGGGCTGGCCCGTCCGCTCCTGCCGGGCCTTGGCCCAGCGCCGCAGGAAGACCACGGCGATCACGGCGATGGCGAGCGCGAAGGCCATCATGCCCCACACCGGGTCGGCGGAGGGCACCGGAACGAACAGGCCGCGCTGCGACAGGAACACGCCGGGGATCGGGTTCAGCGCCTGCCGCACCGGCGGCATGCTTTCCGAGACCAGTGCGTACCAGAAGAAGAGCTGGAGCAGCGGCGGGATGTTGCGGACAATCTCCACGTAGGTGGAGGCAAGCTTGGCGATCAGCCAGTTGCTGGACAGGCGGGCGACGCCGATCAGCGTGCCCAGCACGGTCGCCAGGACGACGCCGATGATCGACACCTTCAGCGTGTTCAGCACGCCGACCAGGAAGGCCCGGCCGTAGCTGTCCCGCGGATGATAGTCGATCAGGCTCTCACCGATGCCGAAGGAGGCCTCACGCTCCAGGAATCCGAATCCTGTCGCGATAGACCGCTTCGACAGGTTGTCGAGCGTGTTGTGGATAAGGAACCAGCCGACCGCGATGACGATGCCGACCACCAGAATCTGGTAGAACACGGCACGGACCGTCGGGTCGCTGAGGGAAAATGAAACACCGCCAGGCGCGCTTGGGCGCGCGGTGTCCCGGGTCTTGCTGGCCACGGTTCTCTCCCCTCACCAGCATGGCGTAAGGGCGCCGGCCGCCTCCCGAACGTCCGCCGCAACTTGCGCCACGTATATCGTCTCCCAAACGGGCCTGCGGCACGGGCATGATTCTTGTCGCCCTGCGGCCGCCCCGCCCGTCGTCAAAAAAAGGAAGGACCGCGGGCCTCCCTGTGGTCCGCGGTCCCCCTTTCCGTCCTCAGCGGATCGGCATCGCGTACTGCAGACCACCATTGGTCCACAGCGCGTTCAGGCCGCGCTCCAGCTTCAGCGGGGTCTTCATGCCGACGTTGCGCTCGAAGATCTCACCATAGTTGCCCATGGTCTTGATCACGTTGTAGGCCCACTTCTCGTCCAGGCCCAGCGCCTTGCCCATGCCCGGCGAGGTGCCGAGGATGCGCTGGATCTCCGGGTTCTTGCTGTTCACGAACTCGTCGACGTTCTTGGAGGTGATGCCCATCTCTTCGGCCTGGATGGTGGCATAGACGGTCCACTTCACCACATCGAACCACTGGTCGTCACCGTGACGGACGGCGGGGGCCAGCGGCTCTTTGGAGATGATCTCCGGGAGGATGATGTGGTCGTCCGGAACCGGGGCCACGCCCGCGCGGGTTCCGGCCAAGCCGGACGCGTCGGTCGTCAGCACGTCGCAGCGGCCGGCGAAGTAGGCGGCGTTCACCTCGTCGTTCGACTCGATGACGACCGGGTTGTAGGACATGTTGTTGGTGCGGAAATAGTCCGCGAGATTCAGTTCGGTCGTGGTGCCGGCCTGGACGCAGACGGTGGCGCCGTTCAGCTCCTTGGCGCTCTTCACGCCGAGCTTCTTGTTCACCATGAAGCCCTGGCCGTCATAATAGGTGACCGGGGCGAAGTTCAGGCCGACCGAGGTGTCGCGGGTCAGCGTGACGGTGGTGTTGCGCGACAGCAGATCGACCTCGCCCGATTGGATGGCGGGGAAGCGCTGCTGGGCCGACAGCGGGGTGAACTTGACCTTGTTGGGGTCGTTGAACAGCGCAACCGCGACCGCGCGGCAGTAATCGACATCGAGACCGGTCCAGTTGCCCGAGCTGTCGGGGTTGCCGAAGCCCGGAAGGCCGGCGTTCACGCCGCACTGGACGAAGCCGCGGCCCTTGACGGCGTCCAGCGTCGGACCGGCCTGGGCGCCGGTCACGGCGCCGAACACCACGGCCGCGGCAGCAGCGGCGAGGATTCCCGATTTCATATTAAGCTCCACCCTGTTCTTGCGTTTTTACGCTTAGGTTCATGCATTGCGCGGCCCGCATGGCGGACACGCGCGTGTGACAAGAGTGCACCAACCGCATCCGGCTTGTCGAATCATCCTTAAGCCGTGCATTTGGCTTGGTTATCCCTTACAGAGGCTTAGGGAAAAGAATCTTTGACGGTCGGGTCCATCTTGGAAAGTCAGGATGCGGCCTCCGTCATTGTTGTTGCGGGAAGCCCCATGAAAGACGCACGAAAAGATACGATCCTCGGGCACGCCGGGCTCAGCCCGCGCGAGAATCACGGAATCGTGAATCCGCCGGTCTACCATTGCTCGACGGTGCTGTTCCCGACGCTGGAGGATCTGGAAGCGGGTGACCAAGCTCCTTTCGACCGCATCAACTATGGGCGCATCGGGACTCCGACCACGCTGGCCTTCGAGCAGGCGATCGCGGAGCTTGAGGGAGCCTACCGCTCCGTCAACACCGGGTCGGGCCTGAACGCCATCGCCACGGCGCTCTTCGCCTTCACCAAGACGGGCGACCATGTGCTGATCACCGACAGCGCCTACGGTCCGACCCGCCGATTCGCCAACGACACGCTCGTCCCCTACGGCGTGGAGGTCGAGTATTTCGATCCCACCATCGGCGCCGGCATCATCAGGTTGCTGAAGCCGAACACCAGCGTGGTATTCCTCGAATCGCCGGGTTCGCTGACCTTCGAGGTGCAGGACGTCCCCGCCATCGCCGCCGCGGCCAAGACGGTGGGCGCCACGGTGATGATCGACAATACCTGGGCCACCCCCCTCTTCTTCCAGCCGCTGCGGCACGGGGTGGACGTGTCGATCCACTCGGCCACCAAATACATCGTCGGCCACGCCGACGCGATGCTGGGCGTGATCTCCTGCGCCAACGAGGCGCAATGGCTGGCCGTGAAGAAGGCTGCCACGCGGACGGGAACCTGCGCCGGACCGGACGACATCTATCTTGGGCTGCGCGGCCTGCGCACCCTGTCCGTCCGTCTGAAGCAGCACGAGGCAAGCGCGCTCGCCCTGGCCGAGTGGCTGTCGAAGCAGCCCGAGGTCACGCGCATCCTGCATCCGGCCTTCCCCGAATGCCCAGGCCATGAGCTGTGGAAGCGCGACATCGGACGCTCCTCCGGCCTGTTTTCCATCGTCATGAACGCAGTGCCGAAGCCGGCCCTGTCGGCGATGCTGAACTCCCTGGAACTGTTCGGGCTGGGTTACAGCTGGGGCGGGTTCGAAAGCCTGATCCTGCCGGCGCGCCCGGCCGCCATCCGCACGGCGACCCGCTGGACCGAACCCGGCACCATGCTGCGCCTGCACGCCGGGCTGGAGGACGTGGACGATCTCATCCGCGACCTGGACGGCGCCTTCGCCCGCCTGAGGGCCGCCCTGTAAAGGGCGGGTCCCGACGAGCACACACACGAGGATTGAACATCATGACGGACGCCACCGCGCCCGGGGCCTCAGTCGAGCCCTCGTTCGATGACGTGATCGCCGCCATCGCCTTCAACGCCGACGGGCTGGTTCCCGCCATCGCCCAGGCCGAGGGAACCGGCGAGATCCTGATGATGGCCTGGATGAACCGCGACGCCGTTCTGGAAACGCTGCGCACAGGGCGCGTCTGCTATTGGTCGCGATCCCGCAAGGGGCTGTGGCGCAAGGGCGAGACCTCCGGCCAGATGCAGCGGCTGAAGGACTTCCGCGTCGATTGCGACGGCGACACCCTGCTGGTGATCGTGAAACAGGACGGCGTGGCCTGCCACACCGGACGGCGCAGCTGCTTCTACCGCGCGCTGCGTGATGGGAAGCTCACCATCATTCAAGACGTTGAAACCGATCCTTCGGTTCTCTACGGACACACGCATAAGTAAGACGCTAAACCTTCGCTGCAATGCGAAAAGTGTTTGATCTATGTCAACGTAGCCCGGGGCGGGAAGAGGTAGAAAGCTCTTGTCTCTAACCCTCCCTGTATTCGCCTATGCCGGGGGTTCCAATGGAACCCTCGGCTATTTTTTTGTCCAAAGTCAAAGTCGGTCCGGTTGCAGCGTATCGATAAAATTATCGCAGATTGATGCAGATCAACGAAGCGGGTCGCCCGAACAGTTAAACAGTCCTTGTCTCTAACCCTCCCTGTATTCACTTAACCGGAGATCCACTGGATCTCCGGTTTTTTCTTTTGCGGGCGATGGAGATTGGGATTGCGTTACGGGCGGTGCCGCGTGCGCGTCCAACGCATGAGCGCTCCAATGACGGACAGCGGAACGACGATCACCGCTCCGATCAGGATATAGGGCAGCGCCCAATGGAACATGTCCGCGGCAAGGCGGGCGATGTCCTGGATGGTAGCCCAACTGTTGGTCAGGATGCTGGCCGGATTGATGTCCAGAAAGGACAGAACCAACCCGACCACGAAACACAGCAGAAGCGTTCTGACGACCCAACCCACCAAGACATCACCTCATACTGACGCCAAACGGCGTGGGATTGATCAAGCGCCCCGAGAAACGCCACCGGCACGGAGACCGTTCCTTGCGGTAGATGGTTACGGCGGTGGAGCATGAGAACGCCTTAGCCCCGCCTCACGCACACGCTTTCGAGTTATCCCTATTTTCTGTGGATAACTTTGTGGATGAATCTCGAAGCCCGTTGGGGTGGCGTTAACTTGTCTCCATGCCCTCAAATTGGGCGTGGTCATCGCGACGCGAAACCATTGGATACACTGCACATCGTCAGCGTTACACCGCAACCATAGGCTTCACATCGCTTTGGCCTACGGCAATGGGGATATGGGGATAACTATGTTGACCGTTTTTGAGAATCGACAGAGGGTCCGCTGATGATGACCAGCGGACGGCCCACGATGGTGCTGGAGGAATGGTGCTGCGGAGAAAGGTGGCGACCCCAGCAGGATTCGAACCTGCGACCTATCGCTTAGAAGGCGATTGCTCTATCCAACTGAGCTATGGGGCCCCGGTCCGGATCAGAATCGCGGACGGTCCATACGGAAGTTGTCGGCGTAGTTGCGCGGACGGACGCGGCGCACCGGCGCATCCTGGACCGTATAGTCCCAGCCCTTGCGCTGGGCGAAGGCGACCGCCTCCTCCGACGTCTCGAAACCGATGCGCACCTGGTTCAGCGTATCGCCGGAGCTGATCCAGCCCATCAGCGGCTCCGGACGGCGCGGGGTTTCGATCTCGTACTCGAGCAACCAACGATGCGTCTTGGCACGCCCGGACTGAGTGGCCGCTTTGCTCGGCTGGTAGATCCGGACCTTCATGACGCGGCATCTCCTCTGATACGTGCGTGTGCATCGTTCGAATTTCGTTGGTCGGGGCGCCCGGATTCGAACCGGGGGCCTCCAGTACCCAAAACTGGCGCGCTGACCAGACTGCGCTACGCCCCGACGTCGCGCAGTGGAATACACGAACCCTGAGCGGACGGCAAGACGCTGCCGCATCTATCCCGCAGGGTGGACCTTCCGTATGATGCCGCCCCCTTCGACCGCGTCGGCCACTCCTTCCTTGAACACCTCCTCCCCGCCCCCGCCCCCGCCCCGTCTCGCCGTCTTCGTGTCCGGGCTGGACGACACCCCGGCCGGACGCGCCGCTGTGGCTCTGGCCGATGCCCTGCGGCGGCGTGGATATGGGCTCGACGTCATGGCCCCCATGGGGGGAGGATTGTTGCGGGCGGCGCTGCACCCGGGCATCGGCCAGATCGACCTCGCCAAGCGCCACACCGGCACTTCCATCCTCGCGCTCGCGCGGATCGTCGCGGAGCGGCGGCCGGGCGGCCTGATCGGGGTGGGAGGGGACGCCGGACTCGTCGCCCTTGGCGCCGTCCGGCTGGCGCGGCAGGGCACGCCCGCGGCGGTGCTGGAGGACCAGCCGCCGTTCGTCGGTGGGGTGCGGCGCGCCTTGCGGATGTGGCTGCACCCGCGCGCCTGCATCGTGGTGAGCGGCGCCTCCACGCCCCCTGAGGAGGCCGCCCGGCTCCTCCTGACCGCCTTCGGGTTGCCCGATGAGGCTCGTTAGCGCCGCGGCGCCGTCACTTTGCGGTGCCGAACGCCGCGTGCGCCACCCGGTCGCCCGGACGGATCCCCAGACGCGCGCTCATGCCGCCGTTGATCTCCAGAATGCCCTTCACCGGACCGGCGGAGTTCACCGCGTCCAGCGATTGCGGGACGGCGTTGGCCTGGATGTTCACGATCCGGCCGTCCGTGCCGATGAAGATCATGTCGAGCGGGATCAGCGTGTTCTTCATCCAGAAGCTGGCCGGCTGCGGGCGGTCGTAGATGAACAGCATGCCGGAGTCGGCGGCCATCTTTTCGCGGAACATCAGCCCCTGCGCCTGCTGCGCCGGGGTTTCCGCCAGTTCCACATCGAAGCGGTACTTGCCGCCGCCCGGCGTCTCGACGGTCAGGGAGGAGCGCGCGAAGCTCTCCAACGCCGCCGCCGGCAAGGCCGACAGCAGAATCGCGGCCCCCATCAGAAGCCCGCCCAAAAGGCCACGCACAGCCCGTCCGATCATCGCGACCAACCCATTCCTTGACGTTCAGAGCTTGGACGATGCCGCCGCGATGTGCGGCTGTCCAGCGGCCTCTTCGACGGCGTTACGCCGCCGTCCGGTCGATGGCGGTGGTGTAGATGTCCTTGGTCAATGGCTTGACCTGCTTGATCTGGTAGCCAGGTCGGGCGCTGAAGCGGCGGATGGCGCGCTCCCCGGCTTCCCGGTCGCTCTCGGCCCAGACGAGATAGTCGCGTCCGCGCGCCCATTCGACGGCCAGAGGGTGCAGGGCGTCGATCTCGCCGATCTGTGTGTTGACGACGGTCACCAGCCATTCCTTGTCGTTCGGATTTCGGCGGTCGGTCAGGATCAGGAGTTGGGGCCGCTGCTTGGTCTGCGCCTCGGACAGGCGTCGCTGGATGTCCGACTGCTTGCGCCGAGCCTCGACAGTGTCGGCCATGCACTCGTCGATCTCCTTGACGAGGCTCTCCTCCTCGCGCTGGAGCCGGCGGATCGTCGCTTCCAGCTTGCCGATGGAATCCTTGGCGGCGCGCATCCGGCTGCGGCTTTGCGCCACCTGAGCATCGACCGCGAGCAGCACATTCCCCAGCCATGCCCCAATGGCGATGATCCCGAGAATGATGAGGAAGTTGATCATCATGACGCGGGTGCCTTGATGCGGGCGGGGTTGAGGCGGCCCTGCGTCTTCTGGAACGCCTTGGTGAAGCCCATCTTGAAGGGAAACGCCACCTCGACGAGTTGCTTGGCCTCCTCCGCGTTGGACGCCCAAACCTCCGCCACATTGGCACAGCGCCAGATCGGGTTGACCTGGGACTTGTCACCGCCGGAGGAGGCTTTTTCCTGGGCGACGTTCACCAGGAATTTCGACAGGCCGGCCTGGGGGTCGCCCACCTCGTGCACGAACACGGGCGGCTGGAGGGCGATTTCCGCGATCGCCCGCTCCATCTTGCGGTTTTCGGTTTCGGCGCGGTGCTTCTCGGCGGACGCATGGTTGCGCCGCTGCACCTTGCCGTTCACCCGGTCCTGAAGCTCGTGAATCTCCGAATGCAGGACGTAGATGCGGTTCTCAAGCTGGTCGATGCCTGCGGAGCGATGAAGAAAGTCGGGCAGAAAACGCTTCAGCATCATGGCGACCGGCACCGCGGCCAGCATCATCGCGGCGATGGTCAGCAGGAGCAAGGTGGTGTTGGACATCGGCGGCCTGCCCCTCTCCCTCTCCGGCTCCCGGTATGGCGTGAATCATCGAATTGGCCAGCGGACAGCACGAGTCGCGCGAATCAGGCTGTCCGATTCGTCCCGATACGTCAACTGCGTGACATACGTGAATGAAAAACTTTCCAAAGATTATCCAGTACGGACCATCTTCGTGATTGCCGCAGCGGCAACGCGACGCACCTCGTCGCGCAGTGGGCCGGGACGCGGCGCGTCGGCGAGCGTAGTGAACCAATGCTCCGGCGGGTTGCGCCCGGCGGCGCGCGACCACGTCAGCGCCCGCAGCACGTCCTCCGCCTGAGGTGTCGGCGGCACCACCGGGTCGATGCCGTTCAGCACCGCCCAGATCCCTGCCCAGCAGCGCCCGACGGACCAAGGATTGTAGCCCCCGCCCCCAACCACCATCAGGCGCGGCGCCAGCCCCATCAACGCCTCCACCGCCCGCCACAGCGCGCCGTTCGACAGTTCCAGCCGGCTCAGCGGGTCTTCGGCGAGCGCGTCGGCTCCGGTCTGGATGACCAGCGCCTGGGGGCGGAACGCTTGCCCCAGCGGCAGGATCACCGTCTCCAGAAGGTAATCCATCTCGGTGTCGTTGAACGCCGGCGGGACCGGCAGATTGAAAGCCAGAGCGCCAGGACGATCCTCCGCCTTGCCGGTGAAGGGCCAGCGCCCATCCTCATGAACCGACAGGGTCAGCACACGGTCGTCGTCGGCGAAGGCGTCTTCCACCCCGTCACCGTGGTGGGCGTCGAGGTCCACGTAGAGCACCCGCTCGATCCCGGAATCGAGCAGAGCCAGGATGCCCAGCACCGGTGCGTTGAGGTAGCAGAAGCCGCTGGCTCGCCCCGGACGGGCATGGTGGGTGCCGCTGGCAGGGCTGTAGACGATGCCGGCGGGCACCTCCGCCAGCAGGCGCCCGGCCAGGATGGCGGCACCGGTGCTGATCGCAGGGCGGCGGTACATTTCCGGAAAGATGGGATTTTCCAGCCGGCCGAGGTTGTGGCGCTCCCCCGTTTCGGCATCCACCCGCTGGTCCGCCTCCGCGCGGTGGAGGGCGGCGATGTAGTCCGGATTGTGGAAGCGGCCCAGTTCTCCTGGCGTCGCCAGCGGGCTGTCGCGGTAGACCACGTCGGGCAGCCAGCCCATGGCGCGGCTGAGGTCGATGGCGGTGGACACCCGCGGGATGGCCAGCGGGTGCTTCGCGCCGTAGCTGGAGCCCCGGTAGATCTCGCTGCCGAGAAACAGCGGGCGGGCGGGAAACGTTGGCGGAAATTCGATGGGAAAATCGGTCGGCATGGGGTGGAGAGGTGGAGCGGCTACGCCCGTCCGTCAACGTCTCGTGCACAGGGCCCCTTGCCGTGGCCGCGCGGCGATCTCTTTTCTTGAGGGGTGTGGGCGAAAACATCCGCGGGGGAGACACGGCATGGACGGTTCGTGGCGTCTGGCGGGGGTGGCCGTCGCGGTTCTTGTGGCCGGCGGGGCGGGTGTGCCGGTCCTGGCCGACACGCCGGTCGATCTGGAACTGGTGCTGGCCGTGGACGTGTCCGGCAGCGTGGATGCGGAGGAAGGCCGCCTCCAGCGCGAGGGCTACGTCGCCGCCCTTACCGACCCGAAGATACAAGCGGCAATCCGTGGCGGTCCCTTCGGACGCATCGCCGTCACCTACGTCGAATGGGCCGGAGACAGCTTCCAGCGGATCACCGTGCCCTGGACCTTGCTGAGCGACCACGGCAGCGTCGAGGCCTTCGCCTCCTCCATCGCCGAATCGCCCACGCTGAGTGCGCAGTGGACCTCGATCAGCGCGGCCATCGACTTCAGCGCCCGCCTGTTCAACGACAACGGATTCGAAGGGACACGGCGGGTCATCGACGTGTCGGGCGACGGGGTCAACAACCGCGGCCGTCCCGTGCAATGGGCGCGCGACGAGGCGGTCGCCGCCGGGATCACCATCAACGGCCTGCCGATCCTGAACGACCGGCCCAATCCCTGGGGTGGGGCGGCGCCGACGAACCTCGACGGCTATTACGAGGAGCATGTGATCGGCGGACCCGGCGCTTTCCTGGTCCCCGCGGTCAGCTTCGACGCCTTCGCCGACGCGATCCTGAGCAAGCTGCTTCTGGAAATCTCCGGCCTCACTCCCGACCACGGCGCGGGCGGGCGCACCGGCCTCGCCAGCCGTTAGCTGGATCGTTGCCAGATTGGCTCAACAAACATTACCTATGGAGGGCCGGTCATCCGGTTCGAAACCTGCGAGCGAGACCATGCCGATCAAGACGATCCTGCTGCACATGTCGAACGACGACCGCCACACACAGCGGCTTGAGGTCGCGGTCGGACTCGCAAAGCGCTTCTCCGCCTTTGTCGAGGTGCTGTTCGTGGCCACGCCGGTTTCGATGCCGCCTGCGGTGACCGGACGCGCCGCCTCCTACGCCTACATCGCCGAGGCCACGGCCATCGCCCACGAGAAGGCCGGACAGATCGAACAGGAGGTCCGGTCGGCGCTGAAGGACTGCTCCTATTCCTGGACGGTAGACGAAGGGGACCATGTGGAGTTGCTGGCCGCCCGCGCCGCCTACGCCGACCTCGCCATCGTGAGCCAGAGCCACGGCGACGACCTCGGTGATCGGGTGATGCTCCAGGTGCCGGACCGCCTTCCGCTGACCAGTTCCTGCCCGACCCTGGTACTTCCCTTCAACTTCCCGCCCCGGACGGAGATCGGCCGCCATGTGGTGGTGGCCTGGAAGAACACGCGGGAAGCCGGGCGCGCCGTGCGCAACGCCCTGCCCTTCCTCACGGCTGCGGAACGGGTCACGGTGGTTACCATCGACCCGCCGGGCCATGCGTTGGACAGCGGCCGCGACCTGATGATCTGGCTGGAGCGCCACGGTGTTCGCAGCCAGCACCAAGCCAGCATTTTCCAGGGCGGCGATGTCGGGGAGATCATTCTGGACAGTCATCGCAGCCTGGGCGGCGATCTGCTGGTGATGGGGGCCTATGGCCACTCCCGTCTGCGCGAGATGGTGCTGGGCGGAGCGACGCGCACGGTACTGTCGAACCTTACCACCCCGGTCCTGATGTCCCATTGAGGGCGCACAAGGGCGGCAGGCGGCACTTCGCCGCCGCCCGCCGGCCTTTTGTGGGGGGACCTAGACGAAGAACACCCAGGTCACCAGGACGAACAGCGGCACCAGGATGCCGAAGGACCACAGCATGTAGCCGAAGAAGCTCGGCATCGCCACGCCGCGCTCCTCCGCGATGGCCTTGACCATGAAGTTCGGCGCGTTGCCGATGTAGGTGTTGGCGCCCATGAACACGGCACCCGCCGAAATGGCCGCCAGGGTCACGGCGAGGTCGGTCATCAGCACCTGCGCGTCGCCGCCCGCGGTGTTGAAGAAGATCAGGTAGGTCGGTGCGTTGTCGAGGAAGCTCGACAGGATGCCCGCCGCCCAGAAGTAGGCCGCCGGCACCGGCTGGCCGTCCTGGTTCACCGCCGCGATGATGGCGCCCAGCGCGCCATCGGTGCCGGCCCGCAGGATGGCGATGGCCGGGATGATGGTCAGGAAGATCGCCGCGAACAGCTTCGCCACCTCCAGGATCGGCCCCCAGGTGAAGGCGTTCAGGCGGCGGCTGCGCGCGCTGGTCAGCACCAGCGACACACCGGTGATGCCGAGAAGCAGCAGGTTGCTGACGATCGTCTCCAGCGGCACCTGGATGTGATAGATCTCCACCCCCACCCCCGGATGCCAGACGCCGCTCAGCAGCACCGCGCCGACAATGGCGACGAGCAGGAGCAGGTTGACCGCCCCCTCGATGCGCACCGGCTCCCGCTCATGCACGCCCTCGATCAGCGGATGCTTACCGGGGTCCTTAGTGTGCAGGTAGAGGTCGACCAGGAAATAGATCGCCAACAGGCAGCCGGCTACCAGAACCATCGGCCAGAACAGGTGGACGGTCGGCCAGAAGAAGCCGACCCCCTTTAGGAAACCGAGGAACAGCGGCGGATCGCCCAGCGGCGTCAGGGAGCCGCCGACGTTGGACACCAGGAAGATGAAGAAGACGACGGTGTGCACCTTGTGCCGCCGGTGCTCGTTGGCGCGGATCAGCGGCCGGATCAGCAGCATCGAGGCGCCGGTCGTTCCCATGAGGCTCGCCAGCAGCGTGCCCAGCCCCAGCCCCAGCGTGTTCGCCAGCGGCGTTCCCACCAGCGTTCCGCAGATCCGCACGCCGCCCGCCACCGTGAACAAAGCGGTCAGCAGCACGATGAAGGGAATGTATTCGAGGAGCAGGGTGTGCAGCAGCTCGTAGGTAGCGAGGCTGGCCCCGAAGGTCAACGCGAAGGGCAGCAGGAAGGCGATGGCCCAACCGGCGGCGACCTTGCCGAAATGATGGTGCCAGAACGACGGCGCCAGCAGCGGCATCAGGGCGATGGACAGCAGAATCCCGACGAAGGGAATTACCCAGAAGACATTCAGGTCACGCCCGTCGAGATGTGGTGCGCCCGTTGCCTCCGCCGCCAGGGCCAACCCCGGCAGTCCGGCGGCGGCGAGGCCCGCCAGGGCGGCCAAAGGGGCGGTCAGGGAACCGGTGGGGCGATGTCGGGTCGGTCGGGCGTCGGTCATAACACGCATTCATCTGTAATATCAGTTACTGAAGTATGCGTCTCCGAAAGGGCTAAGCCAAGCCGGAACGCCCCTTCGGAATTTCCTTATCGGCCGTGCGTGAATAACGTGTCTCTAGCCGCAGGGCTTGAGTTCGAGGGGACTCGGGACCGGCCCGCCGATCCAGCCGTGAAGCGGACGGCACGCTCCGCCCGCGCACAGTGTGTGGTCCGGTGCGAAGGAGGAAGCGGCCAGGACCACCCGTTCCAACGGCGGCACTGCCGGCACCCAGACCCACCAGCCAGCGGCCAAGCGGGCGCCCGCGGGCGGCTCCATCCCGGCGCCGCCCCCCTTCACGCGGGCTTCGGTCAGGACGAGACGTCCGTCCGCGATGCGCCACTCCTCCCGCCATTCGGTCTTCTCCACCGAATGGGTCCAGGACAGGGTGAAGGCGGAACCCGGCAGGGCGGCCAGAGCCGCCCCGCCGAGCGCCGACAGGCATAACGCTGCACTCATGCCGGGGCGCTGCTCCGCCCCACGCGGCGCAGGCGATGGCGCTGCCACAGCAGGAAGGCCGCCGTCATGACGAATCCGGTCTCGTCGGTCACCGGAAGCGCCACGACGAACAGGAAGGCCGCCGCCGCCGCGAACACCCGCTCCACCAGGTTGAGAGGCGTCCAGAAGAAGCCGATGGTCGCCGCTCCCCACAGCCCGATGGCGATCAGCGCCTTGATCAGGACGTAGGCGACGGCCAGCGGATCGGTGGTCTGGAGCATCAGTGCGGGGGAATAGACCGCCATGAAGGGCACGACATAGCCGGCCATGGCGATCCGGGTGGCGATCCAGCCGACCTGCATGTGTCCTGCCCGGCAGATCGACGAGGCCGCCAGCGCCGCCAGCGCCACCGGCGGCGTCAGGTCGGCCATGATGCCGAAGTAGAAGACGAACATGTGCGACACGATCAGCGGCACGCCCATCTGCAGCAGAGCTGGCGCCGCGATGGCCGCCGTGACGATGTAGTTGGCCGTCGTCGGCAGTCCGGTGCCCAGCAGGATGCAGGCCAGCATGGTAAGGATCAGCGCGACCAGCAGGTTGCCGCCGGAAAGCTGAACAATCGTTCCGGCGAAGCTCGAGGCCAGACCGGTCAGCGTCAGCATGCCGATCAGCACCCCCACCAGCGCGCAGGCCACGCCAACGCCAACGGCGTTCTTGGCGCCGTCCGCGAGGCTGTTCACCAGCATGGCCAGCGTCTCCCGCCCGCCTCTTACGATCAGGCAGGGGATGACCAGAAGCCCGACGATGGCGAAGGCCAGATGCTCCGTCCGCCAGCCCATCCTCCACAGCGCCGCCGCGACGAGACCCAGAACCACCCAGAAGGCGACGCGCAGCGCCATCGGCCCGATGGAGCCGACGATTGTCGTACCGAGGATCAGCGCGATGGTCGACGCGATGCCGATCACCCCCGCGAACAGCGGCGTGAAGCCGGAGAACAGCAGATAGACCAGCGCCGCCAGCGGCAGGATCAGGTACCAGCCCTCGACCAGCGCGCGGGACACGCTGGGGCACTGATCCTTCGGCAAACCGACGAGGTTGCGCTTGCCCGCCTCCAGATGGACCATCCAGAAGGCGCTGCCGAAATAGAGAATGGCTGGGATCGCCGCGGCGATGGCGATGTCGCTGAAGGGAACGCCGATGGTCTCGGCCATGATGAAGGCGGCCGCCCCCATGACCGGCGGCATGAGTTGCCCGCCCATGCTGGCCGTGGCCTCGACCGCCCCGGCGAAGGCCGGGCGGTAGCCGAAGCGCATCATCAGGGGGATGGTGAACTGGCCGGTGGTCAGCACGTTCGCCACGCCCGAGCCGTTGATCGTCCCCATGAAGCCGGAGGAGACGACCGCCACCTTCGCCGGCCCGCCCTTGGAGGAGCCGACGAGGCCCAGCGACACGTCGTTGAACAGTTTGATCATGCCGGCGCGCTCCAGGAAGGCGCCGAACAGGATGAACAGGAAGATGAAGGTCGCCGAGACGAAAGTCGGCGTGCCGTAGATGCCCTCGGTCGACAGGTACAGATTGTCGATGACCTGATCGATGTCGTAGCCGCGGTGGGCCAGCCCGAAGGGCAGATGCCGTCCGAACAGAGCGTAGGGGATGAAGACGCCGCAGATGATCGGCAGCGCCCATCCCATGATGCGCCGGGCGGCCTCGAACACCAGGGCGACGGTGACGGCCCCGACGACGAGATCCGTGATGCTCGGATCGCCCGCCCGCTGGATCAGGTCGACCTCGAACACGTAATGGTAGAGACCCAGCGCGAAGGCGCCGAGGCCGAGCAGCCAGTCGTACCAGGGCACGCTGCGCCGCTCCGCGTCCTGCCGGAAGCCGAACAGCGTGAAGGTCATCAGCAGCAGGAAGCCGACATGGACCGAGCGGACGACCATGCTGGACAGCGGGTTGAACGCCGCCGTCCAGATCTGGAACACCGAGAAGGCCACCGCGATGGCGAAGACGGCCTTGCCCGCCACGCCTTCGAAGGCCACGACCGTGGAGGGGTTCTCACGGTCGATGGCTTGGCGGATCTTGTTGTCCGCGTCTTGGGAGGATGCGCTCATCGCACGGGATTCCCGGGGCGACGGGGCGCGCTTACATCAGACCCTTTTCCTTGTAGAACTTCTCGGCGCCCGGATGCAGCGGCACCGGCGACTGGATGGTGGTCGCGTCCAACTTGATCTGCTTGGCGGCGGCGTGGGCCGCGGCCATCGCGTCGAGATTCTCAAACATCGCCTTGGTCATCGCATAGACCGCGTCGTCCGACACGCCGGCGTGGGTGACCAGCAGGTTGCGCACCGCCGCGGTCGGCACCGGCTCGCTCTGGCCGCTGTAGCTGTTGGCCGGGATGGTCTCGGCGATGTAGGCCGGGTCGCCAACCTTCTGGATCACGTCGGCCGGGATCGACACGATGGTGATGTCCTGTGAGGTCGCCAGATCCTTGATCGCCGCCACGCCGAGGCCCGCGGAGATCAACGTCGCGTCGAGCTGCCGGTTCTTGATCAGATCCACCGATTCGGCAAAGGGGAGATACTCGGTCTTGGCGAAGTCCTTGTAGCCCAGCCCGGCGGCGGTGAAGATGGCGCGGGCGTTCAACTCCGTCCCCGACTTCGGCGCACCGACCGACACGCGCTTGCCCTTCAGGTCGGCCAGCGTCTTCACGCCGGAATCCTTGCTCGCCACGATCTGAATGTAGTTGGGATAGATGGCGGCGACGGTGCGCAGCTTGGTCAGCTTAGTCTTGAAGCCGGCCTCTTCGTCGCCCTTCCAGGCGCCGCTCAGCGAATCGCCGAGCGAGAAGGCGATCTCGCCGCGCTCCGACTGGAGGAGGTTCAGGTTCTCCACCGAGGCCTTGGTCGCCTGGACCGTGACCTTGGCACCCGGAATGGCCTTGCCGTAGATGCCCGACAGCGCGACGCCCAGCGGGTAATAGACGCCACTGGTGCCGCCGGTCAGGACGGTGACGAACTGCTCGGCCTGGGCCGGCAGCGCGGTGAGCATGCAGACGCCGACCGTGGCCAGGAAACGCTTCATTCTACTTCCCTCCCAAAAGGCTGTCCGTCTCGGATCGTTCGTAAGACGCTTTGGTTTGCGCCGGATTGTTGGGTATCCTAACTTGCGGGCGGTGGGTCCGCCAGTCCGTAGGATCCGAAAGAAACGCGGCGGTTCGGCACACGCACTCTCCCTTCGGAGGAGGCCGAACGGCGTCTTGACCGGATAGGACGATGCCCCCCTATCCTTGTTCCGGTTGGTCCTGAACCACACTTTATCCCGCAGATTTGGAAGAGCCGTCGAACGAAGCGTCGCGAAGGTCGGGGCAACAGAACGTCACCAACAATGGGAGGACAGCGGATGCCGTGTACCGTTTCCATGACCGTCAACGGAAAGGCGGTCTCGCGCGAGGTGGAGGAGCGGACCTTGCTGGTCACCTTCCTCCGTGACCAGCTCGGCCTGACCGGCACCCATGTCGGCTGCGACACCAGCCAGTGCGGCGCCTGCGTCGTCCACATCGACGGGCGGTCGGTGAAGTCCTGCACCATGCTGGCGGCCCAGGCCGACGGCGCCGCGGTCACCACCATCGAGGGTCTGGCGGCGGCCGACGGCACGCTGCACCCGATGCAGGCGGCCTTCCGCGAGCATCACGGCCTGCAATGCGGCTTCTGCACGCCGGGCATGGTCATGAGCGCCGTCGATCTGGTGACGGCCAACCCCTCCCCCAGCGAGCATGAGGTCCGCGAAGGTCTGGAGGGCAACATCTGTCGCTGCACCGGCTACCACAACATCGTCAAGGCGGTGATGGCCGGGGCGGAAGCGATGCAGGGCGGCACGATGAAGGCCGCCGCCGAATAACGGTCGGAAAAAGGCTCTCATGGGAGGAACACGAAGATGGCGAACCCCAACGGCATCGGCGCTTCCGTGCGCCGGCGCGAGGATGCGCGCTTCCTGACCGGGCGCGGCTCCTACACCGACGACATCCACCGACCCGGCCAGACCCACGCGGTCTTCGTCCGGTCCCCCTACGCCCACGCCCGCATCACCGGCATCGACGCGGCCGAGGCCATGCAGGCCCCCGGGGTGATCGCCGTGCTGACCGGTGCCGACATGGAGGCCGACAAGGTCGGCAGCCTGCCCTGCGGTTGGCAGATCCACTCCAAGGACGGTTCCCCGATGAAGGAGCCGCCGCACTTCCCGATCGCCCGCGACCGCGCGCGCTACGTCGGCGACGCCGTCGCCGTGGTGATCGCCGAGACGCGCGAGCAGGCAAAGGACGCCGCCGAGCTGGTGATGGTCGATTACGAGGAACTGCCGGCGGCGGTGACCTCGCTGAAAGCGCTGGAGGGCGGCGCGCCGCTGGTCCACGACGACGTCGGCGGCAACCTCTGCTTCGACTGGCATCTGGGCGACGCGGCGGCGGTGGACGCGGCCTTCGCGCAGGCGGCCCATGTGGCGAAGCTCGACCTGATCAACCAGCGCCTTATCCCCAACGCGATGGAGCCGCGGGCGGCGCTGGGCGAGTACGATCGGGCGACCGGCGAGCACACGCTGACCACCACCAGCCAGAATCCGCACGTCATCCGCCTGCTGATGGGCGCCTTCGTGCTGGGTATTCCGGAGCACAAGCTGCGTGTCGTCGCCCCCGACGTCGGCGGCGGCTTCGGCTCCAAGATCTTCCATTACGGGGAGGAGGCCGTCGTCACCTGGGCGGCGAAGAAGGTCGGGCGCCCTGTCAAGTGGACCGCCGAGCGCTCCGAGAGCTTCCTGACCGACGCCCACGGCCGCGATCATGTCAGCCACGCCGAGCTGGCGATGGACAAGGACGGCAATTTCCTGGCGTTGCGCGTCGCGACCATCGCCAACATGGGCGCCTATCTGTCGACCTTCGCGCCTTCGATCCCGACCTACCTCTACGCCACGCTGCTGGCCGGCCAGTACAAGACCCCGGCGATCTACGCCGAGGTCAAGGCGGTCTTCACCAACACCGTGCCGGTGGACGCCTATCGCGGCGCCGGGCGGCCGGAGGCCTGCTACCTGATCGAACGGCTGGTCGAGGTCGCCGCCGCCGAGACGGGCATCGACAAGGCGGAGCTGCGCCGTCGCAACTTCGTGCCGGCCAGCGCCATGCCCTACCAGACCCCGGTGGCGCTCCAGTACGACACCGGCGACTTCGCCAAAAATCTGGACATCGCCCTGCCCTTGGTCGACTACGACGGCTTCGCGGCGCGCAAGGCCGAGTCCGCCCGGCGCGGCAAGCTGCGCGGCATCGGCTTCGCCACCTACATCGAGGCCTGCGGCATCGCCCCCAGCAACATCGCCGGCGCGCTCGGCGCGCGGGCCGGACTGTACGAATCGGCGGAGGTGCGCTTCCACCCGACCGGCTCGGTGACGGTCTTCACCGGCTCCCACAGCCATGGGCAGGGACACGAGACGACCTTCGCGCAGCTCGTCTCCGAACGCTTCGGCGTGCCCATCGAGAATGTGGAGATCGTCCACGGCGACACCAGCAAGATCCCCTTCGGCATGGGCACCTACGGCTCCCGCTCCCTGGCGGTCGGCGGGTCGGCCATCGTCAAGGCGATGGACAAGGTGGAGCGCAAGGCCAAGAAGATCGCCGCCCACATGCTGGAGGCCGCGGAGGCCGACATCGAGGCCAAGGACGGGCGCTTCGTCGTGGCGGGCACCGACAAGGCCCTGACCATCGGCGACATCGCCCTGCAGGCCTACGTCCCACACAACTTCCCACTCGACGAGCTGGAGCCGGGGCTGGACGAGCAGGCCTTCTACGACCCGAAGAACTTCACCTACCCCAACGGCTGCCACGTCTGCGAGGTGGAGATCGACCCCGACACCGGCGTGGTGCAGGTGGTCAGCTTCGCCGCCGTGGACGATTTCGGGCGCGTCATCAACCCGCTGATTGTCGAGGGGCAGGTCCATGGCGGGCTGGTCCAGGGCATCGGACAGGCGCTCTACGAGAACTGCGTCTATGACGAGGAGTCGGGTCAGCTCATCACCGGCTCCTACATGGACTATTGCATGCCGCGGGCGGACGACGTGCCGTCCTTCACGGTCCGCTACCACGAGGACCAGCCCTGCACGCACAACCCGCTGGGCGTGAAGGGCTGCGGCGAGGCCGGGACCATCGGCGCGTCGGCCGCCGTGATGAACGCGGTGGTGCACGCCCTGTCCGAGTACGGCGTCACCCATCTCGACATGCCGGCGACCCCGGAGCGGGTCTGGCAGGCGATCCGACGCCACACCCCCGCCCAGGCGGCCGAGTAAGAGGGAGGAGACATCATGTACGCCTTCACCTATCACCGCCCCAAGAGCGTCGCCGACGCCGTCGCCCTGCTCGGCCAGTTCGAGGACCCGAAGCTGCTGGGCGGCGGGCAGACGCTCCTGCCGACGCTCAAGCAGCGCCTCGCCCGGCCGAGCGATCTGATCGACCTCGGCCAGATCCCGGAGCTTCAGGGCATCCGGGAGGAGACCGGCGGCCTGACGGTCGGCGCCTTTACCCGCCACGCTGAGGTCGCCCATTCCGAGACGGTGCAGCGCGTCATCCCGGCGCTGGCCAGCCTCGCCGAGGGCATCGGCGACCGGCAGGTGCGCAACATGGGCACGCTCGGCGGGTCGATCTGCAACGCCGACCCCTCCGCCGACTACCCCGCCGCGGTCGTCGCGCTGAAGGCCACGGTGCGGACCGACCGGCGGGAGATCGCGGGCGACGACTTCTTCACCGGCATGTTCGAGACGGCGCTGGAGCCCGGCGAGATCGTCACCGCCGTGCATTTCCGGAAGCCCGACAAGGCCGCCTACGCCAAGTTCCGCAATCCGGCCAGCCGCTACGCCATCGTCGGCGTCTTCGTGGCCGTGTTTGGGAGCGAGGTGCGCGTGGCGGTGACCGGCGCCGGCCCGTCCGTCTTCCGGGCGGAGGACATGGAGGCGGCGCTGGCCCAGGACTTCCGCGCCGACGCCCTGAACGGCGCGTCGGTGTCGGCGGCCGGGCTTAACGCCGACATCCACGCCAGCGCCGACTACCGCGCCCATCTTGTGCGGGTGATGGCGCGGCGCGCGGTGGAGGCGTGTGGGTAAAAGTCCCATTACCTTGAAAGTCCCCTCTCCCCTCCGGGGAGAGGGTTAGGGTGAGGGGGTTGCGCTTGTGCCGGACTTCCCATAAGCGCCCCCCTCACCGGCCCTCCGGGCCACCCTCTCCTCCAGAGGGGAGAGGGCTACCGCACCCTGCAAGGCGTTCCGCTCACCATGCCCAACACCCTCCCCGCCTCCGTCGATGACACGCTGGACCTGCTGCGGCGGGGGAACTACGTCGCCGACCGCTCGCTGGCAACGGCGCTGTACCTCGCCTTGAAGCTGCGGCGTCCGCTGTTTCTGGAGGGCGAGGCCGGGGTCGGCAAGACCGAGATCGCCAAGGTGCTGTCCGCCACGCTGGGCCGGCGCCTGCTGCGGCTGCAATGCTACGAGGGGCTGGACGTCGCCGCGGCGGTCTACGAGTGGAACTACGCCCGGCAGATGATGGAAATCCGGCTGGCCGAGGCGTCGGGCGACCGCGACCGGGACGCGCTCGCCGCCGACCTTTTCTCCGAACGCTTCCTCATCAAGCGCCCGCTGCTCCAGGCGTTGGAGCCCGATCCGGCCGGCGCGCCCGTCCTGCTGATCGACGAACTGGACCGCACCGACGAGCCGTTCGAGGCCTATCTCCTCGAAATCCTTTCCGACTTCCAGGTCTCGATCCCGGAGTTCGGCACGGTCACGGCGCCGGAGCCGCCCATCGTCATCCTGACCTCCAACCGCACCCGCGAGATTCACGACGCTCTGAAGCGGCGCTGCTTCTACCACTGGGTCGATTACCCCAACGCCGAGCGCGAGCGCGCCATCCTGGCGGTGAAGGCGCCGAACGCCGACGCCCGGCTGGCCGCCCAGGTGGTCGGCGTCGTGCAGAGCCTGCGCGGGATGGACCTCTACAAGGCGCCGGGCGTGGCGGAGACTCTGGACTGGGCGCAGGCATTGGTGGAACTGAACCAGCTGGAACTTGAGCCCTCGGTCATCAACGACACGCTGGGCACGCTGCTGAAGTACCAGGACGACATCGCCCGCATCCAGGGCAGCGAGGCCGCGCGCATCCTGGCTCAGGTCAAGACGGAACTTGCCGCCTCCACGGCGCGGTGAGCGGCCATGCAAGGCGGCCTCGCCATCAACCTGATGCATTTCGCCCGCGCGCTGAGGGCTGCGGGGCTGCCGGTCGGGCCGGGCAAGCTGCTCCAGGCTGTCGAGGCGGTGGAGGCCGTGGGGATTGGCAACCGTGCGGACTTCTATTGGGCGCTGCACGCCGTCTTCGTGAACCGGCGCGACCAGCGCGAGGTCTTCGATCAGGCCTTCCACGTCTTCTGGCGCAACCCGGACATCCTGAAGCGGATGATAGGGCTGATGCTGCCGACCATCCGCACGGAGTCCCCGGACGCCCAGGACCCGCTGTCCCGCCGCGTCGCCGACGCGCTGCGCGGCACCGCGCCGGAGGCCGAGGGGCCCGAGAAGTCGGAGATCGAGGTGGACGCCGCCTTCACCGTTTCGGCCCAGGAACGGTTGCAGGAGAAGGATTTCGAGAAAATGTCGGCGGCGGAGATGGCCGAGGCCAAGCGGATGCTCGCCCGCATCGCCCTGCCGGTGGCCGAGGTGACGATCCGCCGCCACCGCCCCGACCCGCGGGGGCCGCGCGCGGACCCGCGGGCGACGCTGCGGCGGATGCTGCGCTCCGGTGGCGATCTCGCCGATCTGGCGCGGCGCAGCCGCCGCACGCGGCCGCCGCCGCTGGTGGTGCTGTGCGACATCTCCGGTTCCATGACGCGCTATTCGCGGATGCTGCTGCATTTCATGCACGCGGTCAGCAACGACCGCGACCGGGTGCACAGCTTCGTCTTCGGCACCCGCCTGACCAACATCACCCGCCATCTGCGGCACAAGGACGTGGACGTGGCGCTGGACGCCGTGTCGGCGGCGGTGGCCGACTGGTCGGGCGGAACGCGCATCGGCACGGCGCTGCACGCCTTCAACCGGACCTGGGCGCGCCGGGTGCTCGGCCAGGGCGCGGTGGTTCTGCTCATCAGCGACGGGCTGGACCGGGATGCCGGCGAGGGGCTTGCGGCGGAGGCCGAACGGCTGCACAAGAGCTGCCGCCGTCTGGTCTGGCTGAACCCGCTCTTGCGGTGGGAAGGGTTCGCACCAAAATCCAGCGGTATCCGGGCCTTGTTGCCGCATGTGGACGACTTCCGCCCGGTCCACAACCTGAACAGTCTGGCCGGGCTCGCCGACGCGCTGAACCGCGACGGGCCGCGACGGGCCGAAAGCCTGCGCAAGTGGCTGAAGGAGGCCGCATGAAGGACGATATTCTGGAGCAGGCCGCGGGCTGGCGCGCGGAGGGCCGCAAGGTGGCCCTGGCGACGGTGGTCGCCACCTGGGGGTCCTCCCCCCGTCCGGTGGGCAGCCAGATGGCGGTGGATGACGCCGGTTCGATGATCGGCTCTGTCTCCGGCGGCTGCATCGAGGGGGCCGTGGTGCACGAGGCGCGCAAGACCATGGAGGATGGCGAGCCCCGGATGATTTCGTTCGGGGTCAGCAACGAAATGGCCTGGGAGGTCGGGCTGGCCTGCGGCGGCCGGGTGCAGGTTTATGTCGAGGCTGTGGAATGAAGCGCGACATCACCGAACGGCTGCTGGCCGCCCGCAAGGCCGGGCGTCCCGTGGCCCTGGTCACCGACCTCGGCACCGGTCTGCAGACTCTCGTCTACGAGGACGCCATCCACGGCGGCTTCGGGCTTGAGGACGACCTTCTGGAGGAGGTGCGGGAGCGGCTGCGCCAGGATCGTTCCGGCCTCGTCAGCGATTTGGAGGATGAGGAGGACGGCGTCCAGCTCTTCGTCCAGACCCACAACCCGCCGCTGCGCCTGCTGGTGGTCGGCGCCGTGCACATCGCCCAGGCGCTGGCCCCCCTTGCCGCGCTGACCGGCTACGCCGTCACGGTGATCGACCCGCGCGGCTCCTTCGCCACGGAATCGCGCTTTCCCGGCGTTTCCCTGCACGATTCCTGGCCGGACGAGGCGCTGTCCGCCCTGGCGATCGACAACCGCACCGCCGTGGTGACCCTGACCCACGACCCCAAGCTGGACGACCCGGCGCTGCTGGTGGCGCTGCGCTCCCCGGCCTTCTACGTCGGGTCGCTCGGCAGCAAGCGCACCCACGCCAAGCGGCTGGAGCGGCTGAAGGAGCAGGGCGTGACCGACGCGGAGCTGGCGCGCATCCACGCCCCGGTCGGGCTGGACATTGGCGCCGTGACCCCGGCGGAAATCGCCCTATCGGTCATGGCCCAGATCACCGCCGTGCGGCGCAAGGCCGGCGCGGCCTGACAGGAGTTCATCACCATGTTTTTCGGCCCGCTGCCCCTGCGGGAGCTGGAGGGCGCCATCCTGGCGCATTCGGTCCGCCGCGGCTCCGTCAGCTTCAAGAAGGGCCGCATCCTCAGCGCTGAGGACGTGACGGCGCTGCGCGACGCCGGCTTCACCACGGTGACCGCCGCCAAGCCCGGTCCTGACGATGTGGGCGAGGACGCGGCGGCGGCCCGCATCGCCGCCGCCCTGAAGGGGCAGGAGATCACGGTGGGCGCCGCCTTCACCGGCCGCGTCAACCTGTTCGCGGAGTCGCGCGGCCTGTTCGTTCCGGATGTCGAACGGATCAACGCGCTGAACCTCATCGACGAAAGCGTAACGGTCGCCACCCTGCCCGCCTTCGCGCCGGTCGAGCCCGGCCAGATGGTCGCCACGGTCAAGATCATCCCCTTCGCCGCCCCCCGCGGTGCCGTGGAAGGGGCGGAGGTCGAGGCGTCGGCCGGGATGCCGGCGCTGCGCGTCGCCCCCTTCCGTCCGCTGACCGCTGCGCTGATCCAGACCCGCCTGCCCGGCGTGAAGGACAGCGTCCTCGACAAGACCGTGGCGGTGACGCGGGACCGTCTGGAGGCGATGGGCGGGCGGCTGGTCCGCGATTCGCGCTGCTACCACGGCGAGGCGGCTCTTGCCGACGCCATCGCGGCGGCGGGGCGCGTCGACCTGCTGCTGATCGCCGGGGCCTCGGCCATCACCGACCGGCGCGATGTGCTGCCGGCGGGCATCGAGCGGGCGGGCGGCGTGATCGAGCATTTTGGCATGCCGGTCGACCCCGGCAACCTGCTGCTGATCGCTCGTATCGGGGAGACGCCGGTGCTCGGCCTGCCCGGCTGCGCACGGTCGCCCAAGCTGAACGGCTTCGACTGGGTGCTCCAGCGCATCGCCGCGGGGATCCCGGTGACGCGGGCCGACGTCATGCGCATGGGCGTGGGCGGTCTGCTGGCCGAGATCCCCAGCCGGCCCCTGCCCCGCGCCGGCGCCGTCGCGGTGGAGCCGCCGCGCGCGCCGCGCATCGCCGCGCTGGTGCTCGCCGCCGGGCGATCGAGCCGGATGGGCGGCAGCAACAAGCTGCTCGCCGATGTCGGTGGGGAGCCGCTGGTCGTCCGCACGATCGAATCGGTGCTGGCCTCGCAGGCCAAGCCGGTGGTGGTGGTGACCGGCCACATGGCGGAGGCGGTGTCCGCCCCGCTCGCCGGGCGCCCGCTGACCATCGTCCACAACCCGTCCTTCGCCGACGGGCTCAGCGCCTCGCTGCGCGCCGGGCTGGCCGCTCTGCCGGCGGATGTCGACGGTGTGGTGGTGTGCCTCGGCGACATGCCGCGGGTCACGCCGCAGGCCATCGACCGGCTGATCGCCGCCTACAACCCGCTGGAGGGCCGGACCGTCTGCGTTCCGACCGTCCATGGCAAGCGCGGCAACCCGGTCCTGTGGGACCGTGGCTTCTTCGCGGAGATGGCGAAGCTGAGCGGCGACGCCGGGGCCAAGACCCTGCTGGCCACCCACGCCGATCAGGTGGTCGAGGTGCCGGTGGAGGACGGCGGCATCCTCTACGACGTGGACACGCCGGAACTGCTGGCGGAACTGCGCGGCTAACGTTCAGGCCGCCCGTTCGATCATCAGATCCAGCCAGCGGCGGGAGATCGTCCGGGCGACCACCTCGGCGGCGGGCAGGTGCCGCTCCAGCGCGGCGTCCAGCCCGTCGAGGACGGCCCGGTTGCGCTCCCGCGAGTCGACGCCGAACTTCTCCGCCCAGCCGCGGACGATGGCGGCGTCGGCCTCCGGGTGGAACTGGAAGGCGTAGAGATTGCGGCCGAGCCGGAAGGCCTGACGCATGCAGGCTTCGCTCCAGGCCAGGGGCACGGCACCCTCGGGGAACTCGAAGGTGTCGTAGTGCCACTGCACCATGCGCAGTTCCGGCGCCAGCCCGCCGAGCAGCGGATCGTCCGAAGCGGCATTGAACAGCCGGACCGCGCCCACGCCGATCTCCGCCACCGAATGGCGGTAGACGCGGGCGCCGAAGGCACGGGCGGCCAACTGCGCCCCAAGGCAGATGCCCATCACCGGTCGCTCTTCCGCCGCGAAGGCGCGGATCAGTTCCATGACCTGCGGAAAGTGCGGCCCCTGCGCGTCGTTCCAGGCGTCCTGCGGTCCGCCGAGAACCAGCAGCCCGTGATAGCCCTCCGGCGTGGCGGGGAGCGCTTCCCCTTCGTCCGCGGCGACGGTGACCAGCGTCGCGCCGAACTCGGCCAGCGCGTCCCCGACGAGTCCGGCGGGGGCGTTTCGGTTGTTCTGAACGACCAGGATGCGCATGGAGAGACCACGTCGGTGAAAGCGGATGCCCCGTTCATGAGCGGCAGAGGCGGCGAAATCAAGCGGTGCAAGGCGGCTATGCGCCGCGCCGCAGGACGGCGTACAGTGCGAAGACGCGAAGGAAGCCTTTCAACTTCCCCAGGGAGACGAGATCGATGCTGACCCGGATTCGCACGCTGGCGGGGGCCGCCGCCCTTGCCGGCACCCTGCTTTTCCCTGCGACCCTGCTTTTCTCAGCACCTGCCGCCGCGCAGAACGGCACGGTGACCTTCCTGCACTTCAACGACATTTACGAGATTTCCCCGGTGAAGGGCCGCGGCGGCTTCGCCCCCCTGATGACGGTGCTGAAGGCGGAGCGGGAGCGCAGCGCCGGGGCGCTGACGACGGTCGGCGGTGATTTCCTCTCCCCGTCCCTGCTCTCCGGGACGACCCGGGGCGCGCAGATGCCCGACTTGTTCAACGCCATGGGCGTGGACGTCGTCGGCTTCGGGAACCACGAGTTCGACTTCGGCACGGAGGTGCTGAAGGCCCGCATCGCCGAATCGAAATTCCCTTGGGTCGGCACCAACATCGCCGGGCCGGACGCCAAACCGCTTCCCGGTTCGGTCGCCACCTGGACGAAGACGGTCGGCGACATCAAGGTCGGATTCCTCGGCGTCCTGACCCCGGAAACCGCGCAGTTGTCCAGCGGCGGGGCGGAGGCGACCTTCACCAACGTGCAAGCCGCCGCAGCCCTGGCGGTGAAGGCGCTGCGCGACGAGGGAGCGAACGTCGTCGTGGCGCTGACCCACCAGACCATCGCAGAAGACCGCGATCTGGCCGTCAAGGTGAAGGGCATCGACCTCCTTCTGGGCGGTCACGACCATGACCCGATCAGCTTCTATGAAGGTTCGACCCTGATCCTGAAGGCCGGGGCGGACGGCCATTATCTCGGCGTCATCGATCTGGCGGTCAGCACCAAAGCCACCGACAAGGAGCCGGCGACCACCGTCGCTCCAGCCGGCTGGCGCTTCGTCAGCACCGCCGGAGTGGCCCCGGACGCAGAGGTCGGAGCGCTGGTCAAACGCTACACCGACCAGCTCGACACCACGCTGGCCGGGGTGATCGGGCGGACGGAAAGCGACCTGGACAGCCGCAAGGACGTCGTCCGTTCGCAGGAAACGACGATGGGCAACCTGATCGCCGACGCGCTGCGCGACGGGCTGAAGGCCGACGTCGCCATCACCAACGGCGGCGGCATCCGCGCCGACACGCTGCACCCGGCGGGCAGTTCGCTGACCCGCAAGGACATCTTCGCGGAGATGCCCTTCGGCAACGTCGCCGTGCTGACGCTGCTGTCCGGCGCCGATATTCTGGCCGCGCTGGAGCATGGCGTGTCGAAGGTGGAGGACAAGGCCGGGCGCTTCCCCCAGGTGTCGGGCCTGACCTTCACTTATGACGCGAGGCTGCCGTCCGGCACCCGCGTGACCGGCGTGACGGTGGGCGGCCAGCCGCTCGACCCCGCCAGGACCTACCGGGTGGCGACCAACGACTACATGCTGAAGGGCGGCGACGGCTACGCCGCGCTGACCCGCGGCCGGACGGTGGTGGACGCCTCCGGCGCCGTGCTGATGGCGACGATGGTCATGGATTACGTGGAGGCGAAGAAGACGGTCGCCCCGAAGGTCGAAGGCCGCATCGTCGCGAAGTGACCGGCGCGCGCACAAAAAAGAACGCCCCTGGACCGACTGGTCCGGGGGCGCAAGGCCAGGATGGATCGTTGGTGAAGCGTCAGGCGCTGCGGCGAACGTGGCGCGCGGCCCCTTCGGCCCGCGCGTTCAGCCGCCGCACCGCGTCGTTCGCGGTTTTTGCCGACAGCTCCGACACCTTGACGCTGCGGTTCAGCAGAAGTTCCATCTCGTCTTTGACCATGCTGCTCTGCGCGGCGTAGAGGTCCTGGACCGACCGGCTGCGCATCATCGCGTTGATGCCTTCCGCGTTGCGGGCCATGGCCTCCTGGGCGAAGCCCATCCATTCGCGCATGATGGACTGCATCCCGTCCATCAGCACGGACCCGCATTGCGTCATGACGTCCATATTCTCGCGGGCCTGCTGGGCGACCTCGCCCTGGGCTTGTGCGGACAGGCCCATCATGCGGTTGAGTTGATCGGAGGTCTGGCCGGCGACCTGGCCGGCCACTTGGGTCGCCTTACCCATCATGTCGCTGGCCGTATCGGCGCCGCGCTGGGTCGTTTCCGCGGCGGTTTCCGCCATGCGGCGGGTGGTGTCCTCGGCAACATTCCGGCCTTTGGCGGCGGTGTCGCGCGCGATGGTCTGCGCGTCCTTCTCTGAAGCCATCTGCCTTGCTCCTGGTTTCGTTCCGTCCGAATCGGACGCTCCCCCCATTTTTCTTGAGTGTCGCGATTTTTGTGCAGTGCGACACAAACATCCATATACCATGGTGGCGAATAATAGTTCCACAACTCTAAAAACTAACCTTACCTACTTTTTTGCGGATACAGAGAAGTCTGTGCCGGGGTTTATTGAGTAGAGTTTCGTATAAAATTTCATGGAGTGTTTTAATTGATCCAAAGAGAATCACCAAGCAGCACAGCAAGTGAGATGCGGATGGCCGGAGCACGCCCCAAATTCTGAGGTAAGGAACCCTGAGCCGGCGCGCTGCCCGTCCTGGTCCGGCACCGGCCCACCCGCGGAGGATGCCCATGCTCATCGGCGTGCCGACGGAAATCAAAAACCATGAATACCGCGTCGGATTGACCCCGGCTTCAGTCCGCGAACTGGTTCATCACGGTCACCGCGTGCTGATTCAGACAGGAGCCGGCGCAGCCATCGGGCTGGACGACGAGCACTATGAAGCCGCCGGGGCGGAGATCGTACCGGACGCCGCAACCGTCTTCGCCCGCGCGGACATGGTGGTGAAGGTGAAGGAACCCCAGCCGCAGGAATGCGCGATGCTGCGCCGGGGGCAGATCCTGTTCACCTATCTGCACCTCGCCCCCGATCCGAACCAGACCAAGCTGCTGCTGGACTCCGGAGCCGTCGCCATCGCCTACGAGACGGTGACGGATTCCCGCGGCGGCCTGCCGCTCCTGGCGCCGATGAGCGAGGTGGCCGGCCGCATGTCGGTGCAAGCCGGCGCCCATTGTCTGGAGAAGGCTCAGGGCGGGCGCGGCGTCCTGCTCGGCGGCGTGCCCGGCGTTCCGGCGGCCAAGGTGGTGGTGCTGGGTGGCGGCGTGGTCGGCACCAACGCCGCCCGCATGGCCATGGGGCTGGAGGCGAAGGTCATCGTCATCGACAAGTCGCTGCCCCGGCTGAAGGAGCTGGATCTGCAGTTCGGCGCGAAGCTTCAGACGCTCTATTCGACCGTCGACACGATCGAGGAGCATGTGCTCGACGCCGACCTCGTCATCGGCGCGGTTCTCGTGCCGGGGGCCGAGGCACCGAAGCTGGTGACCAAGGCGATGGTGGAGCGGATGCGGCGGGGCGCCGTGGTGGTGGACGTCGCCATCGACCAGGGCGGCTGCTTCGAGACCTCGCACCCGACCACCCACGCTGAGCCGACCTATCTGGTGGACGGGGTGGTCCATTACTGCGTCGCCAACATGCCGGGGGCGGTCGCGCGCACCTCGACCTTCGCGCTGAACAACGCCACCCTGCCCTTCACGCTGGCGCTCGCCAACCGAGGGTACCGCGCGGCGCTGGCGCGCGACCCACACCTGCGCGCCGGGCTGAACATCCACGCCGGGGCGATCACCTGCAAGGCGGTTGCCGACGCCCAGGGGCTGGGTTACCAGCCGACGGAGGAGGCCCTGCGGC
This sequence comes from Azospirillum brasilense, assembly GCF_022023855.1. NCBI lineage: Bacteria > Pseudomonadati > Pseudomonadota > Alphaproteobacteria > Rhodospirillales > Azospirillaceae > Azospirillum > Azospirillum brasilense. The sequence goes on from NZ_CP059449.1 coordinate 2,433,001, forward strand.
TTTAATTCTGTTCCCGGAGGGGGCGACCGCGATCGCCCCCTCCGAAGGCGGGCATTCAGGCCGACCGGAGCCGCGAGAATCGGAAATCGCAGTGGCTGGCGCCGCCGGCCAGGGTTTGCGTTCTTTCCAGATGGATGCCGCGTGTCGCGTAGGCGTCGAAATCAAGACCGCAGATGTTCGGCAGAATGTCCTTGTCACCGTGACGGGCCGCGAATTTGCAGAAACCGCAGGCTCGATAGTTGATGCCGAACGTGAATTCATCCCCCGGTCCCGGCTCGACGAAGTCGTAGACGAAATCCTCGGGAAACCGCTCCTGGCGGCTTTTCTCCGCCTGCTCGCGCAGAAACGCCTGGTTCTCCGGCGACAGGAACTGTCGCCCCGAGGCGAGACGCTCCGCTTCGGGCACGGTGAGCAATTGGGCTTTGTAGGTGTCCCGCTCGATGTCGCCGATCACGGACAGCGGCACACCGTGCCGCCGGAGCACCCGGCTGATGGCCATGAAGCCCAGGAGACGCATGAAGAAGTCGCTCATGCGACTGTCCGCGCCCCCGACATAGGGCATTTGAGCGAGCACGATGCCGAACTCGTCCATCACCTCCCGCTTGATCCCATCAATGCTGGATGGATGAAGGTGCTCGCCCAACATCGCTTCGGCAAGATCGAGGCGATGGCGCATGGCGGCCTCCATCGCGCTGCGATGATCCTCGTAAAATGGATGGACCGTCTCAGCCATTGAGTGCTCCAAAATGAATAACTGCAATCATCTCCTGGCTCACGGGCGTTTTTCGCCGAAGCGGGCAGCGATCTCCCCGACGATGCCGCGGCGGAACAGCAGCACGCAGGCGACGAAGATCACGCCGATCACCACCGGCACCGGCAGGTTGCTCGCCGCCAGATAATTCTCCAGCGTCACCACCAGCGCCGCCCCGACCACCGGGCCGAACAGCGTTCCGATGCCGCCCAGCAGGGTCATCAGCACCACCGCGCCGGACATCTGCCACTGCACGTCGGTCAGCGTGGCGAGTTGGAAGACAATGGCCTTGGTGCCGCCGGCCAGACCGGCCAGCGCCGCGGACAGGACGAAGGCCATCAGCTTGTAATGATCAGTGCGGTAGCCGAGCGAGATGGCGCGCGGCTCGTTCTCGCGAATCGCCTTCAGGACCTGCCCGAAGGGCGAATGGACGGTGCGCCAGATCACCACGAAGCCGAACAGGAAGACCGCCAGCACCGTGTAGTACATCGACATCGATTGGCTGAGGTCGATCACCCCGAACAGATGCCCGCGCGGCACCGCCTGGATGCCGTCCTCACCGCCGGTGAACTTGAGCTGCAGCGCCATGAAGAAGACCATTTGCGACAGGGCCAGCGTGATCATGGCGAAGTAGATCCCCTGCCGCCGAATCGCCAGCGCGCCGAAGGCCAGCCCGAGCGTCGCGGAAAAGGCGGTGCCCAGCAGGATGCCGAGTTCCGGCGGAAGCCCCCAGACCTTCACCGTGTGGGCGGTGATGTAGGCCGCGCCGCCGAAGAAGGCGGCATGGCCGAAGCTGAGCAGACCGGCGAAGCCGATCAGCAGGTTGAAGGCGCAGGCGAACAGCGCGAAGCACAGCACCTTCATCACGAAGACGGGATACAGCACGTAGGGCGCGGCGATCAGGACCAGCAGCAGCACGGCCAGGGCCAGCAGACCCGGCATGGCCGGTCTTCCGGTGGCGGAAGCCGCGGTGTCGCGGCGGACGGCGTGGATCTCGGTCGCCATGGGTCACCTCTCCCGCCCGAACAGGCCGGCGGGCTTGATCAGCAGCACCACGGCCATGATGACGAAGACGACGATGTTGGACGCCTCCGGATAGAACACCTTCGTCAGACCTTCCAACAGGCCCAGACCGTATCCGGTCAGCACCGCCCCCAGAATCGACCCCATGCCGCCGATCACCACCACGGCGAAGACGACGATGATCAGGTTGGAGCCCATCAGCGGCGACACCTGATAGATCGGGGCGGCCAGCACGCCGGCCAGCCCGGCCAGAGCGACGCCGAAGCCATAGGTGGCCGTGATCATCAGCGGCACATTGATGCCGAAGGCCTGGACCAGCACCGGATTCTCGGTTGCGGCGCGCAGGTAGGCGCCGAGCTTCGTCCGTTCGATGGCGTACCAGGTGGCGAGGCAGACGACCAGCGAGGCGACGACGACCCAGCCGCGATAGTTGGGCAGGAACATGAAGCCAAGATTCTGTCCGCCGCGCAGCAGGTCGGGAATGGGATAAGGTTGGCCCGACACGCCGTAGAAATGGCGGAAAATCCCCTCCACGATCAGCGCGAGGCCGAAGGTAAGCAGCAGCCCGTAGAGATGGTCGAGCTTGTAGAGGCGGCTGAGCAGCGTCTTTTCCAACAGCACGCCGAAGGCGCCGACGACCAGCGGCGCCAGCAGCAGCGCCCACCAGTAGCCGACCCCCGCCGTGGTCAGCAGCAGCCACGCCACGAACGCTCCCAGCATGTAGAGCGCGCCGTGGGCGAAGTTGATGACGTTGAGCATGCCGAAGATGACCGCCAGCCCGAGGCTGAGCAGCGCGTAGAAGGACCCGTTGATCAGCCCCAGCAGAAGCTGCCCGAACAGCGCCTGGGGCGGGATGCCGAAGATGGTGGACATGAGTGGTTCGCCTCCGGCCGTTCCGCGCGGCGGGTGATCGCCCCGGCCCCGGCCCCGCGCCGTGGCGGGAAACCGGGCGCCAGGGCGGGCGGGGATCAGCCCGGCAGCTTGCAGCCGCTTTCCGCCAGGGTGGCGAAGGCCTCGTCGCCGGGGATGGTGCGGATGATCTCATAATAATCCCACGGCCCCTTGGACTCGCTGGGCTTCTTCACGCGGGCCAGATACATGTCGTGGACCATGCGCCCGTTCGGCAGGATCTTGCCGTTCTTGGCGAACATGTCGTTGACCGGCATCTCCTTCATCTTGGCGGCAACGGTCGGGCCGTCGTCGGTCCCCGCCGCCTCGATAGCCTTCAGATAGTGCTTCACCGAGGAGTAGCTGCCGGCCTGCACCATGGTCGGCATCTTGCCGGTCTTCGCCTTGTACTTCTCCGACCAGGCTCGCTTCTCGTCGTCCATGTCCCAGTAGAAGCCGGTGGTCAGGACGAGATCCTGGGCGACCTGGAGTCCCAGCGCGTGCACGTCCGACAGGAAGATCAGCAGCCCGGCCAGCTTCTGCTGCCCGCTCTGCGTCAGGCCGAACTCCGACGCCTGCTTGATCGAGGTGATGGTGTCGCCGCCGGCGTTGGCGAGGCCGATGACCTGCGCGCCCGACGACTGCGCCTGCAGCAGGAAGGAGGAGAAGTCCGCCGTGTTCAGCGGTGCGCGCACAGCGCCGACGACCGTACCGCCGGCCTTCTTCACCTGCGCCGCCGTGTCGGTTTCGAGCTGGTGGCCGAAGGCGTAGTCGGCGGTCAGGAAGAACCAGCTCTTGCCGCCCTCCTTCACGATGGCCTGACCGGTGCCGACGGCCAGCGCGCGGGTGTCGTAGGCCCAGTGGAAGCCGGTGGGCGAGCAGGCGTCGCCGGTCAGGCGCGAGGTCGCCGGCCCCTGCATCAGGAAGATCTTCTTCTTCTCGCGCGTCACCTCCTGCACCGCCAGGGCGACGCCGGAGTTCGGCACGTCGACGATGACGTCCACCCCGTCGCGGTCGATCCATTCGCGGGAGAGGTTGGAGCCGATGTCCGGCTTGTTCTGGTGGTCGGCCGAGACGACCTCGATGGGCTTGCCCAGGATCTTGCCGCCCACCTCCTCGACCGCCATGCGGACGGCGACCGCCGAGCCCTCGCCGCCCAAATCGGCGTAGAGGCCGGAGCGGTCGTTGAGGACGCCGATCTTCACGACGTCGCCGGAGATCTTGCCCTGCTGGGCCTGCGCGGAACCGACGGCCAACGCGGCAAGCGCCGCTCCGGCAAGCAGACGTGCAATCATTCCATTCCTCCCCGTTCGAATTCGAGCGTTTCTGCTTGTTGATTCAGACACCCAGATACGTGTGCAGCTTCTCCATGTTGGCGGCGAGCTGGTTGTTCGGGATCATGTCCACCACATGACCTTCTTCCATCATGTAATGGCGGTCGGCGATGGTGGCGGCGAAGCGGAAGTTCTGCTCCACCAGCAGAACGGTGAAACCGCGCTGCTTGAGCTTTCGGACGGCCACCCCGATTTGTTCGATGATCACCGGGGCCAGCCCTTCCGTCGGTTCGTCGAGCAGGATCATGGTGGCGCCGGTGCGCAGGATGCGCGCGATGGCCAGCATCTGCTGCTCGCCACCCGACAGGCGCGTGCCCTGGGTCGAGCCCCGGCCCTGCAGGTTGGGGAACAGCTCGTAGATCTGCTGGACCGTCATGCCGCCGTCCTTCACGACGGGCGGCAACGTCAGGTTTTCCTCGACGTTGAGCGAGGCGAAGATCCCGCGCTCCTCCGGCACATAGCCGATGCCCAGGCGTGGGATCCTGTGAGGCGCCATGCCGATCAGTTCCTGCCCCTGGAAGCGGATGGAGCCGGTGCGCTTGCCGACGATGCCCATGATGGAACGCATGGTGGTCGTCTTGCCGGCGCCGTTGCGGCCCAGCAGGGTCACCACCTCCCCCTGGCGGACCTCCAGGTTCACCCCGTGCAGGACGTGGCTTTCGCCGTAGAAGGCGTGGAGATCGGAGACCTCCAGCATCGCGGTCTTCACCGTTGCGCCGTCAGGCATGACCGCTCCCCATATAGGCTTCCCGAACCTTCGGGTGACGCGACACCTCGGCGTAGGGGCCTTCGGCCAGAATCTCACCGCGGGCCAGAACGGTGATCCAGTCCGACAGGTTGGAAACCACGGACAGGTTGTGTTCGACCATCAGGATCGTGCGGTTGGCCGAGACCCGCTTGATCAGCGCAGCGATGCGGTCGATATCCTCGTGCCCCATGCCGGCCATCGGCTCGTCCAGCAGCAGCATCTCCGGCTCCAGGGCCAACGTCGTGGCGATCTCCAGCGCGCGCTTGCGGCCATAGGGAAGCTCCGCCGCCGGCCGGTGGGCGTAGCCGACCAGCCCGACATCCTCCAGCAACTCCATCGCCCGCCCATTCAGCCGGTCGAGCACCGATTCCGATTTCCAGAAGTGGAAAGAGTTGCCGAGCGGCCGTTGCAGCCCGACGCGCACATTCTCCAGAACCGACAGATGCGGGAACACCGCCGAAATCTGGAAGGAGCGGATGATGCCAAGGCGCGCCACATCCGCCGGCTTCACCGCGGTGATGTCGCGCCCGTTGAACAGGATGTTCCCATTGCTGGGTTGAAGAAACTTGGTGAGCAGATTGAAAACGGTCGTTTTTCCGGCCCCGTTGGGACCGATCAGCGCATGGATGGACCCCCGCTTCACCCGCAGGCTGACGTCGCGGACGGCGACGAAGCCCCGGAATTCCTTGGTCAGTCCGCGCGTCTCCAGAATGACGTCACTTGCCATATCCTCCCCATTCCCTGTTTTCAGCAGCCTTCCGCGAAGCCGCCTGTTGTTTGGTTCAGGTTAGCAGCAATCTGTCACACGTACAGCTTACGGAAAGAACTTAATCCCGTCCATCCGGAAGCACCGACGGCGTGACAAAGCCCCGCCGGACGGCGAGTCCGTCGGCGAAAGGGGGGCTGCGGGGGCCGGAAGCGGGCATGAAAAAAGCGGCCACGCAGGGCCGCACACCGACTCGCGGCACGCCTCCAGATTGGAGGCGTGCCTTTCTCTTTCGACGCAGGAGCCGGAAACCGCAGTACCGATACGACTCAGGCGGACCCGGATCAGGCCGCCGAGGTCAGCGGAAAGCCGCTGTAGTCGAGCGACGCGGACCAGAAGCGTTCGAGCTTGCGCAGGGTCTCGTTCGCCTTGACCAGCTCCTCGTCGCTGAAGCCGGCCTTCTCCAGCGCCGTCAGGTGGCGCTCGAACATGCGGCTGATCTTCTCGCGGAGATCGAGTCCCTTCTCCGACAGGCGGACGCGCACCGACCGGCGGTCGTGCGGCGAACGCTCCTGCCCGAGATAGCCGTTCTCGACCATCTTCTTCACGTTGTAGGACACGTTGGAGCCGAGATAATAGCCGCGCGCCGTCAGTTCACCGACGGTCATCTCGTCTTCGCCGATGTTGTACAGGATCAGGCTCTGGACGTTGTTGATGTCCTGGATACCGAGCCGGTCAAGCTCGGTCTTCAGCACCTCGAGAAAGTGGCGGTGAAGCCGTTCGATCAAGAGGATGCTTTCATAATAGGGTTTGCGCACCGCGGTCTCCTTTGGCTCTTACCGGACATGGGCCGACCTGTGGCCTTTCCGGGGTCCTTAAGGGGAGATTAACCGATCATTGTCCGGCAATCACCTCAATAATGCCCCAAAAGCACAGCCCGGGTTGTAGAACAGCCTGGCCCTGCGGAATACCCCCGTCCTGCCGTGCCAAGCCCCGTCGCGTGCCAGGAGGTGCCTGGAATCCAGGCACCCCGGCGGCGTTCCCACCCGGCGAACCGGGCAGCAAGCCGACCCGTCCCATCCGACCCCCGACAACCACCGTCAGGCAACAACAACGGTCAGGTTTGAGACAAGTCCCGCAAGGATTTCCCCGATACTAACGCAGAAACGCGCGGAATGTGCCCGCATCCGTGCACGTTCAGAGTGCAATAAAGGGGAGCGGTCCTCTTCATTCGGTAAAGCGCAAATCCCCGCCGACGGGTTCGGCGAAGTAACCGGCCACCTCTTCAGCCGTCACTTCGCTCAGAGAAGCGGGCGACCAGCGCGGATTCCGGTCCTTGTCGACCAGCGCCGCGCGGATGCCTTCATAGACATCGTGGCGGGCGAGGAAGGCGAGGCTGAGGCGAAGCTCCTGGATCATGCAGCCGTCGAAGTCCAGCTTGGCGCCGCGGCGCAACGCCTCCAGCGTCACCTTCAGGCTGGTCGGCGATACCCGCTTCAGCGTGGCGAGTTGGCCGGCGGCCCAGTCAGTGCCTTCGACCTCCAGGGCGGCGACGATGGCCTCCACGCCATCATGGGCGTAGCAGCGGTCGATGGCCGCGCGGTTGGCGGCGACCGGCGGTTCGCCGGCTTCCTCGCGATGGCGCGCAACCGCCTCGTCGGCCGGCACGCCGTCGGCCAGCTCGGCGATCAGGGACTCCAGCTTGGCGCTGGGCACGAAGGCGTCGGCGGCGCCGACCTCGATCATGTCCGCCGCCTTCAGACGGTCGCCGGTCAGGCCCAGCCAGATGCCGACCTGTCCCGGCAAGCGCGGCAGGAAATAGGTGCCGCCGACGTCCGGATAGAGCCCGATGCCCGTCTCCGGCATGGCGAACATCGTCCGCTCGGTCACGATCCGGTGGGAGCCGTGCACCGACAGGCCGACGCCGCCGCCCATGCTGATGCCATCAATCAGCGCAACATAGGGCTTCGGGCAGGTGTGAATCAGGCGGTTGAGGACGTACTCCTCGCTGAAGAAGGCGCGGATGGACGCGCCGTCGTCCTGCCCGGCCTTGGCGGCCTTGCCCGTCTCGTACAGGTTCACCACGTCGCCGCCAGCGCAGAAGGCCTTCTCCCCCGCACCCTGCACGACGATGGCCTTGATCTCCGGATCGGCGATCCAGGCGCGCAGCTGCGAATCGAACAGGCGGATCATGCCCAGCGTCAGGGCGTTCAGCGCCTTCGGGCGGTTCAGTGTCACCAGCCCGATGGAGCCGCGGCGTTCGAACAGGATCTCGGCGAACTGGATCTCGGCAGGGTCGCTCATGGTTCCGGTCGTTTCCATTTGTTCGTTTGTGGGGCGAATTGATCGGTTTCGGGCGATGATACGGGCGGCGGGCGGCGTGTCAAACCGCGGTTTCGCAGCGCAGCGTCGCGGAACACCGCCCCGGCCTCAGCCGTTGCCGCACCCACAGTCATGAGCGGGACAGTTCCATGATGGCAGCCTCAGCAGCGCAAGCGTCACGTCGGGAGGGACCGGGCCGCAAGACGGCCATCATCCTCAACCGGTCCGCGGGAACGCTGGCCGGACAGCCGATCGACGACACGGTAGCGGCGATCCGCAGCGCCTTCGAGCGGCATGGGGCGGAAGTGTCGCTGACCGCGGTGGAGCCGTCCGACTGCGCCTCGGAAATCCGCAAGGCGATCGACTCCGACGCGGAGCTGGTGATCGTCGGCGGCGGCGACGGGACCATCCACACCGCGGTTAACATGATCCTGCCCACGGGCAAGATCCTTGGCATCCTGCCGCTCGGCACCATGAACCTGCTGGCGCGCGACCTGAAGACCCCCCTCGACCTCGACGAAGCGTATGAGGCCCTGGCCGCCGGCGAGGTGAGCAGCATCGACGTGGCGGAGGTGAACGGCGAGGTCTATCTGAACAGCTCCGTCCTCGGCTTTTATCCCCAGGTGGTGCAGGAGCGCGAAGAGAAGCGCAAGCGGCACCGACTTTTGAAATGGCCGGCGATGGCGCTCGCCATGGTCCGCACCTTCCGCCGTCTGCCCCTGCTCGACGTGCGGATCGACTGGGGCGACGGTCCGCGCCGGGTGCGCACCCCGATTCTGGTGGTCTCCAACAACCCCTTCGACGGCGAGGCGGGCAGCATGCTCCTACGCCGCGACCGTCTCGATTCCGGCAAGCTCGGCGTCTATGTGGCGCGGCAGCGCGACCCCTGGGGGCTGCTGCGGCTGATGGGCCGCACCATGCTCGGAACTTGGCAGCAGGATGAAGAGTTGGAAACGCTGACGGCCACGCAACTGACGGTGCACAGCCGCCGGCGGCGGCTGAAGATGGTCAACGACGGTGAAATCCTGCAGATGGAACCGCCGCTGAACTACCGCATTCGTCCCAAGGCGCTGAAGGTCCTGCTGCCCAAGGCGGCGCCCGAAGGCGACGGCACGGCGGACGGCGCGTGACGGGAATGACTGCCGGGGAGGTGTCGTGAAGAAGCTCGCCCACATCTCGGATCTGCATTTCGGGCGGATCGACCCGCTGGTGGTCGACGGCCTGCTGGCCGACCTGACGGTGGCGCAGCCCGACCTCATCGTCATCTCCGGCGATCTGGTCCAGCGCGCCAAGGCCCGCCATTTTCTGGAGGCGCGGGCCTTCCTGGAAAAGCTGCCCTTCCCCTATTTGGTCGTGCCGGGCAACCACGACATCCCGGTCTACAACGTGGTGCGCCGATTCCTCGACCCGTTCGGCAACTACAAGCGCTACATCACCACCGACCTCAGCCCCTTCCACATCGATTCGGAAATCGCCGTGCTGGGGATCAACACGGCGCGCTCGGTCATCACCGACTTTTCCGAGGGGCGCATGAACAAGGCGCAGATCAAGCGCGTGCGCGAGGTGTTCTGTGAGGTGCCGGACACCGTCTTCAAGGTGCTGTTCACCCACCACCCCTTCCTGCCGCCGCCCGACGCGCCGAAGACGAAGCTGGTCGGGCGGCACAAGCTGGCCCTGCCGGCGCTGGAAAGCTGCGGTGTGGACCTGCTGCTGGCCGGGCATCTGCACCGCGCCTATTCCGGCGACATCATGACCCACCACACCCAGGTGGCGCGCTCCATCCTGGTCGCCCAGGCCTCCACCGCGACCTCCACGCGCCTGCGCAACGAGGCCAACGCCTACAACCTCATCGCCATCGAACCGCCGCGCGTCACCTTCGAGGTGCGATCCTGGGAGGGGGCGGCCTTCACCGGCGGCCTCGTCTCCCAGTGGCGCAAGGACGGACACCGCTGGGTCATGGAGATGCAGGACTCGGGATTCAGACCTGTGAGCGGTGCGGCTTGAGTCACGGCGCCCATGCGGCGTAGGATCGCGCCGCAAGTTTTAAGAGCACATCAGGTCCCCCGCATGTCCGCTTCGCATTTCCGGTCCCCGGCGTCCTTCCCGCGCACCCGGCTGCGCCGCAACCGCGCCGACGCCTGGACCCGCCGCCTCGTCGCCGAAAACCGCCTGACCGTGGACGACCTGATCTGGCCGGTCTTCGTCATCGAGGGGCAGAATCAGCGGGTGCCCGTGGCCTCCATGCCCGGCGTGGAGCGGCTGACCATCGACCTGCTGACCGAGGCGGTGGCCGCGGCCGGCGACCTCGGCATCCCCTGCGTCGCCCTGTTCCCGGTCGTCGGCGCCGAAGGCAAGTCGGAGGACGCGGCGGAGGCCTACCGCCCCGACAACCTGATGAACCGCGCCATCCGCGCGCTGAAGGCCGCGGTGCCGCACGTCGGCATCCTGGGCGACGTGGCGCTGGACCCCTATACCAGCCACGGCCACGACGGGCTGATGCGCGACGGTTACATCCAGAACGACGAGACGGTCGAAGTGCTGGCCCGGCAGGCGCTGTCGCAGGCCGACGCCGGCGTGGACATCGTCGCCCCGTCGGACATGATGGATGGCCGCATCGGCCTGATCCGCGACCGTCTGGACAGCCATGGGCATGAGCTGGTTCGGCTCTGCTCCTACGCCGCCAAATACGCTTCGGCCTTCTACGGCCCGTTCCGAGATGCGGTGAATTCCGGCGGCTTCCTGAAGGGCGATAAGAAGACCTACCAAATGAACCCCGCCAACACCGACGAGGCCCTGCACGAGGTCGCCCTCGACCTGCAGGAAGGGGCGGACATGGTGATGGTGAAGCCGGGCCTGCCCTATCTGGACATCATCCGCCGGGTGAAGGACACCTTTGCCGTCCCGACCTTCGCCTATCACGTATCCGGCGAATACGCGATGCTGCGCGCCGCCGCGCAGAACGGCTGGCTGGACTACGACAGTGCGCTGCTGGAGACCCTGACCGGCTTCAAGCGCGCTGGCTGCGACGCCATCCTGACCTACGGCGCCGTGGACGCGGCGCGGCGGTTGAGGGAAGGCTGAGCCGTTCGGGCTCGTCTTTGAGCTGTTCGGGCGCACGGGTGTGCGGACGCTTTTATAGCATGTGACCATCGCCGACCGATGGAGTTTCCCCATGCACAATCGTTCCGCTCTCCTGCTCGCCGCCATCCTTGCCATAGGCGCCGCCCCGGCCACCGCTTTTGAGCTGACCAGCCCCGACATCAAGGACGGGGCGCCTCTGGGCGAGCGGCATGTCTTCGCCGGCTTCGGCTGCACAGGGGAAAATCTCTCGCCAGCGTTGGCCTGGAAGGACGCACCGGCCGGCACGCGCAGCTTCGCTGTCACCGCCTACGACCCCGATGCGCCGACAGGCAGCGGCTGGTGGCATTGGATCGTCTTTAACCTTCCCGCCACCACCCTGCGGCTCTCGGCCGGGGCTGGAAATCCGGACACGGGATTGCTTCCGGCCGGAGCGTTGCAAAGCCGCACCGACTTCGGTACGCCGGGCTACGGCGGTGCCTGTCCGCCAGTCGGCGACACACCGCACCGCTACGTCTTCACCGTCCACGCATTGAAGACGGACAGTCTTCCGCTCGACGCGAACTCGTCGGGCGCCATGGTCGGCTTTCTACTGAACGCCAACCGCCTGGAAAAGGCCACGCTGACCGCGCGTTACGGTCGATGAGCGTGCAGATGGGGCGCTGCGGACCTTGCCCGCGCGTCCCGGCGCCTCCTAGACTGGACGCCGCCATGACACCGGACCTCCTTCCTGCATTGTCCCGCTACGCCGCCCGCGACCTCCGACCGGACTCCGGCGATCGCCCGCACCGTCCCGAACTGTGGGCGTTCGTGGCGCGCGACCGCGAACGCATCACGGACGTCCGCATAGAACGCACGGCCTTGATCGTGGTGATCGACGGTGCCAAGGAGGTCACCGACACCCGCGGCACCCACCATTTTCCGAAGGGTTCGGCGATGCTTCTGCCGCCCGGTTGGATCGGCACGGTAGTGAACGCCCCGAGCGTGGCGACCGGGCATTACCGTGCATTGATCCTGGAGTTCCCAGGGGACATGGTCCGGCGGCTTCTCGACGCACATCCCACCGCACGGGTTGGCACCCGGCAGCATCCGCGCGACTTCCGCGTGGCCCTGACCCCCGCTCTGGCCAGCGCGGTGGAGCATGCCGCCGCCGGCTTGGCCGTGGGTGCCACGCTCAGCCCACGCCTCGTCGAGCACCGCTGCATGGAAGTCCTGCTGGCCCTTCTGGACGACTGTGTGTGGTGGCTCGGGCACGGAGTGCCTGGTGGCACGGCCGACGCGGTCCGCCAATTGGTCCGCGCCTATCCCGACCAGCCTTGGACAGCCAGGAGCGTCGCTGTCGAGATGGGTCTCAGCACGGGGACCTTGCGCCGACGCCTTGCCGATGAAGACGCCTCCGTACGGCGCATCCTGACGGAGGAGCGTGTCGCTCACGCCCGTCGGTTGCTGGAAAGCGACGGGCTGTCTGTGCAGGAAGTGGCGGAGGCCGTTGGCTACACCTCCCGCTCCCACTTCGCCCGACGGGTTCGGGCCGTTACGGGCGCGAACCCGTCCGACCTGCGTGGCGATGGTCGCTGATTACTTTGGCGTGCCCTTCCACACCTGGAACTGCGGCGTTTCCAGCAGCAGATCGGCGTGGCCGAAGGCCGTCTTGAACAGCTTGCCGACGCCCGCCGTCCGCTGGGTCACCGCGACCAGCGAACCGCGCAGCTTCAGATACTGCTTGGTGCCGGCGACCAGGGCCTCCAGCATCCCGAAATCCTCATCCTTGCCGCGGTGGAGCGGCGGGTTCGAGACGATCAGCCCGAAGCGTTCCCGCGCACCGAGCCCAGCCAGCCCGTCGCTCAGCACGCATTCCGCGTCCGGCACGTTCTGGCGGGCGGCGTGCAGAGCCACCGCATCGATATCCAGCAGGGTCAGCCGGGCGTCCGGCGTGCGCTCCCGCACCGCCCGGGCGATCACCCCGGCGCCGCAGCCGAAGTCCAGGACGGCGGTGCCCGCCGCGATTTCCGGCAGGACCTGGAGCAGGCATTCCGTGCCGCTGTCGAGACGGCCATGGGCGAACAGGCCGGGGTAGGACACCAGATCGAGCGCGCCGTCACGCCCCGGCAGCGGCAGGGCGACGGTCTCCCGCCAATCCTCCAGATTTCCCTTGGCCGAATCGTTGGTCCGGCGGGTTTCCAGCAGGCGGGCGCGGCGCTTGATGGTCAGCGTCTCCACGCCTTCGGCCAGCCCGTCGAAGCGCTTCGGCGCGGAGGTGATGCCCTCGTCGTTGCTGCCGGCGATCCACAGCGGCGCCCCCGCCGGCAAGCGGGCGGCCAGAGCGTGAAGCGCCATCTCAAAGGCGGCCCAGCCGCGCGGCAGGCGCAGAACCGCGCCGTCGAAAGCGCCGTCCGCCGGCCAGGGCGTGGCCGGCTTGCCGTCCAGCCCCAGGCGGTGCCAGGAGACGACCTCCGCCCCGCCGTCGGCCAGGGCGTCTTCCATGGCGCCGTCGGTGTCGCCGGCCACCAGGATTCGTCCCTGTGGGCGGCGCTCGGCCAGGGCCTCCGCGGCGACACCGGCCACGGTGGAATCGCGGTCGGTCGCGCGGTTGGACAATCGGCTCACAAGCTCTTTCCCTTTATCCCCTGGTTCTTCAACCCTTGTCGCGCATCAGGCGCGCCTTGTCGCGCTGCCACGACCGTTCCTTCTCGGACTCGCGCTTGTCATGCTTCTTCTTGCCAGTGGCGAGGCCAACCTCGACCTTGGCAATGCCGCGGTCGTTGAAATAGACGGTCATCGGGATCAGCGTGATTCCCTTCTGCTTGATGGCGCCCATGAGCTTGCTCAGCTCGCGGCGGTGCACCAGCATCTTGCGCGGACGCTTGGTCTCGTGCTGAAGCCAACGGCCCGCCTGCCCGTATTCCGGAATGTAGGCATTGAACAGGTACAGTTCCCCGTTCTTGAGGCCGGCGTACGCCTCGTTGATGCTGGCACGGCCGCCGCGCAACGACTTCACCTCGGTGCCGGTCAGGATCAGACCGGCCTCCAGGGTGTCTTCGATGAAATAGTCGAAGCGTGCGCGGCGGTTCTGTGCCGCCATGCGCCTTGGTTCGGGCTCGCGGGCGGCCACGTATCCTCCTTCCCTGGGGCAGGATGCTGCCGTCCCTTAGGACAGCAGCCCGGCCTTCTTCATCGCGTCGCGGACGGTGGTCCGCGTGCTTTCCGACGCAGCGACCAGCGGCAGGCGAACCTCGTCCGAGGACTTGCCGAGCAGGCTGGCGGCGTACTTCACCGGGGCCGGGCTCGTCTCCACGAACATGGAATCGTGCAGCGGGGTCAGCAGGTCGCGGTATTTGTAGGCGGTGGCGAGATCGCCCTTCCGCCAGGCGTCCTGCATCGCGGCGCACTGGGCCGGCGCGATGTTGGCCGTCACCGAGATGCAGCCGACGCCGCCCTGCGCGTTGAAGGCCAGCGCCGTCGCGTCCTCGCCCGAGAGCTGGATGAAGTCGGGACCGACCTCCTGCAGCAGGCGGACCGGGCGGGCCAGATCCGCCGTGGCGTCCTTCACGCCGATGATGTTCGGCAGCTTGGCGAGGCGGGCCATCGTTGCCACCGACATATCCACGACACTGCGGCCGGGAATGTTGTAGATAACGATCGGCAAATCCGCCGCGTCATGGATCGCTTTGAAATGCTGGTACAGACCTTCTTGCGTCGGCTTGTTGTAATAGGGCGTGACCACCAGCGCCGCGGTGGCGCCGGCCTTCTTCGCATGCTGGGTCAGCGAGATCGCCTCCTCGGTGGAGTTCGACCCGGTGCCGGCGACGACCGGAACCTTCCCGCCCGCGGCCTCGATGCACAGCTCGACGACCCGGTTGTGCTCCTCATGGGAGAGGGTGGGCGACTCGCCCGTGGTGCCGCACGGCACGAGACCGTGGGTGCCCTGCGCAACCTGCCACTCGACGAAGGACTGGAAGGCGGCCTCGTCCACTTTCCCGTTTTTAAACGGGGTCAAAAGAGCGACGATGGAACCGTACAACATGCCTGCCACCTCCGACGGACTTCAAGAAAAGTGTCGCGCACCTTAGCCGCACCCGTTCCCCCGAGCAAGAGCGCCCGGATGATCATCCGACATGCCACCCGTTCCGCCATCGCCGCCGCCCTGCTGGGGCTGATCGTGCTGGCCCAGCCCGCCGGGGCGGCCAGCCTGACGGCGCAGGACCTCGCCGTCTACCGGCAGGCCTTCAAGGCAGCCGACAACGACCGCCACGACGAGGCGCTGCGCATCGCCGCCCAAGCCTCCAACAAGCTGCCGGCCAAAGTGATCCGCTGGATGGCCCTGGCGACTCCCGGCGGCGGCAGCTTCGACGAGATCGCCTCCTTCATCCGCGAGAACGGTGACTGACCCAACCAGGCGCAGCTTCGCCGTCAGGCGGAAAAGGCGATGCCGATCGACCTCGACGAGGACCGGGTGCTGGCTTGGTTCAAGCAGTACCCGCCGCTGTCCAACGAAGGCTTCATGCGCTATGCCGACACGCTGCTGGCGACCGGCAACGCCGAGCGGGCGGTGCGGATGGTGCGCGACCGCTGGGTGGAGGCGAACTTCACGTCCGCTGACGAGGAGCAGTTCCTCGCCCGTTACCGCTCGCACCTGCGCCCCCCGGAGCACAAGGCGCGCATCGACCGCCTGCTGTGGGAGCGTCAGGAAGCTGCGGTGCGCCGCATGCTGCCCTTCTTCGACGAAGCCTACGACCTGCTGATCGAGGCGCGGATCGCGCTGGACGGCGACGCCAAGAACGCCGACGCCGCCTTGGCCCGCGTCCCCGCCTCCCTGCGCAACGATCCCGGGCTGCTGTTCGACCGCGCCCGTTACCGCCGCCGCAAGGGCGACGACGCAGGGGCGCTGGAGATCATCGCCCAGGCGCCCAAGGACATGGGCCGTCCGCAGGCCTGGTGGACGGAGCGCCACATCCTGGCC
This sequence comes from Azospirillum brasilense, assembly GCF_022023855.1. Taxonomy (NCBI): domain Bacteria; kingdom Pseudomonadati; phylum Pseudomonadota; class Alphaproteobacteria; order Rhodospirillales; family Azospirillaceae; genus Azospirillum; species Azospirillum brasilense. Next base: position 2,448,811 of record NZ_CP059449.1, read on the forward strand.
CGCCGCGCCATGGTGAACGGCGACCACAACCTCGCCTACCGTCTGGTGACGGCTCATGGACAGACCGAGGGCAGCGGTGCGGCGGAGGCGGAATTCCTCGCCGGCTTCCTGGCGCTGCGCTTCCTCGACGATCCGTCGAGCGCCTTCAACCACTTCCACAAGCTCTACCGCTCGGTCGGCGCCCCGATCAGCAAGGCGCGCGGCGCCTACTGGTGCGGGCGCGCGGCCGAGGCGCTGGGCCAGACGGCGCAGGCCAAGGACTGGTACGCCAAGGCCGCCCAGTACGGGACGACCTTCTATGGCCAGCTTGCCGCCCGCCACGCCGGGAACGGGCGCATCGCCTTGCCCGCCGAACCGCGCGTGTCCAACGCCGACGCCACCGCCTTCGAGCGGCGGGAGGTGGTGCGCGTGACCAAACTGCTGGCCGAGATCGAGGGCAACACCGACGAGCGGGTGACCGCCTTCCTGCGCCGCATCAGCCTCGACGCCAAGGAGCCGGCGGATTACGTGCTGGCCGCCAAGCTGGCCCGCGAGGTCGGGCGCCGCGACCTCGCCGTCGCCGCCGCGAAGGACGCCGCGCAGAACGACGTGTTCCTGGTGGAGGCTGGCTACCCGATGATCGAGAGCCGTCCGTCCGCTCCGGAAATCGCCCTGGTGCACGCCATCATCCGGCAGGAGAGCACCTTCAACACCCGCGTGGTGTCGTCGGCTGGGGCGCGCGGCCTGATGCAGCTCATGCCCGGAACGGCGCAGCTGGTCGCCGGCAAGCTCGGCGTCAAGCACGACAACGCCAAGCTGATCAGCGACCCGGACTACAATGTGCGGCTCGGCTCGACCTATCTGGCGGACATGATCGACCGCTTCAACGGCTCCTACATCATGGCCATCGCCGCCTACAACGCCGGCCCGACCCGCGTGCGCCAATGGATCGACACCTACGGCGACCCGCGCGGCGAAGCCATCGACGCCGTGGACTGGCTGGAGTTGATCCCGATCTACGAAACCCGCAACTACGTCCAGCGGGTCATGGAGGCCATGCTGGTCTACCGCGCGCGCATCCAGGGCGCTAAGGCCGAGCTGAACCTGGACAAGGAAATCCGCCGCTGATCTCCCGGCTGTCTCTCGCCCACGCCGGACGAGAGGCAGCCACATTGATCAAAGCCGAATATTCGAAAGTCACAAAAGTCGGCTTATCTCTGTCACATACCAAAATCGAAATCGTCCAAATTTCGTCATTTTCGTCTGAAGTGGTAACTCTTCTTCCTATCCGGAAGATGAATTGCATTTAATGCTCTATTAACCACAACCCGACAGAATTCCCACGCACGGACGGACCGTGTTTCTCTTTATTCCGTGATTGGGAGCCTACCATGCCAGCACCGATGGTCGCCGATGAAGTCCGCCAGGCGTGCCGCATCCACGCGCGCCTTTTAGACGCCTTCATCACCTTGACGGAACAGGAACTGGCGCAGCTCGCCCCGGGTTTCGCCGAGGAAAGCCTCATGGAATCGCTGGAGAAGATGCGCGCCGCCCGCAAGAGCTACGGCGCCCTGGGCGGTGTCGTCGCCCTTGAAGTGGTGGCGTCGAACGCCGCCTGACCAAGGGCGTTGCGTTCGGGTCGGCCTCCCGTTCGGGAACAGGGGACCGCTAATCCTGCGGCGTGTCCCCGTTGCCCGCACCGCCCGACTGCCGGCGCTGTACCTCGCGCCATTTGGCCACGTTGCGATTGTGATCCGGCAAAGTCTTCGCAAAGACATGCCCGCCGGTGCCATCGGCGACGAAATACAGGAAGTCGTGTTTTTCCGGGTGCAAAGCCGCCTGGATGGAGGCCCGCCCCGGGTTGGCGATCGGCCCCGGCGGGAGCCCTGCCGCGACGTAGGTGTTGTAGGGCGACTCGAATTTCCAGTCATTACGGGTCAAGGCCCGCCCCAACTCCCCGCTGCCATCGGTCAGCGCGTAGATCACCGTCGGATCCGACTGGAGCTTCATGCCGGTCTCCAGGCGGTTTACGAAGACGCCTGCGACCTTGGCGCGCTCAGCCGCCACGCCGGTTTCCTTCTCCACGATGGACGCCATGGTCAGCGCCTGCTGCGGAGTCTCGTAAGGCAGGTCCGGACCACGGTTCTTCCAGGCGTCGTTCAGGGCCTGGGTCATCGCGTGCTGCATCCGCTCGACCAGGGCCGAACGCGAATCGCCGTAGGAATAGTGATAGGTTTCAGGCAGTACGGTCCCATTCTTCGGAACCGTCTTCACCTCGCCGGTCAGCGCCGGCTCGGCATCGAGCAGCGCCACCACCTGGGCGGAGGTCAGCCCTTCCGGCACCGTAAAGCGGCGGACCACGGTCTTGCCCTGGCGCAGCATCTCCAGCACGCCATCGACGCTGATGCCCGCCGGGAACGCGTACTCGCCGGCCTTCAGCGGCCCCTGGAGCTTGGCAGCGAACAGAAAGAGAATCGGAGACTCGACGACCCCCGCATCTTCGAGAGTCAGCGCAATGGCCTCCAGCCCACTCCCACGCGGAATGACGACCGTCTCGGCGTGCTCAAGCGGTCCGGGGGCCATCACACGGAGGGCACCCCAGAACACCAACCCGCTGCCCGCGGTGAGGACGGTCAACGCCCCCGCCGCGATTCGGAGGCCCCAACCCATCGGCGGTCTCCGCGATGCTTCGCCGCTCAGACGAATTCCTTGAAGACGAGGGAGGCGTTGGTGCCGCCGAAGCCGAAGGAGTTTGACAGCGCGGCCCGCACGCGGCGCTCCTGCGCAACCTTCGGAACGAGGTTGACGCCGAGGCAGCTCTCCGAGGGGTTCTCAAGGTTCAGCGTCGGCGGAACCAAGCTGTGGTTGATCGCCTTGATCGAGTAGATCGCCTCGACCGCGCCGGCGGCCCCCAGCAGGTGGCCGATGGCCGACTTGGTGGAGGACATGGCGACGTTGTCCATCGCAGCGCCGAACAGACGCTTCACCGCGCCCAGCTCGATCTCGTCGCCCAGCGGCGTCGAGGTGCCGTGCGCGTTGACGTAATCGATCTCCGACGGTTCCATCCCGGCCCGCTTCAGCGCGTTGCGCATGGCGCGGAAGCCGCCGTTGCCGTCCTCCGCCGGGGCGGAGATGTGGTAGGCGTCGCCGGACATGCCATAGCCGACCACTTCGGCGTAGATGTGAGCGCCGCGCTTCTTGGCGTGCTCCAGCTCTTCGAGGACAACCACACCGGCGCCCTCGCCGATCACGAAGCCGTCACGGTCCTTGTCGTAGGGACGCGACGCCTTTTCCGGCGTGTCGTTGAAATTCGTGGACAGGGCACGCATGGCGGCAAAACCGCCGACGCCCAGGCGGCTGACCGCCGCTTCCGTGCCGCCGGCGACCATCACGTCCGCATCACCCAGCATGATCAGGCGCGAAGCATCGCCGATGGCGTGCGCGCCGGTCGAGCAGGCCGTGACCACCGCGTGGTTCGGACCCTTGAAGCCGTGCTGGATGGAGATGTGACCGGACGCCAGATTGATGAGGCAGGCCGGAATGAAGAAGGGGGAGATGCGGCGCGGGCCCTTCTCGGCCAGGGTGACAGCACCCTCGGCGATGCCCGGCAGACCGCCGATGCCCGAGCCCACCATGACGCCGGTGAGTTCGCGCTCCTCCTCGGTCTGGGGAACCCAGCCGGAATCCTTGATCGCTTCGTGGGCGGCGGCGATGGCGAAGATGATGAAATCATCCATCTTCCGCTGGTCCTTCGGCGGAACGAAGGCATCGGGGTTGAACAACCCGTCGCCATCCCCGCGCGGGACCTGCCCGGCAACTTTCGAGGCCAGATCGGAGGCGTCGAAACCCGTGATGGCGCGGATGCCCGATTGGCTGGCGGTCAAACGCTCCCAGTTGAGCTTGTGGCCGACACCGAGCGGCGTGACCAGACCAAGGCCGGTAACGACGACACGTCTCATGGGGTATTCCTTGACCTTTCCTCGGAAAACTCAGCGACGGCCAGGCCACTTTTAAAAGCTGCCTGGCCCTCTCGCACCAGCGCCTGATCAGGCGGCGGCGTTCGCCTTGATGAAGTCGATGGCGTCCTTCACCGTCAGAATCTTCTCGGCGGCGTCGTCCGGAATCTCGCAGCCGAACTCTTCCTCGAAAGCCATAACCAGCTCGACGGTGTCGAGGCTGTCGGCGCCGAGATCGTCGATGAAGGAGGCGTTCTCCGTCACCTTCGACTCCTCGACCCCGAGGTGGTCCACAACGATCTTCTTAACGCGCTCGGCGACATCGCTCATTTTTTTAGACCTTCCAATCCTTGAGACCGCTCGGGCGAATTCGGCCGGCTCAACACGCGGCTGCGTGCCTTCCTGCCACAAAAAGCCCCGTCCGATAACACATTTTTACAGCCTTGACCAGCGCCCGCGGGCGCCGGTCCGAACCTGTGGTTCAGGCAGCGAATCCGCCTCAGATCATGGCCATGCCGCCGTTGATGTGCAGCGTCTGGCCGGTGACATAGGCGGCCTCATCGCTCGCCAGGTACACGACTCCGGCGGCGATTTCCCCCGGCTCGCCCATGCGGCCGGAAGGAATGGCGGTGAGCAGCTTGTCCTTCTGCTCGGAATTCAGGGCGTCGGTCATCGCCGTGGTGATGAAACCCGGCGCGACGCAGTTCACGGTGATGCCGCGCGACGCGACCTCGGCGGCCAGCGACTTCGACATGCCGATCATGCCGGCTTTGGAGGCGGCGTAGTTGGCTTGGCCGGGGTTGCCGGTGACGCCGACGATCGAGGTGATGCCGATGATGCGGCCCCAGCGGCGCTTCATCATGCCGCGCAGCACGGCGCGCGACAGGCGGAAGGCGGCGGTCAGGTTGACGTCCAGCACCGATTGCCAGTCGTCGTCCTTCATGCGCATGGCCAGCTGGTCGCGGGTCAGGCCGGCGTTGTTCACCAGGATGTCGATTTGGCCGAGGGCGGCCTCCGCGTCCTTGGCGAGCTGCTCGGTCCCGGCGGCGTCGGCAAGGTTGCCGGGCACCACCAGGGCGCGCTCGCCCAACTCGGCGGCGAGCGCCTCCAGCGGGGCGACGCGGGTGCCGGACAGGGCGACGGTGGCGCCCTGCGCGTGCAGCGCGCGGGCGATCTGCGCCCCGATGCCACCCGAGGCGCCGGTGACCAGGGCCTTCTTTCCGGTCAGGTCGAACATGGAATGCCTCACAGGGTCTTCAGGAACGATTCGACGTCGGCCGGGCCCTGAACGGAGGTTCCGGCCAATTCCTTGTCGATGCGCTTGGCGAGACCCGACAGCACCTTGCCGGAGCCGAGTTCGACCAGCGTGTCGACGCCCTGCTCCTTCATATAGAGCACGCTCTCGCGCCAGCGAACCATGCCGGTCACCTGCTCGACCAGAAGGCGGCGGATCTCGTTGGGGTCCGACACGGCCGACGCAGTCACGTTGGCGACCACCGGAACCGCCGGCGCGCCGATCGTCACGTTGGCCAGGGCCTCGGCCATGGCGTCGGCGGCGGGCTGCATCAGCGGGCAATGGAAGGGCGCGCTGACCGGCAGGCGCACGGTGCGCTTCAGTCCGCGCTCCGCCGCGATCACGATGGCGCGCTCGATGGCCTCGGCATGACCGGAGATCACCACCTGACCCGACGAGTTGTCGTTGGCGACGGTGCAGACCTCATTCTGCCCCGTGGGGGTCTTGGCGGCGTCAGCGGCGATGGCCTGGGCCTGCTCCAGCTCGGCGCCCAGCAGGGCGGCCATGGCGCCCTGCCCGACCGGCACGGCCTTCTGCATGGCTTGGCCGCGCAGCTTCAGCAGGCGCGCGGTGTCGGCCAGCGTGAAGGCGCCGGCGGCGCACAGGGCCGAATACTCGCCGAGCGAATGGCCGGCAACGAAGGCCGCGTGCCTGGTCAGGTCGAGCCCGCCCTGGTCCTTCAGCACCCGCAGAACGGCGACGCTGACGGCCATCAGGGCCGGCTGGGCGTTCTCGGTGAGCGTCAGGTCGGCCTCGGGACCTTCGAACATCAGGCGGGACAGGCGCTGGTTCAGCGCGTCGTCCACCTCTTCAAAGGTGAGCCGCGCGACCTCGAACGCCTCGGCCAGCTCACGGCCCATGCCGACGGCTTGGCTGCCCTGGCCCGGAAAGACGAACGCCCTGGTCATGCTGTCTGGGAACCCTAGTAAAAAGGCGCGCCACCCGCGGCGCCGCCGTTGAATTCGGCGACAGTCATACCCGGCCTTTCGGGCAAGTCAAGCGATGCTCAACGTTGACGAGGTCGAATTGGCGCCTTTCTGTTGCTTTTTCGGCGTTTTTTCATTGCTGCGATGCAAAGGCGAACGGAGAAAAGGGCCATTCCAAGGCACATCAAAGGCAGAGGCGCCGGAATCGTCGGCTGGCTCGTGTTTCCGCTTGTCGGGATAGTGCTTTTATGCATACTGCGCCGCTTCATAACTCCTTGCCGGTGGCCCGCGTGCCGTCGGCTAGGCCCGGGCGGCTGATCCTGTCCATAGGGGATGGGGTGCAGCGCCGGACCATGAACAGCCATGGGGAGTATAATGGCTCTTTACGAGTGCGTGCTGATCGCGCGCCAGGACATCTCGGCCGCCCAGGCCGAGCAGCTCGGCGAGCAGTTCGCCCAGATCATTCGCGACAACGGCGGCCAGGTCGCCAAGACCGAATACTGGGGTCTGAAGACGCTCACCTACAAGATCAAGAAGAACCGCAAGGGTCACTACACCCTGTTCAACCTTGATGCCCCCGCCGCCGCCGTTCTGGAGATGGAGCGGAACATGGGCATCAACGAGGACGTGCTGCGCTTCATGACCGTCCGCGTCGATGCGCTGGACGCCAACCCGTCGGTGATGATGCAGAGCCGCGGCGAGCGTGGTGACCGCGGCGATCGCGGCGACCGCGGCCCGCGCCGCTTCGAGGATCGTGGCCCGCGCCCGCCGCGTCGCCAGGAGCCCACCGTTGCCGAAGGGGAGAACGCCTAAATGTCCGACAAGCAGACCTCGGGCGCTCCGGCCCGCACCGGTGGCGGTCCCCGCCGTCCGTTCTTCCGCCGCCGCAAGACCTGCCCGTTCTCGGGCGCGAACGCCCCGGCGATCGACTACAAGGACGTCAAGCTCCTGTCCCGCTTCATCTCCGAGCGTGGCAAGATCGTGCCGAGCCGCATCACCGCGGTTTCCGCGAAGAAGCAGCGCGAACTCGCCCGCGCCATCAAGCGCGCCCGTTTCCTGGCCCTGCTTCCCTACGTGGTGAAGTAAGGACCGAAGCGGACAACAGGCAAAGGCAATCCCATGGCCTCGCCCCTGGCCGCCCCTCTGGCGGCTGCCATCGGTGTCGGCGTGGTCAGCGCTTTCTTCTATCTCGCCGTCCTGTTCGGCGGGTTCGGGGCGCTGATCCTGGGCTATCTGGCGCCGCTGCCGCTGTTCCTCGCGGGACTGTGGCTCGGCTCCACCGCCTCCCTTCTCGCCGGTGCGGTGGGAACGGTGGCGGTCCTGGCGGTGTCGTCCAGCGTCCTGGTGTCTCTCGCCTATCTGGTGACCGCGGCTGTCCCGGTCATCCTGGTGGTGCGGCAGGCGCTGCTGGCGCGGGCGGCTCCCGACGGGAGTCTTGAATGGTATCCTCCGGGCCGGCTCCTGATGGCGCTGACCGGGATGGGACTGGCGGGCCTTCTGGGCGCCGCGGTTCTGACGCTCGATCAGCCCGGCGGGCTGGAGGGCGCGGTGCGGGAAACGCTGAGCCGCATGGCGGAACAGATGTTCTCTGCGCAGGGCCAGCAGGCCCCGGACCCGCAGGACATTTGGATGGCCGAGGTGTTGCCGGGCTTCGCGGTGATCTCATGGCTCGTCATGACGATCATCAACGGAGCCCTGGCGCAGGGCGTCCTGATGCGGTTCGGCCGCAACCGGCGCCCCGCCATGCGGCTGGACGACTTGGAACTGCCACGGTGGCTCGCCACCGCGTTCCTGCTGGCCATGGTGGCGGCCTCGCTGGCGCCGGACCCGGTCGGGTTCCTCGCGGTCAACGCCGCGTTGATCCTGGCCTTGCCATTCGCCTTTGCCGGGCTTTCGGTGGTGCATGTGTTCGCCCGAAGCCGATCGGCCAAGCTGCCGATCCTCGTCGGGTTCTACATGTTCCTGTTTCTTTTCGGTTGGCCGATCGTGCTGATGGTCGGTCTTGGCATGATTGAGCAATGGATTGGGCTGCGTCGCCGTCTCCGGCCCGCCGGCCCCGATCAGGAGGACGAGTGATGGAAGTTATTCTGCTGGAGCGGGTCGAGAAGCTCGGCCAGATGGGCCAGGTCGTGAAGGTGCGTCCCGGCTTCGCCCGCAACTATCTGCTGCCGCAGAAGAAGGCCATGCGCGCCACCAAGGCGAACATGGCGTTCTTCGAGAAGCAGAAGGCCCACCTGGAGGCCGTCAACCTGGAGCGCCGCAAGGACGCCGAGCAGGTGGCCACCAAGATGAACGACGTGTCGGTCGTCGTGATCCGTCAGGCCGGCGAAACCGGCGTGCTGTACGGTTCGGTGACCCCGCGCGACGTTGCGGACGCCCTTGACGCCGCCGGCTACAAGGTCGACCGCAAGCAGGTGTCGATCGAGACCCCGATCAAGACGCTGGGCCTGTTCAAGCTGCGCGTCGTCCTGCACCCCGAGGTGAGCATCTCCGTCACGGTGAACGTCGCCCGCTCGCAGGAAGAGGCTGAACTCCAGCGTTCCCGCGGCGGCATGGTCACCGCGGCCGACCTGCGCGACGACGAGGACGAAATCGAGGAGGCCCCCGAGGCCGCCGAGGCCGAGGTTTCCGAGGAGGGCTGACCGCCCGCTCAACGAGACCAGTCCGCTCGTCCGGAAGCCGCCCGCCCCCGAAAGGGGCGAGGCGGCTTTTCCGCTTTTGGCGCCCCGCATCATCCGACCCCTCCCCCATCCGGATGTGCCGGACGCCCCGCCCCCTGCCCCGTCCGGCGGGTTGCCTCCTCCCGCTCCGAACTCCGACTCTCGTTCCTGGTGATTCGCTCACGGCGAAGGTACCGGACCGAGTCGTGTGCGACGGATGCGGAGATGCGCGATGCTGCTAGCCCGCCTGCTCAGCCCGGCCCTGACCGCCGGCGCTCTGGATATCGTCGGCGCCGACGGGCGGAGGCACCGGGTGGGGGTCGGCACGCCGTCCCTCACGCTGCATTTGCACGACAAGGCGCTGCACCGCGACCTCGTGGTGAACCCGCGGCTGCGATTCGGGGAAGCCTACATGGACGGCCGCCTGACCATCGAAGGCGGCTCCGTCTATGATTTCCTGGCGCTGCTGAGCGCCGGGACGGACAATGTCCAGGGCGTTCTGGGCAATCTGCGGGAAACCCTGTCCCCCGCGCTACGGCTCATCCAGCAGAGCAATCCCCTAGGGCGGTCGCGGCGCAACGTGGCCCATCATTATGACCTGTCGCGGTCCTTCTTCGACCTGTTCCTCGACCGCGACCTGCAATATTCCTGCGCCTACTTCCCCACACCCGATACCGGGCTGGACGAGGCGCAGGAGGCCAAGAAACGGCACATCGCGGCGAAGCTGCTGCTTCAGCCGGGCATGCGGGTCCTGGACATCGGCTGCGGCTGGGGCGGCATGGCGCTCTACCTCGCCCGCATGACCGGCGCCCAGGTCACCGGAATCACCCTGTCCCGCGAACAGGTCGCCGTGGCGCGGGAGCGGGCGGCTCATGCCGGGCTGGCCGGTCAGGTCCGCTTCGAGCTGCGCGACTACCGGCAAATGGAAGGACGTTTCGACCGCATCGTCTCGGTCGGCATGTTCGAGCATGTCGGGGTGCCCCATTATCCGGCCTTCTTCGCCAGGCTGCGCGACCTGCTGGCCGAGGACGGGGTGGCGTTGCTTCATGCCATCGGCCGGTCGGATGGGCCGGGCTCAACCAACCCGTGGTTCCGCAAATACATCTTTCCCGGCGGCTACTCGCCCGCCCTGTCGGAGGTGATCCCGGCGGTGGAGAAGGCCGGGCTGTGGAACACCGACGTCGAGATTCTGCGCCTTCACTACGCCGAGACGCTGCGCCACTGGCGGGAGCGGTTCGCGGCCCGGCGGGAGGACGCGCGCGCGATGTACGACGAACGCTTCTGCCGGATGTGGGAGTTCTATCTGGCGGGGGCCGAGATCAGCTTCCGCTACCAGGGGCACATGGTTTTCCAGATGCAGCTCGCCCGCTCGCTGGGCGCCGTTCCGCTCGTCCGCGAATATATCCAGCGCGCCGAAACGGCCTTGGCCGACGCCGTGCCCCGGCCCCTGCGCACCGGCCGGAACGTCGGTGCCAGCAACGCTTGACCAGAGGTGTCCGCGCCACATCGGCCCACAGGTTTTGCTCTGGCCCAAGCTTTTGATAGAACGTTTGAAATTCGCCTTACCCCCAGCTTTCACCGGCTGTGGGCAAAAGTTACTCACAGGAATGTGGGTATCCTTAACCCGATCGCACAGCTTTGCGCCCCGCCCTTTGCTAAAGTGCCGCCATGGATGACAAGACCACCCAGCTTTTCGAGCCGCGCCCCCTCGACGGCGGGCTGTCCCGCGCCGCTGCCGTGAAGCCGACGGCGGAATACCGCACGCCGCCGCACAACGAGGAGGCGGAACAGGCGCTGCTCGGCGCCATCCTGGTGAACAACAAGGCGTATGAGAAGGTCGGCGAGTTCCTGCGCGCCGAGCATTTCTACGACCCGGCGCACCAGCGCATCTTTTCGGCCATCGCCAAGATGGTGGAGCGCGGCCAGATTGCCAATCCGGTGACGCTGAAGGCCTATTTCGACAACGACGTCGAATTGGCACCGGATGGTGGCGCCGGCTATCTGGCGCAGCTCGCCGCCAACGTCGTGACGGTGGTCAACGCGGGCGATTACGGCAAGACGATCCACGACCTCTTCCTGCGCCGGCAGTTGATCGAGGTCGGCACGGACATGGTGAACGAGGCGTATCAGCACGACCTCGACATTGACGCCATGGACCAGATCGAGACGGCGGAGAAGCAGCTCTTCGACCTCGCCTCGACCGGCGACGTGCGCGGCGGCTTCGTCGCCTTCTCCGAGTCGCTGAAGGCGGCCATCGCCACAGCGGAGACGGCCTTCCGGCGGTCCAGCCACGTCACCGGCGTGACCACCGGCCTGCGCGACATGGACCGCAAGTTGGGTGGCCTGCACCCGTCGGACCTCATCATCCTCGCTGGGCGCCCCTCCATGGGCAAGACGGCGCTGGCCACCAACATCGCCTTCAACGCCGCCAAGGCGCACATGCGCACCAACGGCGGCGAAGGCGCGCCGGTCGGCTTCTTCTCGCTGGAAATGTCGGCGGAGCAGCTCGCCACCCGTATCCTTGCCGGCGAGGCCGAGGTGTCGGGCGACAAGATCCGCCGCGGCGAGATCAAGGACAGCGACTTCCCCAAGTTCGTGGCGGCCAGCCAGGAGCTCAGCCGTGTTCCCTTCTTCGTGGACGACACGCCAGCCCTGACCATCGCCGCGGTGCGCACCCGCTGCCGCCGGCTGAAGCGCACGCACGGGCTGGGCATGGTCGTGGTGGACTATCTCCAGCTGCTGCGCGGCGGCTCGACCAAGGGCAACGAGAACCGCGTGCAGGAAATCTCGGAGATCACCCGCGGCCTGAAGGCCATTGCCAAGGAGCTGGAGGTGCCGGTGCTGGCGCTGTCCCAGCTCAGCCGCGCGGTGGAAATGCGTGAGGACAAACGGCCGCAGCTCGCCGACCTGCGCGAATCGGGCTCCATCGAGCAGGACGCCGACGTGGTGATGTTCGTTTACCGCGAACAGTACTATCTTGAGCGCGCCGAGCCGGCCCGCCGGCCGGAGGAGACGGAGGACAAGTACAACGACCGCTACGCCAACTGGCAGAAGCGCTACGCCGAGGTGCACAACACCGCGGAGGCGATCATCGCCAAGCAGCGCCACGGCCCGATCGGCAGCGTCCGCATGTTCTTCGATGGCCAATTCACCAGATTCGGCGACCTCGACACGACCCATGACTTCGGCCCCACTGAGTGATCCGCTGGCACGCGCCGGCGCCGTTCTGACCATCGACCTCGGTGCGGTGGTCGCCAACTGGGCGCAGCTCCGCGACCGGGTGGCGCCCGCCGAGTGCGCCGCCGTGGTCAAGGCGAACGCCTATGGGCTGGGGGTGGAAAGGGTCGTTCCGGCGCTCGCCGCCGCCGGCTGCCGGACCTTCGTGGTCGCGCAGTTCGAGGAGGCGCTGGCCGTCCGCGCCGTGGCGCCGGCAGAGGCCCGCGTCCTGTCGCTGGGCGGCCTTCCCGCCGGCACCGCTCCCGACTTCACGGCCCACCGCATCCTGCCGGTTCTGAATCATCTGGGCGACATCGCGGCGTGGCAGGCCCACGCCAGGGCGCGGGGAACGGCCCTGCCCGCCGTCGTCCACATCGACACCGGCATGAATCGACTCGGGCTTGGTCCAGACGAGCTGGACACGCTGGTCGGCGACCTCTCCCGGCTGGAGGGGGTGGACGTCCGGGTGTGGATGACCCACCTCGCCTGCGCCGACGAAGATTCGGTGATGAACAGCCAGCAGCTCGGGCGTTTCCGTTCGGCGGTCGGGCGGCTGCCGGCGGCCGAGGCGAGTTTCGCCAATTCCTCGGGGATCTTCCACGGAACGTCCTTCCATTTCGACCTCGTGCGGCCCGGCTGCGCGCTCTACGGCGTCAATCCGACGCCCGCCGCGGCCAACCCGATGCGGGGCACGATCCGGCTCGACGCCCGGCTGCTACAGGTGCGCAACGTTGACAGCCCTATGACCGTTGGCTACGGTGCCACGCACCGCGTTGCGGCGAGAGGAAAAATCGCAACCATCGCAGTGGGTTATGCCGACGGATATCTGCGCTCGCTCAGCGGGCGCGGCCATGTCTTCGTCAACGGCGTGGCCGCTCCGGTGGTTGGGCGTGTTTCGATGGATCTGGTGACGGTGGATGTCAGCCACCTTCCCGACGAGGCGGTGACGCCCGGCGGGCTGGTGGAGCTGATCGGCCCGAACCGCCCGGTGGATACCGTGGCGAGCGAAGGCGGAACCATCGGCTACGAAATCCTGACCTCGCTGGGCGCGCGTTACCACAGGGTCTACCGCGACCCGCCGCCGCCTGAGGTCGCTTGATGGGTTTCCTTGCCGCCACCGGACGGGCCTTCCTGATCTTTCTGGAAGCCACCGGAAAGCTCGCCATGTTCACCGGCGCCGCCTTGTCGCATTGCGTGCGTCCGCCGTTCTACCCGCGGCAGATCCTGCGCCAGATGATCGACATCGGCTACTATTCGCTGCCGGTGGTCGGGCTGACCGCGCTGTTCACCGGCATGGTGCTGGCGCTGCAGAGCTATTCCGGTTTTTCCCGCTTCCAGGCGGAGGGCGCCATCGCCACGGTGGTCGCCCTGTCGGTGACGCGCGAACTGGGGCCGGTGCTGGGCGGCCTGATGGTCGCCGGGCGCATCGGCGCCGCGATGGCCGCCGAGATCGGCACCATGCGCGTCACCGAGCAGATCGACGCGCTGTCGACCCTGTCGACCAACCCCTTCAAGTATCTGGTGGCGCCGCGCCTGATCGCCGGACTGGCCATGCTGCCACTGCTGGTGCTGGTGGCTGACATCATCGGCGTGTTCGGCGGCTTCCTGGTCGGCGTCTACCGGCTGGACTTCAACCCTGCCTCCTACATCGGACGGACCTGGGAATTCCTGGAGCCGGTCGACGTCATCTCCGGACTCGTCAAGGCTGCGGTGTTCGGTTTCATGGTGTCGCTGATGGGCTGCTACCACGGCTACCATTCGCGCGGCGGCGCCCAGGGCGTGGGGGCGGCGACGACCAACGCGGTGGTGTCGGCCTCCATCCTGATCCTGGTGTGGAACTACCTCATCACCGGCATCTTCTTCTCGACGAAGTGAGCGACTCCATGTCCCAGGTTCCCCCCGCTCATCCGCCGAAGATTTTGCTGAAGAACGTGCACAAGGCGTTCGGTCCGAAGGTCGTGCTCAACGGCATCGACCTGGATGTCGGGCGCGGCGAGTCGCTGGTCGTCATCGGCGGGTCCGGCACCGGCAAGTCGGTGATGCTGAAATGCATCCTCGGCCTCCTGTCCCCGGACAGCGGCTCCATCCGCGTCGACGGCGAGGAGACGACCAGGCTGCGCCCGCGCGAGCGCGAGAAGCTGCTGCACAAGTTCGGCATGCTGTTCCAGGGCGCCGCCCTGTTCGACAGCCTGAAGGTCTGGGAGAACGTCGCCTTCGGCCTGATCCAGGGCGAGCACATGCCGCGCGCCAAGGCCAAGGACATCGCCATCGCCAAGATGGGCGCGGTCGGTCTCGGCCCGGAGGTGGGCGAGCTGTTTCCGTCAGAACTGTCGGGCGGCATGCAGAAGCGCGTCGGCCTCGCCCGCGCCATCGCCGACGAGCCGGAGATCATCTTCTTCGACGAGCCGACGACCGGCCTCGACCCGATCATGGCCGACGTGATCAACGAGCTGATCGTGAAATGCGTGAAGGATCTGGGCGCCACCGCTGTGACCATCACCCACGACATGGCCTCGGCCCGCAAGATCGCCGACCGTGTGGCGATGATCCACCAGGGCCGGATCATCTGGACCGGTCACGCCAACGACATCGACCACTCCGGAAACCCCTATGTGGACCAGTTCGTCCATGGCCGGGGCGAAGGGCCGATCAAGATGCAGGTGCGGGCGCTCTGACGCGCTTCGCCACCGGTTTGTGCAAAATTAACCTGCCGCCCGATAGGGTCGGCCAGAAAGAACGCGGGCCACGACAGGCCGGCATCCCATCGGAGAGACGAGCATGGCGGACATCACCACGAACGGACTGGCCTTCGCGAGCTTCATGCTGAGCGCCAAGATTCTGGAGACGCTCCAGGCCAAAGGTCTGCTGACCAACGAAGAGACGGTGCAGACCATCAAGAACGCCCACGAGCAGCTCCTCAAGAACGACAACCAGCTGTCGCTCGAAGGGGCCGATGCGCTCGCCCATTTCTTCGCAGGCCCAACCGACGGGAAGTGATCGCTACGGCGCCGGACGCGCCGCCGACCGCGCAAGGTTATTGCGCAGTTCCGGCAGCAGAACGGCGCCCAGCATGGCGATGACCGGCAGAAGGGCGTAATCGCCCTCTGCCGCCGCGGCGATCAGTGCCGCGCGGGTCAGCAACTCCAACCGCATCTCCTCCAGATCTCCGGAGTCCGCCTCGGCCACCTTCCAGGCGTTGCGGGCGTGGAACATATGACAGACGCAGCCGCGCTGGTTGCCCTGCACCACGTAGGAGCCGAGCGCGGTCCAATCCTCCGCGGCGTAGCCGGTTTCCTCGAGCAACTCCCGCTTCGCCGCGCCCAGCGGCTCCTCACCGGGATTCAGCGCGCCGGCGGGAAAGGTTTGGCTGACGCGGCGCGGGCCATGCTTGTAGGTGCGCAGCATCAGGACGCGCCCGCCCTCGTCCTCGACGAACATCTGGACGAAGTCCATCTGCTCGACCTGATAGAAATTCTCCACCCGCCGTCCGGCCGGCGTCTCGACGGTCTCGGCATGCACCTTCAGGAAAGGCCCGGCGTCGAGCAGGGCCCGGCGCTCCAGGACCGTCCAGGGCTTCAAGTCCCCGCTCATGCCGCGACGGCCCCGGCAACGGTCCTGTAGGGCGGCTGGGTGAAGCCCGCCGGGGACAGGGTGAAGATCTCGCAGCCCGCCTCGGTGATGCCGACCTGATGCTCGAATTGGGCGGACAGGGAGCGGTCGCGGGTGACGGTGGTCCAGCCGTCCGACAGGATCTTCACGTCCGCCTTTCCGGCGTTGAGCATCGGCTCGATGGTGAAGACCATGCCCGGAACCAGCAGAACCCCGGTGCCGCGCTTGCCGAAATGGTCGACGTGAGGCGCGTCGTGGAACACCCGGCCGATGCCGTGCCCGCCGAAGTCGCGCACCACGCCGTAGCGGTGGGATTCGGCGAGGGTCTGGATGGCGTGGCCGATGTCGCCCAGATGATTGCCCGGCTTGGCCTGCGCGATGCCCGCCATCATCGCCTGATACGTGATGTCGACCAGCTTGCGCGCCTTCACCCCGATCTTGTCGCCGACGAAGAACATGCGGCTGGTGTCGCCGTACCAGCCGTCCAGGATCACCGTCACGTCGACATTCACGATGTCGCCGTCGACCAGTTTCTTGTCGTCGGATGGAATGCCGTGATTCACCACATGGTTTGGCGAGATGCAGCTCGCCGCCGGATAGCCGTGATAGCCGAGGGTCGCGGGAATCGCGCCGTTGTCCCTCATGAAGGTTTCGATCAGCCGGTTCAGATGGCCCGTGCTGACCCCCGGCACCACCTGGGGCGTGATGTGGTCGAGCGTCGCCGCGGCCAGCCGCCCGGCCTTGCGAATTGCCTCGAACTCCTCCGGGCCATGCAGCGGGATCTTCCGCGCGTCCTTGTCCGCCACCGTGTCACCTCACATCCGTTGTTCATCGAGAATTCCGGGACAGAACCTACCACCGGAACAGCCGAGAAAAGCCCCAGCTTTTTATCACCTCTGCCATAGGATTTAGAACGTCCGCTTGCTATATGTGGGGCGCTGCCGCTCCAACCAATCGCTAGACCTTTGGCAAAGCCAACCACCCGCTACGTCTGTCAGGCTTGCGGCGCGTCCTTCCCGAAATGGGCGGGCCGCTGCGACGCCTGCGGCGAATGGAACACCCTCGTCGAGGAAGCCGCTCCGGACGCCGCCCCCAAGGGATTGGGCATGGCGCGCGGACGCCGGCTGGACTTCGTCGGCTTGGCCGGGTCCAGCGAGGCGCCGCCGCGCCGCATGACCCGCATCGAGGAGTTCGACCGCGTCTGCGGCGGCGGCCTCGTCCCCGGATCGGCAATCCTGATCGGTGGCGATCCCGGCATCGGCAAGTCGACCCTTCTCCTCCAGGCCATGGCCCGGCTGTCGCAGGAACACCGTTGCGCCTACGTCTCCGGCGAAGAGGCGGTGGACCAAGTGCGGCTGCGCGCCGTCCGGCTGGGCTGCGCCGCGGCGCCGGTTCAACTCGCCTCGGCGACCAGCGTGCGCGACATCGTCGCCTCGCTCGACGGCACGGACGGGCCGGAGGTGGTCGTGATCGACTCGATCCAGACCATGTATGTGGACAATCTGGACAGCGCCCCCGGCACCGTCGCCCAGGTCCGGGCGAGCGCGCAGGAGCTGATCCGCGTGGCCAAGCGGCGCGGCTGCGTCCTGCTGCTGGTCGGCCACGTCACCAAGGAAGGCACCATCGCCGGTCCCCGCGTGCTGGAGCACATGGTGGACACGGTGCTCTATTTCGAAGGCGAGCGCGGCCACCAGTTCCGCATCCTGCGCGCGGTGAAGAACCGCTTCGGCGCGACGGACGAGATCGGCGTGTTCGAGATGACCGACGCCGGGCTGGGTGAGGTCGCCAACCCCTCCGCCCTGTTCCTGGCGGAACGGCGCGGCGACGTCTCGGGGGCCGCGGTCTTCGCCGGCATGGAGGGCACCCGCCCCGTGCTGGTGGAGGTCCAGGCGCTGGTCGCCCCCTCCCCGCTCGGCACGCCGCGGCGCGCGGTGGTCGGCTGGGATTCGGCGCGGCTCGCCATGGTGCTGGCGGTGCTGGAGGCGCGCTGCGGCGTGCAGATCGGCGCCAACGACGTCTATCTGAACGTCGCCGGCGGCCTGCGTATCACCGAACCGGCGGCGGACCTCGCGGTCGCCGCGGCGCTCGTCTCCTCGCTGACCGGGGAGCCGGTGCCCGCCGACGCCGTGGTCTTCGGCGAGGTCGGCCTGTCGGGCGAGGTCCGCGCCGTGGGCCAAAGCGACGCCCGGCTGAAGGAAGCCGCGAAGCTGGGGTTTTCAACGGCGATCTTTCCGGCTAGACGGAACGGCAAGAAGCCGGGGCGCGGCGACACCGGCCTGAAATCGGTCGAGCTGCAACAGCTCAGCGAACTGCTGCCGCTGTTCCAGGCCGGATCGGGACCCCGTCCGCCGCGCGGTCGGGATTGAAGCGTCTGATTTGACACGAGCATCTGAAGCGAAAGCGCACGAGGCGTAGCGGCGTTATGGACACCTTCCCGATCAACCCGGCGGATCTGGCCGTCATCGTGGTGCTTCTGCTGTCGGCCCTGCTGGCCTTCACCCGCGGCATGGTGGCCGAGGTGCTGTCGGTCGCGGCTTGGGTGGGCGCGGCACTGATCACGCTGAACGCCCTGCCCCACGTTCTGCCCATCGCGCAGACCTACATCCACGTCGAGATGGCCGCCTACGCCGCGTCGGCGGTGGCGCTGTTCGTCGTCAGCCTTGTGGTTTTGACAATCCTGGGCCGCGTCGTGTCGCGCGGGGTGCAGAATTCCGGCCTTTCGGCGCTCGACCGCTCGCTGGGCTTCGTCTTCGGCCTGCTGAAGGGTGCAATCCTCGCCTCCGTCGCCTATCTCTTCTTCGCTTGGCTGGTGCCGAACCCGGCGGAGCATCCGGCTTGGCTGCAGAGCGCCAAGACCCGGCCGATGCTGCTGTCGGGCGCCGCCATGATCTACGAGGTGATGCCGGAGTCGCTGCGCAAGGACGGGCTGGGCCAGATGGACATGGCGCGGGAACGCGCGCGGCAGGCGGTGGAGGCCAAGGAAGCGCTGGACCGCCTGTCCACGCCGGTTCCCGGAGCGCCAAAGACCAGTGGTGCGTCGCAATCCGATACCGGTTATAAGGACCGGGACCGCGGCGACCTTGAGCGACTGATCCAGAACGCACGCTGAACGCCGCATGGTGCAGAGTGCCTGTGAGTAACGCCCCGCTGGCAAAGAGGCCGCCGGGGCAATGCCCTTTGGTGATGCTGTGTATGACGAGGATCTTTCGATGCTGACGACGCATCCGTTCGACGACGACAAGCTGCGCGAGGAGTGCGGCGTGTTCGGCATCCACAGCCATCCGCAGGCGGGGGCCATCACCGCGCTCGGTCTGCATGCGCTGCAGCATCGCGGCCAGGAAGCCTGCGGCATCGTCAGCCACGACGGCGACCGCTTCCATCTGGAACATACGCTGGGCCTCGTCGGCGATCATTTCTCGTCGGAAGCGATCATCGGCAAGCTGAAGGGCCCGCAGGCCATCGGCCACGTCCGCTACGCCACCACGGGCGATACGACGATCCGCAACGTCCAGCCGCTCTACGCCGACTTCGAGTTCGGCGGCTTCGCGCTGGCCCACAACGGCAACCTGACCAACGCGCACACGCTGCGCCGCCAGCTCGTCCGCCGCGGCTGCCTGTTCCAGTCCACCACCGACACCGAGACCATCGTCCATCTGATGGCCATCGCCCGCGGCGGCTCGCCGGTCGACCGGCTGATCGAGGCGGTGCGGCAGGTCGAGGGCGCCTTCTCCCTGGTGGCGCTGACCCCGAACGAGGTGATCGGCGTGCGTGACCCGCTGGGCGTCCGCCCGCTGGTCCTGGGCAAGTTGGGCGATACCTACATTGTGACCAGCGAGACCTGTGCCCTGGACATCGTCGGCGCCGATTATGTGCGCGACGTCGAGCCGGGCGAGATGGTCGTTCTGAACGAGCAGGGCGTGCAGAGCCTGCGCCCCTTCCAGCCGCAGGGCCGCCGCTTCTGCATCTTCGAATACATCTACTTCGCGCGCCCCGACAGCGTGATGGAGGGGTCCTCCGTCTACAACGCCCGCCAGCGGATCGGCGCCGAGCTGGCCCGCGAATCGGGGATCGAGGCCGACGTGGTGGTCCCGGTGCCCGACAGCGGCGTGCCTGCGGCCCTCGGCTATGCCATGCAGAGCGGCGTGCCCTTCGAGCTGGGCATCATCCGCAACCACTATGTCGGCCGCACCTTCATCGAGCCGACCGACCAGATCCGTCATCTGGGCGTGAAGCTGAAGCACAACGCCAACCGCGCCATGATCGAGGGCAAGCGGGTGGTGCTGGTGGACGACAGCATCGTGCGTGGCACGACCTCCAAGAAGATCGTCGAGATGGTGCGCGCCGCCGGGGCGAAAGAGGTGCACATGCGCATTTCCAGCCCGCCGACCTCGCACCCCTGCTTCTACGGCATCGATACGCCGGAACAGAGCAAGCTGCTCGCCCATCGCATGTCGGTGGAGGAGATGCGCGACTTCATCCAAGCCGACAGCCTCGCCTTCATCTCCCTGGACGGTCTCTACCGCGCCATGGGTGCGGAGCGCCGCGACCCGCAGAATCTGACCTTCTGCGACGCCTGTTTCACCGGCGACTATCCAATCGCGCTGACCGACGCGCTGGACCATCCGCCGGTCGAGGCGAACGTCCGCATCCGCGCCTGACCGCCTGACCATCGCCGCGACGGGCCGGCCGCAACCCAGCGGACCGGCCCGTTTGCCAATCCCGCTACCGAACATCGTCGAGTCGCCGCCATGTCCCGTCTTTCCGGCCGCACCGCCCTCATCACCGGCGCCTCGCGCGGGCATCGGCGCCGCCGTCGCCAAGCGCTTCGCCGTTGAAGGCGCCCACGTCATCCTCGCCGCCCGCACCGTCGGCGGTCTGGAGGAGACCGACGACGCGATCTTCCAGGCCACCGGCCGCAACGCCACGCTGGTCCCGCTGGACCTGCGGCAATTCGACAAGATCGACCAGCTCGGCTACTCGATCTTCGAGCGGTTCGGGAAGCTCGACATCCTGGTCAGCAACGCCGGCGTCCTGGAAGCGCTGGGGCCGGTCGCCCATTACGATCCGAAGCTGTGGCAGCGCGTGATGGACGTGAACGTCATGGCCAACTTCCGCCTGATCCGCTCCTTCGACCGCCTGCTGCGCGCGTCCGACGCAGGGCGCGCCATCTTCGTGACCTCGGGCGCCGCGAACGCGCCCTACCCCTACTGGAGCCCGTACGGGGCCAGCAAGGCGGCGCTGGAGATGATGGTGAAGACCTACGCGATGGAAATCGCCTCGTCGAACCTGCGCGTCAATCTGATCGATCCCGGCATCGTGGCGACCAAGCTGCGCATGCAGGCCTTCCCCGGCGAGGACCAGACCAAGCTGGCCCAGCCGGACGACGTGACCGAGGCCTTCGTGGCGCTGGCGGAGGCATCCTGCACCCGCCACGGCGAGGTGGTGTCGGCACAGGGGTGACTTGCGCATTTCTCCTTTCACGCGCCTGAGGCTGACCCCGGCATGACACCCGAACAAATCCAGGCCCGCGTGCTCTACCGCGATGGGCTTATGCTCATCATCGACAAGCCCGCCGGCCTGCCCGTCCACGCCGGGCCAGGCGGCGGTCCGAACCTGGAACGCCACTTCGACGCCCTGCGCTTCGGCTTTCCGAAGCCGCCGGGGCTCGCCCACCGGCTGGACCGCGACACCTCCGGCTGCCTGATCCTGGGGCGGCACCCGAAGGCCCTGCGCAAGCTGGGCAAGCTGTTTCAGGACGGCAAGGTCGACAAGACCTATTGGGCGGTCGTTGCCGGCACCCCGCCGGAGGAGCAGGGGCGGATCGAACTGCCGTTGAAGAAGGTGACCAACAAGAGCGGCGGCTGGCGCATCGTCGTGGCCGACGACGGGCAGAGCGCCATTACCGATTACCGGGTCCTCGGACGCGGCGACGGCACCACATGGCTGGAGTTGAAGCCGCACACCGGGCGCACGCACCAAATTCGCGTGCATTGCGCCACGGCGCTGGGCTGCCCGCTGCTGGGCGATCCGCAGTATGGCGGTCCGGAGGGGCATCCGCTGCATTTGCAATCGCGGGCCATTTCGCTCCCCCTGTACCCCTCGCGCGAAGCGGTCGGCGCGGTGGCGCCGGTTCCGCCTCACATGGGCGCGGCGCTCGCCGCCTGCGGCTTTGAAGGAGACGACCCGGCCTGACAGCCGGGCCGCCGGGCCGTTACGCCCGCCACTCGGCGCGCTTCTCCGTGCCGGCCTCCGTCTCGTGCACCATGAAGCCGACATAGCCGGCCACGATGGCGAGGACGGCGTGCAGCCAGATGTCGTTGCCGTGCAGCGGCACCAGCCCGAACAGCGTGTTCAGACCCGGAATGAAGCCGAGGACGGTCAGGACGGCATAGGCCACAGCCACGCTGCGCAGATAGCTGCGCGAAGCCAGACGGCTGGAGAAGTAGGCGAAGAAACCCCACAGGCCGAACAGGAGATGCACGATGTTGTGCAGCAGGTTCACCGGGAACAGCCCGAGCAGATAGCCGTGGAAGGATTCGACGGCGAGGGTCATGCCTTCCGGGGGTGGGGACAGGAAGGTCGGAATGAAGCCCAGTATGCCGATGGCCGTAAAGGCCGCGGCATAGACCAGCGTTACGTTGCGCCACCACATGTGTCTCTCCGTTGGCAGACAGGGGATGAATCCGCCTTACCAACAGAGGGTTTAGAAGCAGCGTTCCCTTGATCCGGTCGCAATCTCAGGCGGCCGCCGCCTCCATGGTCACGGCCTTGACCGGGCACACGCCCGCACAGTCGCCGCAACCGGTGCAGCCTCCCTCCTCGATGATCGGCAGCCAGCGTCCGCGGCCCAGCGGCCGGAAGCGGATCGCACCGTGGTCGCAATGGTCGCCGCACATTCGGCAGTCGGTTCCGGTGTAGGACAGGCAGCCCGCGCCGATGCGCGCTTCCAATGCCTGGGAAGGCGCTGCTGGCGGCTGGGACGGCCCCGGTTCGGAGCGGAAACGCCCCCGGAACAGATCCGCGCGACTGATCGCCATGACGGTCGCCCTCCCCCAATCCTATTCCATTGCACGGTCATTGCCGCATTCGCGAATGCCGGGCATCGGTGATGGCGGTACACTGACCTTTCGTTCACCTCACGACCTTGACCATCGTCAAGGTCCGCACCGCACCGGAAGGACGGACGGCATGGTCCCCATCGGCAACACCACGGCGCGCTGGATGACGCTACGCTACGGGCTGGCGCTCGGGGTGATCGCGCTGTGCACGCTGGCCGGCTTCGTCATGACCGAGCGGGTCATCGACCAGCACGCCGACATGCTGGAGGTGGTGAACATCTCGGGCCGCCAGCGCATGCTGTCCCAGCGCACCGCACTGCTGGTGGAGCAACTCCGCAACGCCCCGACCGATGCCGAGCGGAGCGCTTTGACCGGCCGCCTGGCCGAGGCGACCGACATGTTCGAGAGCGCACACCGCCGCCTGACCGGCACCGATGAGGGGCCGGCCATGGGCAAGGATGTGCGCCGCCTCTATTTCGACGGACCGGAGCCGTTGAACGATCTGGTCCTCCGCCACATCGCCGCGCTCCGCGCCGTGATCGCCGCCGGTCCCGCCGGCCTGCCCCCCGACATGCCCGAGGCCGACCTCGTCACTCACCAAGCGCTCGGCCCGCTGTTGGCGGGGTTGGAGGACATGGTGGCGCGCTACCAGGAGGCGGGCGAGCGCGGCTTCACCACCCTGCACAATCTGGGCTTCGCCGCCCTGATTCTGACGCTGCTGACCCTGTGCGCCGAGGTTCTGGTGATCTTCCGTCCGATGGTCCGACAGGTGGAACGCCAGTTCGCGGACATCTCCCGCATGACCCAGGCGCTGGAGCAGACCAACGTCACGCTGGAGGCGCAGGTGCGCGCCCGCACCGCCGAACTGCACACCGCAAAGGTTGCGGCGGAGCAGGCCCATCTGGCGAAGTCGCGTTTCCTCGCCCACGCCGGGCACGACCTGAAACAGCCCCTTCAGGCGATCAACATGTTCACCGGCATGCTGGAGCGGCAGCTCGACAAGCCCCGCGCACTGGCGCTGGTGAAGGACTTGCGACTGGCCCAGCGGTCCATGCACGACCTGTTGAATGCCATCCTGGACATCTCGAAGCTGGAATCGGGCGTGGTCGAGCCGAAGCCCTCCGACATTGCGCTGTCCGTCCTGTTCGACCAGTTGGAAGCGGAGTTCACCGGGATCGCCGAGGACAAGGGGCTGCGGTTGCGCGTCGTGCCGACGGACCTCTCCGTGCGGACCGACCCGTTCCTTCTGGAACGCATCCTGCGCAACCTGCTCACCAACGCGGTGCGCTACACCGAGCAGGGCGGCGTGCTGATGGGGTGCCGGCACCGCGGCGGCACGGCGTGGATCGAGGTCTACGACACGGGCCGGGGCATCGCCGAGGCCGACCGCCGGCGCATTTTCGAGGAATTCGTCCAGCTCGACCGGCCCGACCGCGACCGCAGTGAGGGGATCGGGTTGGGCTTGGCCATCGTCGACCGGCTGGCCCGGCTGCTCGGCCACCCGCTGGAGCTTCGCTCCGTCGAAGGGCGCGGAACGGTGTTCGCCGTGGGGGTACCCCTGGTCCGCAGCCTACACGAGACGGTCGCGGCCTGATTCCTTGACCAGCAGCACAGCCTGGGTCCGGCTGCCCACACCGAGCGCCTTCAGCACGCCGGTGACGTGGGTCTTGACGGTGGACAGGTTCAGGCCCAGCCGCTCCCCGATCTCCTGGTTCGACAGCCCCTGGGCCAGCAGGTCGAGAACCTCCAGCTGGCGGCGGGTCATGCCGTCGAAGACGCTCGGCTCATGCGGCTTCGCCGCAGCCGGCGTCTGGGCGATCCCCGGCATGCCGAGCACCGGCGGAACGTAGGACCCGCCGGCCATGACCAGCCGCAGGATGTTCACGACCAGAACGTCGTCGGTGGACTTCGGGATGAAGGCCCGCACACCGCGCGACAGCACGGCGCGCATCTCGTCCGGCGAATCGATCATCGAGAAGACGACGACCGGCACCGGCGCCACGCGCTTCACCACCGCCTCCACATCGTCCAGCCCACCGAGGCCCGGCATGCGCAGGTCCATGATGACGAGGTCGTAAGGTCCTTGGTCCAGCAGTTGCGTCAGTTGGCCGAAGCTGGTCGCCGCCGCCACGTTGGCCTGTTCGTCCAACTCACCGACCAGATGGGTCAGGCCACTGCGAACGATGGAGTGATCGTCGGCGATCAATACCTGCATGACAACCCTGCTTCGGCGGAGGCGGCTGGTGGAGACGACCCAATAGGACAGGGTCCGCTGGGACCGGACCGGACTCGGTCGTCTCAAACCAAAGTGCGGCTTCCGGTATGAACCTCATACGCCGACAGGAGGTTTCATGCCACAATTGATGCATGATTCCGCAATGCCGCGCGTGCTTCTGCCGCAGATGCGAAAAAGGCGCCGCGGAGGCGGCGCCCTTCTCCCGATCCTGACCGTGCCGACCGGCCCCGAACGGGACCGGCGGCCTACCGGATCACTGCACGCGGATGAGGATCTGCGCGCGGCGGTTCGACGGTTCGCGGACGTTCGCACCGGTGTTCACCAGGAGCTGGGTTTCGCCCTTGCCCTCAACGGTGATCTGGTTGGCGGCGACGCCCTTGCCGACCAGCGCGTTCTTCACCGCGTCGGCGCGGCGCAGCGAGAGCCGCTGGTTGTAGGCCGGCGAGCCCGAGGTGTCGGTGTGGCCGACCACATGGATGCTGACCGCCCGCACCTGACCGGCCGAGGCGGCGGCATCGCCGATGATCTTGTCGGACGCCGCGGTGATGTTGGCCTTGTCCCAGTCGAAGAACACCAGATACTCCGACTGCGGCTGCGCCTGCACCGGAGCCGCCGGAGCGATGGGGGCCGCCGCGGGGGCCGCCGCCGGGGCGCCGAAGGTGTAGCGCAGGCCGGCCATGATGGTGTGGTTCTGGTACTCGCCCTTCACAGTGGAGCTGGCGAGGCCGGCCGGGCCGCCCAGATCGAACTTCGGATCGAGCGTCGCGAAGTAGCGGTAATCCAGCGTCAGGGCCAGGTTCTGGCTCAGGGCGTAGGACACGCCGGCGATGCCCTGGTAGGCGAACACCCAGTCGCGGTCATCGAAACCGCCGAGATCCAGACGGACCTGGGCGATACCGGCGCCGACGCCGATGTAGGGCGTGAAGGCGGTTCCGGTGTTGATGTCGTACAGGACGTTGCCCATGAAGGCGAGCGAGCTGGCCTTGCCGCCCAGACCGTTCACCGCCGCGTTGGAGCTGTCGGTGCTGTCGATCGCGTTGCGCCAGCGCCAAGCGAACTCCAGCTCGGCGCGTGGGCCGGCGGCGGTCGCGTAGCCGGCGGAGATGTCGCCGATGCCGCCCAGCTTGAAGCTGGTGCTGGCGTCCGTCGGAGTGTTCTCGAAGCGCAGATCGGCATCGCGCGTCCAGTTCACGCCGGCGCCGGCGCCGACGTAAAAGCCCTCGGTCGCGGCCATGGCGGCGGTCGGCAGCATCGCCGCGAGCGCCGTTCCGAGCAGAATCCCACGCAGAGTCATTTTCTTCTTTCCTTTGTGCACGGCGTTGCCGGGGCTGTCGACGCGAACCGTTCGAAGGGCGGGTGTCTGGTGCCTCCAGCCTTCGATCGGGCGAGCCCGCCGCATTCCGTCGGCGGTTGAAACGTCATGACTTCGAGATATCAGCTACCACCCACCGTCACAAGTCCTCTGCGACAAGATGCACAGAGATGTTGCATTTCTGCATTACCCGAACGTTCGTCGCACTCTTCATATTCCTTCGAGAACAAAGCAATCGCACGCCGAATTCTTCCTAATCCCATTGGATGGGAGGCATGACCTTTGGGGTATGTTTGCGGTTAGCACAAACAAACCCAGACACACAAAAGCACCCCGCCTTCGGCAGGGGCACACACCCACAACGTCATCGGTAAGAGGCCGGCGCAACCGGCGCCGGCGTCCCGTTCAGTCCTGCGGTTCGGCGACCGTTTCGAACTGGGTGGGGTCAAGAAGGGCAGAAACGGCCAGGGTTTTCAGAGTCTTGTGGTCGTCGGACCGCTGAAGCTGGGCGTGCTGGGTGCCCAACCCGTCCTTGCGGATGGCGATCACCTGCCAGATGCCACCGCCGGGACCCAGTTTGCGGAAAATCTGGCCTTCGACGACTTCGCGCTTTCTGCGCATATCCGATCTCCAAAACCCAAAAACGTCAAACCCGCCAACCTTGCGGATACGGCGGACCATTCAAACACCAAACCGCCCCCGGTTGGCGAGTGTCCGTTGTGCGCGCCACGCATACCGAAGCCGTGATGTAGCGGTGCTGCAACAACCCCCTTCGCACCTGCGGAACAAACCTCCGATCCAGCGTGTTGATACCGTCATGAAAATCGATCACGACGTGCTCCTGTTCGCGACCCGCCTCGTGGAAGAACTGGGCGAGTCCGCCATCCGCATCAGCCGTGTCCGCCTCGTCGAACTCACGGCTGCGAACAACCTGCGCGCCGCCGCCTTCTGGCGCGACGTGATGAACACCTCGGAGAGGCTTCTGGCGGAGCGCTCCCCGGCTTTGGCCCCTCCTCCGACGTCCCCTCCAATGGCTCCTTCGATGACGGCGCAGCCGGCCACCCTCTGAACTACACCGCAGGCACCACGCCACGCAAAAGGCCCGGCGGTTTCCCGCCGGGCCTTTGCACGACTTCGTTTCCCTGCGGAAACCAGATCGTACGTCCGGGACGTTGGCCCCGGCTTACTTGACCTGGGCGTACTGGCCGTTGTTCCAGCGGTACCAGACATAGGCCGGCGAGGTCACGTCGCCCTTGGCGTCGAAGCCGATCTTGCCAATCACCGTGTTGTAGCTGTTCTTGCGCAGAACGTCGGCGATCTTGGCCGAGTCGGTCGAGTTGGCCTGCTTAGCCGCCTCCGCCCAGATCTGCAGGGCGGCGTAGGTGTAGAGGGTGTAGCCCTCCGGCTCATAGCCAGCCTTGCGGAACTTCTCCACGGCTTCCTTGGCTTCCGGCATCTCGCGCGGATCCGGACCGAAGGTCATCATGGTGTTCTCGCCGGCCGGACCGGTGATCGCCCAGTACTCGTTGGTCACCAGCGCGTCGCCCGACACGATCGGAGCGTTCAGGCCCTGATCCTTCATCTGGCGGGCCAGCAGGCCGGCCTCGGTGTGGTAGCCACCGACATAGACGACGTCGACGGCCTCCTGCTTCAGCTTGGACACCAGCGCCGAGTAGTCCTTCTCACCCGCCGTGTAGGCTTCGTAGACCTTCTCCTTCTGGCCGCCGGCGTTCAGCGCCTTCTGCGTCTCGTCGGCGAGTCCCTTACCGTAGGCCGACTTGTCGTGCAGGATCGCGACGTTCTTGCCCTTGTAGTTGTCGAGCAGATACTTGCCGGCGATCTGGCCCTGCTGGTCGTCACGGCCGCAGACGCGCAGAACGTTCTTCAGGCCCTGCTCGGTCAGCTTCGGGTTGGTCGAGGCCGGGGAGATCTGCAGGACGCCTTCTTCGGCATAGACCTGCGAGGCCGGGATCGAGGAGCCCGAGCAGAAGTGGCCGGCGACGAACTTGACGCCCGCCTTGGCGAGCTGGTTCGCCACGGCGACGGCCTGCTTCGGGTCGCAGGCGTCGTCGCCCACTTCCAGCTTCAGCTTCTGGCCCAGGACACCGCCGGCGGCGTTGAGGTCGGCAACCGCCTGCTCCATGCCCTTCTTCATCTGCTCGCCGAAGGTGGCGTACTGGCCGGTGATCGGGCCGGCGGTCGCCACCGCGATGTCGGCCTTCGCCACCGAGGCGGTCATAGCGGTCGCCGCAACCGCAACGAGGAGGGAAAGCTTGTAGTTCATAGTTTCGTTGGCTCCCTGTTATGAGTCGTACGCCGGCCCCGCCGGGGCCTTTTCACCGGTCCCCCAAGGGCTGGGGGCGCCGGTGCCGACAAGGTTCCACTATAGTCCGATCATCGCCAAGTGCGACAGTTTCACCCGCGTCCTGGTCGCGATCGGACCCATGGAATTCGCAATCACTGGGCGAGCGTTCCGCCGACGCGCTCGCGCCAGCCGAATGGTCCCGAACGCTCATACAGCCAAGGATACTGGGACACCATCCGGCGCGCCATCGAAATGCGGTACGTGGTCAGGGTGATCGCGCCGATCACCAGGGTGTGCACCACGAATCCATACACCGACAGGAGCTGGCCGCCGAACAGGCCCCAGACCAGGAACCGGTCGCCCAGCCCCAGCAGGATGGAGTAGGCGATGGCGCTCGACAGCGGCTTCCAGCCTTCGGCCAGGGTCTGGCCGGTCAGAACGCCGCAGCCGCCGAACACCAGGACCGTCAGGCCCAGGAAGACCGGCAGAGAGGACCCGAGAACGCCGTCCATCAGTGACCTCCCTCCAGATAGGCCGAGCGAACTTCCTCGTTCGCCAGCAGTTCGGCACCGGTCCCCGACATGGTGACCTTGCCGTTGACCATCACATAGCCGCGGTGGGCGAGCTTCAGCGCGTGGAAGGCGTTCTGCTCGACCATGAACACGGTCATCTTCTGTTCGCGGTTGATGTCCTTCACCGCCTGGAAGATCTGCTTCACCACCAGCGGGGCGAGGCCCAACGACGGTTCGTCGAGAAGCAGCAGCCGCGGCTGGCTCATCAGCGCGCGGCCGATGGCCAGCATCTGCTGCTCGCCGCCCGACATGGTGCCGGCGCGCTGGCTGATGCGTTCCTTCAGGCGCGGGAACAGTGTCAGCACCCGCTCCAGCTCGTTGGCGAAGCTGCCAGGCTTGGCGGTGATGGAGCCCATCTGCAGGTTCTCCAGCACGCTCATGCGCGGGAAGATCCGGCGGCCTTCCGGCGACTGGGCGATGCCCAGGCGGACCAGCTCGTAGGTGGGCATCTGCGTGATGTCCTGGCCCTCGAACGTGATCCGGCCCATGCGGGCGCGCGGACTGCCGCAGATGGTCATGAGAAGCGTGGACTTGCCGGCGCCGTTGGCGCCGATCAGCGAGACGATCTCGCCGGCCCCGATCTCGATGTCGACTCCCTTCAGCGCCTCGATGGCGCCGTAGAAGGTGTGGACGCCCGATACCTTCAGCATGGCTCAGGCCCCCTCCTCGGCTCGCTTGGCGACCTCCGGCAGGTCGGCCCTGACCTCCGGCGGCAGTTCCTCGTCCTCTTCCTCGCCCAGATAGGCGCGGATCACCGCCGGGTCGTTCTTCACGAAGGCCGGATCGCCGTCGGAGATCTTCCGCCCGTAATCCAGCACCACGACATGGTCGGAAATGCTCATCACCACGCTCATGTCATGCTCGATCAGCAGGACGCCGATCTTGTGCTCGTCGCGGATGTAGGTGAGCAGATCGGCCAGTTCGCCCGACTCGCGCGGGTTAAGACCCGCCGCCGGCTCGTCCAGGCAGAGCATCACCGGCTCCGTGCACATGGCGCGGGCAATCTCCAGTCGGCGCTGGGCGCCGTAGGGGAGATTGCCGGCCTCCCAATCCGCGAATTCCAGAAGGCGGACGCGGTCCAGCCAATATTTGGCCAGATCGACCGCCTCCCGCTCCGTCCTGGTGTAGGACGGCAGGCCGAGCAGGCCGGCGATGGAGAAGCCCGAGGCGCGGATCAGCTTGTTGTGCTGGGCGACGATCAGGTTCTCCAGGACGCTCATGCCGCCGAACAGGCGGATGTTCTGGAAGGTGCGGGCGACGCTGGCCTTCTGCGAGATGCGGTAGCCCGGCATCCGCTCCAGCAGGAACTCCTTCCCGTTGGCGTGGCGCAGCGTCAGCCGGCCCACCGTCGGGGTGTAGAAGCCGGTGATGCAGTTGAACAGCGTGGTCTTGCCGGCGCCGTTCGGGCCGATGATCGCGGTGATCTCGCCGTTGTTGGCCGAGAAGGAGACGTCGTTGACCGCCACCAGCCCGCCGAAGCGCATGGTGAGGTGTTCGACCGTCAGCAGGGGCGTGGTGGTCATGGATTGTGTCGTCATCACTTCGCGCTCCCCCCGGCGATGCCCTGGCCGCCGGCGGCGGCGGTGCCCGCGGCGGGGCCGCCGGCTCCACCCTTGGGACGGCCGTGCAGGAGGATGGTCGGATCGCGGTGGGCCAGCAGGCCGCGCGGACGCCACAGCATGATCAGCACCATGCCCATGCCGAACGCCAGCATGCGGTAGTCGGCCAGTTCACGGAAGGCTTCCGGCAGGCCGATGACCAGCAGGGACGCCACGACGACGCCGATCTGGCTGCCCATGCCGCCCAGCACCACGATGGCGAGGATGATCGCCGATTCGATGAAGGTAAAGCTCTCCGGGCTGATGAAGCCCTGCCGGGTGGCGAAGAAGGACCCGGCG
The DNA here is from genome assembly GCF_022023855.1 of Azospirillum brasilense. Classification (NCBI taxonomy): domain Bacteria; kingdom Pseudomonadati; phylum Pseudomonadota; class Alphaproteobacteria; order Rhodospirillales; family Azospirillaceae; genus Azospirillum; species Azospirillum brasilense. The sequence continues at coordinate 2,479,832 of NZ_CP059449.1, forward strand.
AAACCGCCGAACATCGCCGCGATGGCGAAGGCCGCCAGCTTCATGTTCGTGCGGTTGATGCCCAGCGAGGCGCAGGCGATGTCGTCCTCGCGCAGCGCCTCCCAGGCGCGGCCCAGCGGCAGCTTGCGGACGCGCATGGTGAACAGGTTCACCACCAGGGCCAGCACCAGGATCAAGTAATAAAGGAAGACGATGCGGTGCAGCGGGCTGAACTCCAGGCCGAACATCTCGTGGAAGGCCGCGGTGCCCTCCGCCGGAGTCCGCGTGAAGTCGGCGAGGCCGAAGAAGCTCGGGCGCGGAATGCCGGAGATGCCGTTCGGGCCCCCGGTGAACTGGTACCAGTTGATCAGGATGATGCGGATGATCTCGCCGAAGCCCCAGCGTCACGATGGCGAAATAGTCGCCGCGCAGACGCAGGACCGGAAAGCCCAGCAGAACGCCCGACATCGCCGCGAGGAAGCCGGCCAGCGGCAGGCAGACCCAGAAGCTGAAGCCGAAGTAATGGGCCAGCAGCGCGTAGGAGTAGGCGCCCACCGCGTAGAAGGCCACATAGCCGAGGTCGAGCAGCCCGGCGAGGCCGACCACGATGTTCAGCCCCCAACCCAGCATGATGTAGGTCAGCAGCAGGATGCCGATGTCCAGCAGCTGGCGGTCGGCGAGCGGCGTGAACGGGAAGGCGAGCGCCACGACCACGGCGATCGGACCGAGCCAGCGCGAGGCGTGCTGCACCTGGGCGGCGATGTGGTCCATCCGCTTGTCGCGCTCCGCCTGCGACAGCTTGGAGCGGCCGGTGCGGATCGCCAGGATGGCGCGGATCGCGATAACGGCACCACCGGCGATCAGGATGACCCGCAGGGCCTCCGTCGGCATGGCGATGAAGAAGCCCGCCGCGGTGGCGGCAGCGGCCAGTACCAGGACGGTGACCGCATGGCCCTCGCGGATCAGGCAGAGGCCGAGACGGCCGAGGAAGACCAGACCGACGGCGGCGGCCACCTCGTTCCAGCGGGTCTCCAGCCCGAGGCCGGTGGGACGGTCCACCGTGCGCAGGCCGACCAGCGGAATCGTCAGGAGAAGGGCGACGAAGGCGGTCATCGCCGCCTCCTTCAGGATCGCGGGCCAGGCGATGGCCCGCGGCGAAGACATGGAAATCGCGGTCATGGCCTCACACCTTCTCGATTTCCGGACGGCCCAGCAGGCCGGTCGGACGGAAGATCAGGACGAGCACGAGAATCGTGAAGGTCGCTACGTCTTTCCATTCGCTGCCCATGTAGCCCGACCAGAAGGCTTCGATCAGGCCGATGACCACGCCGCCCAGCATCGCGCCCGGCAGCGAGCCGATGCCGCCGAGCACCGCGGCGGTGAAGGCCTTAACGCCGGCCAGGAAACCGATGTAGAAGTCGATCACGCCGTAGATCAGCAGAACCATCATGCCCGCCACCGCGGCCAGGGCGGCGCCCATGACGAAGGTCAGGGAGATGACGCGGTCGACGTTGACGCCCAGCAGGCCGGCCATCTTCTTGTCCTGCTCGCACGCGCGCTGGGCGCGGCCGAGCGAGGTGCGGGTGATGAGCTGGGTGAAGCCGTACATCAGGGCAATCGTGATGACGATCGTCGCCAGACGCACGTAGCTGACCGACACCGCCCCGTCCATCAGGGTCAGGTTGCCCGGCAGGATCGGCTGCAGCGGCTTGCTGCGGGCGCCCTGCAGGATCTGCACGTAGTTCTGCAGGAAGATCGACATGCCGATCGCCGAGATCAGCGGCGCCAGACGCGGCGAGCTGCGCAGCGGGCGGTAGGCGATGCGCTCCACCGTCCATCCGTAGACGGCGGTGAACAGCATCGATGCGACCAGCATGACGAGAAGGGCCAGCGGAACCCAGGTGATCCCCAGGCTCCCGATGGCCAGAAAGGTGATGAGGGCCACGAAGGCGCCGATCATGTAGATCTCGCCGTGGGCGAAATTGATCATGCCGATGATGCCGTACACCATCGTGTATCCGATCGCGATGAGGCCATAGATGGCGCCCAGCGACAGGCCATTGATCAACTGCTGAAGAAAATATTCCATTGTCTTACCTCGCCTCGGCGCGATGCGCAGGCTTCGGCGAGCGAGACAAGCGCGCTCGTACACCAGTCACGTGAAGTGCCACTCCCCGAATTGGCTTACCCGGGCTCTTGAGCGCGGGGCCAAGATTGTTGTGTGAGCGGAACGTTAGCCCAGCGGCTCTCAACAGAGCAAGAGGGCAAACCCGCACTCTATCTGCGGTAATACCAATTTTCCGAGAATTTGCAATATCGATTCATGTCAGTTCCGTGAACTTTGCGCTTGCCTTCTACCATAGCGAATGCATCGCATGAAAAAAGCCCTCTTCACTGTGGTGAAGAGGGCTTCGCAACAACTGTGCCACTGCTGCGATGCATGATGCCGGACAATCCATGACGTCCGGCATCACCATCGATACTGGCCGGTCAGCGCTTGGCGGAGACCACCTGTGCCTTCGCCGGCTCCTTGGGCTTCCCCGGCGCCTTGGCCGTCGCCTTGCCGGTGGACTTGGACGCGGTCGCCGCGCCGCCGCTGCGCGAGGCGGGGGCTTGGGCAACGTCGTAGTTCACGTCCGGGTTGCTGACGACCTGGACATCGCACAACGGCTTTGACGACAAATGCATCAGGCCGGCGCTTTTTTCATCGCCGGTCAGGACGCGGATGTCGTCCGCCGTCAGGTCCATCGCCGCCTTGGAGCGGTCAACGAAGTTGGCGCAATAGAGGCCGGTGCCGATCACCGCGGCGCGGCGGCTGACCTCGTTCGCCAGTTCGGTGCGGAACATGTCGAACTGCCGCGTCGCGTTGCCACCGCCCTTCTTGCGGAAGTGGTCGATCATCGACGCTTCCGAGTTGGAGATCAGCGAACGGTTCTTGATGGTGAAGTCCTGGTACAGGTTGAACGGCTTCTTGTCCGGATTCACCTGCTGGCAGGTCAGCCCGACCACCATCATCTCGGTGTGCATGCGGATGGTCTGCTCCGCGGCGTGCTCGGCGCGGCTGTAGCAGGCGCCGGGCTTGCTCGCGGTGCTCTTTGCAGCAGTGCTTTTCGCGGCAGCCGGCTTCGCGGTGGCCTTCGCAGCCGTTTTTTCAGCAGCCGGCTTCGCCGCCTCCTTGGCGACGGCCGGCAGCGCGGTGCCGGCGAACAGCACGGCAAGGCCGACGGCGGCGGCGCTGCGCAAGGTGAAGGAAGGAATGCGATGGGCGGCGCGCTGGCGATTCATCGTTGGTCCGGCTCCGGTGGCCCTGATTGACGGGCGGAATCCGACGGATCACGCCCTCTCCTTCGGTGGTTCTACAAGATCCCGACAGACGGTCAACCCATATCGCCCGAGCAAAGACCATTTGTCCCAGCCTGTGGCCCGGGAGTCGCCGGAGAGGTTGGATGGTTGCTTGGCTTGCGGGTTGCCGGTCTTTCCCAGTATTGCAACAGCCTCGGCGTCCATCTGTGACACAGGCCACACATCAGGACAGTTCCCCATGAAGTGCACCGACATCCCTTCTTCGCTCATCCGCATCGGCATCGACCTCGGCGGCACGAAGACGGAAGGGATCGCGCTCGGCGCGGCCGGCGAGGAGCGTGCCCGCTTGCGCGTCCCCACCCCCCGCGGCGACTACGAGGCGACGGTGCGGACCATCGCCGATCTGGTGGCGCGGCTGGAGAGCGCGACGGGGTCGGCGGGAGCCACCGTCGGGATCGGCATTCCCGGTGCCGTCTCTCCGGCGACAGGGCTTGTGAAGAACGCCAACTCGACCTGGCTGATCGGCAAGCCGTTCGACCAGGATCTGGCCGAAGCGCTCAAACGGCCGGTGCGGGTCGAGAACGACGCCAACTGTCTGGCCGTATCGGAGGCGGCGGATGGGTCCGGCGCCGGCTGCAGCGTGGTCTTCGCGGCGATCCTCGGCACCGGCTGCGGGGCGGGAATCGTCGTGGACGGCCGTCCGCTGCGCGGCCGCAACGCCATCGGCGGCGAATGGGGCCACAATCCCCTGCCCTGGCCAACCGACGAGGAGCGGCCCGGACCGGCCTGCTATTGCGGCAAGTCCGGCTGCCTGGAAACCTTCGTGTCCGGCCCTGCCGTTGCCGCCAACCACCAATGGGTCACCGGGGCGGACCTGACCGCGGAGGCCATCGCGGCGCTGGCGGAACGCGGGGACGCCGCGGCCCGCGCCACCCTCGACCGGCTGGTCGACCGGCTGGGGCGTGGGCTGGCGAGCATCGTCAATGTCTTGGATCCGGATGTGATTGTGCTGGGCGGCGGGCTATCCAACCTAGACTTCCTCTACGCCGCCCTTCCCCCGGTCATCGCGCGCTGGGCCTTTACGGACAGTCTGGACACGCCGGTCCGCCGAGCCATCCATGGCGATTCGAGCGGGGTCCGCGGGGCCGCCTGGCTGTGGCGGCCCGAGGAGGCCGCGATCAACGCTCGAAATTGTACTCCGGATTGAGCGTCACTTCGCGCGGGGTGCCCGGCACATTGTCGCCGCCACCGCCACGCCGAGCCGCCGTTGCCGCGCCACGACCGTCGCGGACCGGGGGCGTCAGCGAATTGGTCCGGGAGTAGGAGGGGGTGGCGCGGGCCGGATCGGTGCCGTAGCCGCGCGAACCGGCGCGGAACTGCTCGCCGTTGCCCATGGCGCCCCAATGGGACGGCCGCGCCCCGGGAATCGGTTGAGCCTCTTCCATGCGGCGCATGTGCGGGCCGGTCGGGACCATCTCCTCATACACCCAGGAGGGGTATTCCTGCCTTTGCGCTTCGGCGGGTGCAGCAAAGGCCAGCACCGCGAGGGTCGCTACAGTCATCGTTCGAAGCATGACACGGCGGCCTTCCATCCGTTTGCGTGTGGAAGACGGATTCCGCCGGATGCGGCCGCGCATGTCCAGGGAGGAGGCGGGTTACTCAGCCCGCAGCCTCCATCCGGCAACCTCTATCCGGAGGACACCCCATTCCGGTACGTTCAGGGCCGTGCCGCGCCGTAAAGCGTCAGGGTCAGCCGCTTGCCGGTGTTGTAGTTGAAGCCGGTGAAGCGGCCGAGTTGCACCGGCTCCGCCCCCTTCAGAGCCGTGCGGAACTCCGCCTCCTCCCGGTTGGTCACCAGGGCCAGCCCGCAGGACGGGTTTTCCGCCAGATGCGCGGCGGCACCCGCCCCATGGGTCAGGCGCGTGTCAGTGCCGAGCAGGAAGACGAGGCTCGGCTCCGAATAGCCGGCGGAGGCGACCACGCTGTCGGCGCAGGGGCGCACCGCCGCGACCGTCCGCGCCGCCTGCCGGCTGATCCACACGCCGTCGATGCCCGGCAGGACCGCGCCGTAGGTGCCCGCGTACAGCACCGCCGCCGCCGCCAGACCCGCCGCGAAGGCCGGCGTCTCCCGGCGCTGGGCGAACAGGCGTACGGCCAACGCGTACAGCACCAGCACCACCGGCAACATGGCGACGGCCACCGGGTCGACGCGCCCATCGACCAGATAGGGGATCACCGCGACCGCGACCGTCAGGGCACCGAAGCCGACGGCCCCGAAAACGGTGGCGACCGAGAACAGCCCCCACCGCGGCGTCTCGGGGCGGCGCAGGAAATGCTCGCGCGCCGCGGCGGCGGTCAGGATGGCGATGGCCGGGAAGACCGGCAGCGTGTAGTGCAGAAGTTTGGTCGGCACCGCCTCGAAGACCAGCCAGCTCGGGATGATCCAGGCGACGCAGAAGCGCACGGCGTCCGCCACCGGCCCGGTGCCCTTGCGGTGGCGCCATGCCCAGGGAACGGCCAGCAGCGCCAGGAAGGACCAGGGCGCGAAGGTCACCCAGAAGGTGCCCAGGTAGTAGCCGGGTGGCAGGCCCTTCGCCTCCTGCCCGCTGACCACCTTGCCCATCATGTCGTGGCCGACCGATTCGGCGAAGAAGGCGCCCTTGGTCTTCACCGTGATGGCGATCAGCCAGGGCGCCGCGATGGCGACCACGATGGCGATGCCGACCAGCGGGCGCAGCCGCTTCAGCCAGCCGGCCCGGCGGTCGAGCACCGCCAGCACCAGCGCCGTGGTGCCGGACACCAGGAGGACGATCGGTCCCTTGATGAGGATGCCGATCCCCGCGGCGATCCAGAAGGCGAGCGGCGGCGCCCAGCCGGACCGCTCCGCATGGCGGTTCAGATAGAGGCTGGCCAGCGCCGCCTGCCCGATCACGATAGTCGAGAGAAGCACCGCGTCGGTCTTCGCCATGCGGGCCTCGACACCCAGTACGACGCAGGAGGCCATCATCAGCCCGGCGAGGAACCCGACCGTCCCGCCGAACATCCGCGCCCCGGTCCAGGCCGTCGCCAGCACCGCCAGAACCGCCCCGATCAGCGACGGGATGCGGAAGGTCCAGATTTCCTTTGGTCCATCGACCAGCCGCGTCGCCGCGGTCTGCAGCCAGTAGATGCCCACCGGCTTCTTGTGGCGCGCCTCGTCCTGGAAGCGGATGTCGACATAGTCGCCGCTTTCCAGCATCTGGTGGGACGCTTGGGCGAAGCGCGCCTCGTCGCGGTCGAAGGGCGGCAGATCGAAGAAGCCGGGCAGGAACAGCAGGACGCTGATCACCGCCAGGGCCAGATAGGCCAGGACCGGCAGGCGGCCGGCCGCGGCGTTCGGCAGCGCGCTCACGGCGTGCCCGCCGCGTTGCCGTCCGCCCCGCCGTTCCGGCGGTTGTTCAAGACGAAATAGAGGTTCCGGAAATAGATGATGAGGCCCAGCCCTTGCCCGAACATGAACACCGGATCACCCCGCTGGATCGAATAGGCCAAGAGAAGAACCCCGCCGCCGATCGAGAAATACCAGAAGAGGTCCGGCACGATGCTGCGCCGGGCGCGCTCGCTGGCGATCCATTGCACGACGAAGCGCATCATGAAGAGCGCTTGCGCAAAAAAGCCGACGCCGACCCAGATCAGGTCGGCGGTGCTTTGGCTCTGGTACCAGGCGATGGCGCGTTCGAGCATCGGGCGGCGACCGGTCCGGACGGAGGAAGGGTTAGCGGTCTTCGACCGCGGGCGACAGCGCGGTGCGCCGCTTCAGCCAATAGACGCCCAGCAGATCGACCACGCCGATCAGCCCGCGGCGCCAGTTGGTGTACTTGGACACGCCGCGTTCCCGCGGGCGGTGGTTGACCGGCACATAGGCCACCGTATGGCCGTGCGACCGGAACAGAGCGGGCAGGAAGCGATGCATCGCCCCGAAGAAAGGCAGATCGAGGAAGGCGTCGCGACGGAACAGCTTCAGCCCACAGCCGCTGTCGGTGCAGCCGTCCTGGAGAAAGGACTGCCGCACGGCGTTCGCGAAGCGCGAGGCCAGCCGCTTGGACAGCGTGTCCTGCCGCTTCTTGCGCAGGCCGCCGACCAGAACCGGCGCGTCCGGACCGCCCTTGGCAGCCAGGGCGAACAGGGCGGGAATATCGGCGGGGTCGTTCTGGCCGTCACCGTCGAGGGTGGCGATCCACTCCCCGCGCGCCGCCTTGACCCCGGTGCGCACGGCCGCGCTCTGCCCGGACCGGCGGACATGGCGAACCAGCCGCAGGCGGCCCGCGGCGACCACGGGTGCGAGGCGCGTCAGCGTGTCGTCGCTGGAGCCGTCGTCCACATAGATCACCTCGAAGGCGCCGCCCAGCACGCCGGAGGGCGACAGCGCGCGCTCGATCTCTTCGAGAAGGGGAAGGACGTTTTCGGCCTCGTTGAAGACCGGAACCACGACCGACAGCCGCACGGGCGGACGGCCCTCGGAATCTACGCTCACTGGATTAATCCCATTCGCCAAGTGGCGGGCAAATTACTCCCGCCGCCCGGCAAACGGTAGAGGAAAAGGTTGGGACAGCCCCTGGCCGCCCTCAGCCCTTGCGGTCTTCGATGGGCATCGGCACGTAGCGCAGGTCGCCGTCGCGGCTGAGCAGCATCAGCACGGTCTTGCGGCCCTGGCTGCGCGCGTCGTCGACCAGACGGTTCAGGTCCTCCGGCGTCTTCACCGGCTCCTGCCCGGCTTCCACGATGACGTCGCCGGCCTCGATGCCGCGCTCGCTGGCGGCGCTGGCATCGCCGACCTCGGTCACCACCACGCCCTCGACGTCGGGATTGATGGAGAAGCTGTCGCGCAGGCCGGGGGTCAGTTGCGACAGGGTCAGCCCGAGGACCTGCTTGCTGTCGACCGTCGTTTCCGGGCGCGGCGCTCCGCTCGACCCGGACATGGCAACCTGCTCCTGCGGCTCCAGTTCGCCCACCGTCACGGTCAGGGTTTCGGCCTTGCCCTCGCGCACCAGTTCCAGCGGCACGGCCGACCCGATCTTGGTGGCGGCGACGACGCGCGGCAGTTCGCGCATCTGCTCGATGGACTCACCGTTGAAGCGGGTGATGACGTCGCCCTGCCGGACGCCGCCCTTCCCCGCCGGGCCTTCCGGCGACACGCTGGTCACCAGAGCACCCGCCGGCTCCTGCATGCCCAGGCTTTCGGCGATGTCGGGTGTCACGCTCTGCACCTGGACGCCCAGCCAGCCGCGGCGCACCTGCCCATGGTCGCGCAACTGCTCGACGACCGGCCGCGCGACGGAGGACGGAATGGCGAAACCGATGCCCACCGAGCCGCCGGTCGGCGAATAGATGGCCGTGTTGATGCCGATCACCTCACCGTTGAGGTTGTAGAGCGGCCCACCGGAATTGCCCCGGTTGATCGAAGCGTCGGTCTGCAGATAGTCGTCGTACGGTCCCTGCTGGATGTCCCGCTGCCGTGCGGAGAGGATTCCCGCGGTCACCGACCCGCCGAGGCCGAAGGGGTTGCCGATGGCGACCACCCAGTCACCGACCCGCAACGCCTCGCTGTCGCCCCAGGGGGCGAAGACCAGCGGCTTCTTGCTCTCCACTTTCAAAACGGCAAGGTCGGTCGGCCCGTCCACGCCGACGAGCTTCGCCGGCAATTTCGTGCCGTCGTGCATGGTGACGGAAATCTCCGTCGCTTCGGACACCACATGGCTGTTGGTGACGACGAAGCCCGCCGGGTCGATGATGAAGCCGGAACCCAACGCTGCCGTCGGGCGCGGCGCCTGCTGCTGTTGCGGCTGGCCGCGCTGGCGGTCGCGAAACTCGCGAAAGAACTCTTCGAAAGGTGAACCGGGCGGAAAGCCGGGAACTTCCGGTCCGCGCGGTCCCGCCTGCGGACCACCTTGTGGCGGCGTCTGCGTCGTGGATATGAAAACCACCGCGTCCAACTGCTTCTCCGCCAGATTGGCGAAGGTCGGGGGTGCGTTGGGCGGCAGGGCGGACGCCAGCGGCGGCGTCGCCGGGGCCGGAGGTGCTCCCCCCGCATCCTGCGCAAACGCCGGAGTCGCCAGGACGAGAAGGACGGCGACAAGACCCGCGGGCGCGGACGCCGCCAATCGTGATGCGGATCCAGACGTCAATCCGGACATCAATCCGGCTTGGCGCGGGACGGAGCCGGACAAGGGCCGGAATCGATCGATGGAATGCGGCATGAAAGAAACTCCGCCAGTCGGACAGCGCGCGCCTTGCGATGGGCGCTTCATGTCAACAGAACGCTCCGCAACGCATTCCGGACCGCCGTGGTTTTTCAAACCCCTTTGCAACCGGTCCCTGCACGACCGATTCATGAAATACAGTTTTTAAAATTCTCGTCAGCGGATGTTCCTATGCGCTTCGCGCAAACAGCAACCACAAGGCAATCCAGCCTTCGGACTAAGGCTCCGGCAACCAGCCTAAGCGCAATTTTTCCATGCGGCGCAAAGTTCTTCTGGCATTTTCCCATCAAGTTCCCGATATTCATCCGTACCGACAACATCGCACGCAAAAACGGCTCCTGACGTGATGCTCGTGCACGCGCCCGCGTGCCGCGGCGTCAGAAGGCGCGCGATACGGCCCAAGCAGCGTACGCATGACTCAAAATTCACTTTGGCAACCGAGCGACATAATGAACGCAGAAACCGGGTCCGAACCGGAGGCTCCGAAGAAGCGCGGACGAATCCCCCAGTCGGCGTGGCCGCAGATTCTTGAGCGTTACCGTTCCGGCGCAACCCTGTCGGCAATCGCGCGTGAATTCGAATGCACGCCGAGCGCCATTTCCTACATCATCCGCAAGGCCGAGGCGGCCGGCGAGAAGGACGCGCCGGTCGTTGAGGAAGGCGCGGCCGCCGACGACGCGGCGGAAGCGCCGGCCGGCGACGCGATGGCGGAAGAGCCGTCACCCGCTCCGGTTGTCGCTTCGGAAGCTCCGGCACCGGTCAAGCCACCGCGCCGCGCCGCAGCCCCCGCCCCGGTCGAGGCCCCTCAGACCCCGGCTCCGGCGTCTCCTCCGGCGGCAGCGGCTCCCCAGCCCACCCCGGCCCAGCCGTCCGCTCCGGCTCAGACCGAGACGCTGCGTCTCAACCGTCCGGAGCCGCAGCCGGCTCGCCAGCCCGCTCCGGTCCAGCCGACGGCGGCACCCTCCGCTCCCCAGCCCGCCTCCCAGCCCGCTGCGGCGGATGGAAGCCCCCCCGCCGGGACCAACCCTCCGCCGGTCGATGCCGTCGAAGCGCGGCTGCGCGACACCGCGCGCGGCTGCCTGAACGCCTACCGCGGCTGGCGCCAACAGCCGGGCGAAGCGTCGATCCAGACGTTGTCGGAAGCGGTGCACGAGTTGCGCAAGGCCTTGGCCCGCATCGAGATCGACATGTCGGCCAGCCGTCGCGAAGAGCAGGCGATCCGGCCCATTCCGATCCCGGCGCATCGCACAGCACGCCGCACGCCGTAAGTCAGGGCCATCAGAACGGGTCTTCGCAACGCTGCTTGAGTTGTTGAAAAGCCCTTCCCCACCGATTGGGGAAGGGCTTTTTTCATGCCCCCCGGACCTTCGGTCTAGGCCGTCCGAAGCACCGCCTACCTCCAACGCCGCAGGAAAAAGCCCTACGGACTCCAGTGGAATAGCGGCTATAATGAGTGCAACAAAGCAATCATAAGCCGGAGGAACGCCCCATGACCTTCCGCAGAAACGCCGAGCTGCCCGAATCGGTGAAGCGATGCCTGCCGTTGCCCGCTCAGGACATTTATCGGTCGGCCTTCAATCACACTTGGCAGGGCTGCCGGTCGCCGGAGGCTCGCCACGCCATGCAGCGCGAGCTGCTGGCCCATAAGGTCGCCTGGGCTGCGGTCCGGCGGCGTTACGAACCGGACGGCAGCGGCTGGCGCCCCAAGCATTGAGGCTCCAGGGCCCAAGGGTTCTCTTCCCCCAGGCGCGCGTTATTCCTTCTCCACCACCGTGTAGCTGCTGAGGTCGCCCTTGGCCCGTTCCTCGGACGGCAAGCGTCCCTGAACGATGTAGCAGATGTTTTCGGCCACGTTCGTGGCGTGGTCTCCGGCCCGCTCGATGGACTTCGCCACGAACAGCAGATGGGTGCAGCCGGTGATCTGTGCCGGCGACTCCATCATGTAGGTCAGAAATTCGCGGAACAGGCTGGTGTAGGCCGCATCCACCTGCCCATCCCGATTGCGGACGGCCATCGCGCGCTCGGCATCCTGACCGTCATAGGCGGCCACCACGTCGCGGATCATGCCGAGCACCGTCTCACCCATCCAGGACAGCGAGGCAACGGGCGGTTCCACCGGCAGGCCCGCCAACGTGACCGCGCGCTTGGCGACGGAACTCGCGAAATCGCCCATGCGTTCCAGGTTCGAGGCGATCTTGAGCGCCGATACGATGTCGCGCAAATCCTTCGCCATCGGCTGACGCAGCGCCAGCAACCGCACGCTCAGCGCTTCCAGCTCAAGTTCCAGCCGGTCGATCTCGGCGTCGGCCTCGATCACCTGCGCGGCCTTGCCGGCGTCACGCTCCGCAATGGCCTCCAGCGCGGCGGCGAACTGCTCCTCCACGAGCCGCCCCATGGTCACGACGATCTGGTGCAGGCGCGCCAGTTCGGCGTCGAAGGCCGCCACCGTATGTCCGCCAGTCATTCCGAGCCTCTTTCCCTTGTTTCTTCGCCACACCGCACCGGTCCGGCGTCGCATCGCGTCCGGCAACGGAACAGCATGTTAACAATTAAACGAGATTATCTTATGACACTGCTAACGCGCTGGAGTAACCGCGCCCATCCCCCTGCGCTGCGCCGGGAACGGGCCGATTGTCGGACGGGGTCATGACGCCACATGAGTTGGTCGCCGTGCTGGAAAAGCACGAGCGTTGGCTGAAGAACCGGTCGGGCGGCAATCGCGCCAACCTGACCATGACCAACCTTGAGGGATCGAACCTCGCCGGGGTGGAACTGACGCAGGGCAAGCTCTCCGGGGCCAACATGGCCCATTGCGACCTGTCCAACGCGAATCTCAGCCACGCCGACCTGTTCGCCGCCCATCTGACCAAGGCCGACCTGACCGGCTGCAACCTCTACCGGGCGGATCTGCGCGGCGCCCATATGCGCGGCGCCAAGCTGAAGCGGGCGATTCTGAAGGAAGCCGACCTGCGTGGCGGCGCTCTGCTCTACGGCGGGAATGGGGCCAACGGCAGCAAGGGCCTGGACTTCGTACGGTCCGACCTGTCCGGCAGCGACATGGACGACGCGATGATGTCGAACGCCAACCTGTCCGGCGCCGACCTGACCGACGTGTCGATGAATGGGGCGGACTGCGAAGGTGCGCTGATGGCCGGGGCGACGCTGATGCGCTCCACCATGAAGAACTGCAATCTTGCCCGCGCTGACCTGCGCGGCTGCAATCTGTCCGGCGTCAACCTCCAGGGCGCCATCCTGCGCGATGCCAACCTGAACGGTGCGGTTCTGGCCGGCGCCAACCTGCGCAACGCCGACCTCCAGGGCGCGAAAATGGAAGGGGCCGACCTTGCCGGGGCGGACACCACCGGTGCCAACATGGCGCGCTCCGCCGAGAATTTCTCGATCCAGATCCAGGAAGCGCTTCACAATCATTACACCTGGATCAACACCAACGGCGCCATGGGATCGCGCGCCGACCTCAGCGGGGCGGACCTGTCGCACATCGACCTCCACGGCGTGAACTTGTCCGGCGCCAATCTGCGCGGCGTGCGGCTGGTCGGCGCCAAGATGCGCGATTCGCTGCTCATCATGTGCGACATCTCCACCGCCGACTTGACCGACAGCGACTTCAGCGGCGCCATCCTCGACGGGGCAACCCTTCGCGGCACCAACCTGTCCGGTGCCCGGTTCGACGGGGCGGGCATCGGCTGGGTCGATATCAAAGGTCCGGACGGACGGCCGACCGGGCGGCTATGGGCGGCCAACCTGACCGGCAGCAACTTCACGGGAGCCTCCTGCATCCGCACCAACATGCGCGGAGCTAATCTGGCCGGCTGCGACTTCTCCAGCGCCGACCTGACCGGGGCGATTCTCAGCGACGCGAACATCCGCGACGCACGCTTCACCGGCGCCAACCTGACCGGAGCCAGCCTGCCGCCGCCCCCCGATCCGGACGACTGACCGGAACGATCGGCTCCGGACTCGTTGGGTCGCGCCCTGTTCGGTTGCCGCCGCGCCTACCCCAGATCGTCGTCTCCGCCGACGGGGGGCAATCCGCCGAGATTGGCAGACACCCGGCGCAGCACGCTGACGGTCAGTTCCAGTTCGCGCGGCGAGATGCCCTGGATGGCGGCTTCCTCGATCTCCTCCGCACCCGGAAGGATGTCGGCGCGCAACGCCTTTCCCTTCGGCGTCAGGTAGATGTTCACCTTGCGGCGGTCGTGGGGGTTGCGCACCCGCTGGACGAGATCGCAGCGCTCCAGGTTGTTCAGCGCCGTCACCGTGGTGGGTTCCATCATGCCGACCCGCTGGCTCAATTCGCGCTGGGTCAGCCCGTCCTCCTCCCACAGGGCGCGAAGAAAATACCACTGCCCCATGCTGACGCCGTGGTCGGCGATGCGGATCTGCAGCGCACGCGCGATGGCGCGATGCACCTCCCGCACGGCGCGCGGCAAGGTCATGACGGAGGGGGGGAGCGCGTCGGCATCCTCCCCTTGCGGCTCAGCGACGATGGGTTCCTGTCTCTTGAAACGCCCAACCATGACGACGATCTCTCGGCAGACGTCCGTCAGGCCGTGGTGCGGCGCAGCGGACGAAATCAACTTGCCCGATCATATCTGCTCTCGGAAAAATCGCAAAACAATTGCGGATTTAAATTTCTCATGCATGCAACAATATGTCTTATAACCGCAGCGCGATCTTTCTTCGACGTTTTCATATTTATGCGTATGACTGCCGAGTTCTACGCCCCACACGCGGCAAGGGCGGCGGTGCCCGGCCTGGAAACCTGCCGGCCTTAAAACGCGAATGACTCTGAAACGTTTGTGACAGGGCGGAGTTTGGGTTGCACGCTTGGCCATCCGCCCACTAACACGGCACAGCACACGCAAGAGCACAGGAGCACCAGCTTATGCGCCCCACCACCGGACGCACCGTCACCGTCGCGGCGACCCAGATGGCCTGCGGCTGGGACCGCGACGCCAATGTGAATGGCGTCGAGCGCCTCGTGCGCGACGCGGCGGCGCGCGGCGCCCAAATCATCCTGCCGCAGGAATTGTTCGAAACGCCTTATTTCTGCAAGGACCAGAAGCAGGATTTGTTCGCCCTCGCCCACCCGGTCGAGGATCACCCCGTGATCGCGCGGATGAGCGCGCTCGCCCGTGAACTCTCCGTGGTCATCCCCACCAGCTTCTTCGAGCGGGCGCGGAACGCCTATTACAATTCCCTGGCGATGATCGATGCGGACGGCACGGTCCTGGGCGTCTACCGCAAATCCCACATCCCGGATGGTCCGGGCTATCAGGAAAAATACTATTTCAACCCCGGCGACACCGGCTTTCAGGTCTACAAGACCCGCTACGCCGCCATCGGCTGCGCGATCTGCTGGGACCAGTGGTTCCCGGAATCGGCCCGCGCCATGGCGCTGAAGGGGGCAGAGATCCTGTTCTACCCCACCGCCATCGGGTCCGAGCCGCAGGACGGCGCGTTGGACAGCCAAGCCCACTGGACGCGGGTCATGCAGGGCCATGCCGGAGCCAACCTGATGCCCCTGGTCGCCTCCAATCGCATCGGGCGGGAAGAGGGTGAAACCTGCGGGATAACCTTCTACGGCTCCTCCTTCATCGCCGGACCGACCGGGGAGTTGGTTACGCAGGCCGACCGCGATAGCGAGACGGTCCTGACCGCCAGCTTCGATCTCGACCGCATTGCCGCGCAGCGCGCGTCCTGGGGCATCTTCCGCGACCGCCGGCCGGAGCTTTACGGCCCGCTGCTGACCCTTGACGGCGAGTCCCCCGTCCGCCGCTGAAACCCGGAACCGGGCCGCCCGGCATCACACCGTGATGCCGGCGGTGCCGCTCCTCTGGCCAATGCCGAAGGCCGACGCATATGCCGCCGCGCCACGCGCCGCCAAGGCCGGCGCGGCGGTGTCGCTTGGCCTCGCACCGTCATCTCCGCTGTCCTGCCCGTCGAGTGAACCGTCGCTCCGCGCGCCTGGCTCCGAACCCTTCCGCCGCAATTCCTGCTGCGCCTGCATTTTCGCGGCATCGGCCTGCTGGGCGACGCGAAGGTCCTGTGCCGAGGGGTCTGATGGCGCCAAAGCCGCCGCCTTGACCGTGTCCATCTTGCGCACGGTGGCTTCGGGATCACTCTCCGCGCCGACGTCCACCTGCACTTCGCCGGCGGTCGCGTAGTTCTTGCCGTCCGGCCCGCGAGTGAAGGTGAAGGAGGCACCGCCCGCGTGAGGGCCGCCCGCCGCCTGATGCGCCGCCTCGTGCTGGCGGACGCTGGCATCGATGCGCTTGAGTTCCTGGACCTGCCGCTGCTGATCGTCGGTCAGTGTGCCGGGCTGGACCGCGCTTGTCCGGACGGTGTCGTGATCTGCGGCCTGGGCACCGTCCGGGGTCCGGTCACGCGCCACTTGGCCGGGCCGCAGGAGCGGCACGCCAAAAACGCCACTGGTCGATACACCGGCAACCATGGGCCGCGGCTCCTGCGCGCTCCACGCGATGCTCACCAGTCTACACGCAGCATGGCGGCGCGGCAACGCAGCTTGGCCGTTGCCTTTTCTAAGATATGCACGCATTAGTGTTCATTGTATCCGACTTTGACGGCCAAAACGGAATCGGACCACGGTGCCAGCACCATCAATGTGTGACTCCGCGCGCAGAATCCTCGCCCTTTTGGTGTCGTTGTCGGCGCTGACGGTCTGGGCGCTCGCCGTGTCGGCCGCGGAGCCGGCATCCCCCGTGCTCCACGCCCGCAATACGGCACCCTCCTCCCAGGCGATCCCGCCGCCGCGCGCCGGCGCCAGCCGTCCCGCTCCCGGCCCGGATTCCCTGTCACCGATCGAGGCCGCCTACAGCGAGCGGGCGGGCTCCCTCCTTCTCCAGTTCGGCTACGACCAGTTCGGCGAGGCCCCGCCGCGCGGCGGATCGGGCGGCGTGCAAGCGGACTACACGCTGGGTCCGGGCGACGAACTTCTGGTGTCCCTGCGTGGCCAGAAATCCTCCAGCAAGCGCCACCTCATCGACGGGGCGGGGCTGCTGACCGTCGACGACGTACGGCCCGTCGTGGCCCAGGGACTGACCCTTGCGGAATTGCGCGCCCAGCTGGCCGACGCGGTGACGGCCTCCTTTCCGAACACCGAGGTGTACGTCTCGGTGACGGAAATCCGGCGGATCGGCGTCCTGGTGACCGGCGCCGTGGCTCGTCCGGGCCGTCAGGAGATTAGTGCCTTCGCCACGCTGATCGACGCGTTGACCGGCGCCGGCGGTGTCACACGTGGCGGCTCGCTCCGCCGCATCCACCTGTTTCATGCGCACGCCGCGGCAAACGCCCCTTCGACCGGGTTGCCCATCGACCTGTACGACCTGTTCATGACCGGGGACGGCGCGAACGCGGGCATTCGGTTGCGCGACGGCGACCGCGTCTTCGTGCCGCCGCTCGGTCCCACGGTGGCGCTGGCCGGGCCGCTGAAACGTCCCGGCGTCTATGAGCTTCCCCCCGGCGAGAACCGCCTGCCGATCGCCGTGGCGCGGGAGATGGCGGGAGGCCTTCTGCGGCCCGGCGCGCATCGGGCGCTTCGCTACGCCATCGGTCCGGACGGAGAGGAACGGGCGGAGGAGCTGTCCGACGCGGACGCCACCCAGCTGGGCGACGGCGACCTGCTGCTTCTGGCACCCCGCCGGGAGGATCGGCGGGGCGACCTGCGGCTGGACGGCCATGTCCTGCGCCCCGGAGCCCGGGCGTTGGAGCGGACCCCAAGCATCGGGGCTCTGGTTTCCGCGGCCGATCTCGGACCGGCGCCCTATCTTCCCTTTGCCGTGCTCGCCTCCGTTCATCCGGGCAACCGCACGCGCGTCCTGCGACCGGTCGATTTGGGAGCCGTGCTCGGCGGCCGTGACCGCCGCCCCCTTGCCGAGGGCGACGTCCTTTACGTGCTGGGCGCGGACGATGTGGACTTCCTGACCTCCGAACCGGTGCTGGAGCTGCTGCGCGGCGCGCGCGAGCCGGCCTCGGACGCGTGCCGCAGCCTTGTGGTGCTGGCCCGCGCACTGACGGCGCAGCCGGACGGGCCGCTTGCCAGCGGTCCGCAGGCGCGGGCGGCGGCGCGGCTGACCGGCGGACGCGGCCCCTGCCCGCCCTTGTTCGAAGCCGTTCCCGACCTGCTCGTCTTCGCGCTGGAGCATTCCACCCTGCTGATGGGCGGCGTCCCCCGCCCCGGCTTCTACCCCTCCAACGGACGGGGCAGCGCCGCGGAGCTGGCGCTCGCCGCGGGCGGGCCGGAGTCCGGCGCCTACGCGCCCCCCTTCGGCGGAGCATCGCAACACCGCCCGGTGGCGGCGGGGAGCATTGTGGAACCCGACGAGCCTGTCTACGAGTTGACCGGCCATGCCCGCCGCCCCGGCGTCCGCCCTCTGGCCGGGGGCGCCACGCTGCGTGACGCCTTGACCGGCGGCGATGCGCTGAAGCGGGACGTCTATCCCCTGCTGGGCGTGATCGAGCGCTTCGACCGCCGCACCCTCGCCCATCGACTGATTCCCTTCTCGCCACAGGAGGTGACTTCCGGACAGGCCAACCGCGCCCTCTCCGACGGTGATCGGGTACGCCTGCTCTCCACCGCCGAGGCCCGTGCGCTGACCAGTTCCCCGGACAAGGAACGCAAGCCCGAGACGCCCCCGGCCAACACCGGACCACCTGATGCCGAACCACCCGACACCGAACCACCGGGCGCCGAACCGCCCAACGCCAAACCGCCGCTTCCCGGCGACATCGCGGGGCTGGTAAGGGAACGCGGGGTGCAGGTGCGGGGTGCCGTGCGAACACCCGGCACTTATCCCGTGGCGGAGACGGCGACCGTCGAGGCCCTTCTGGCAACCGCCGGCGGCCCCGCCGCGACCGCCGATCTCGCCAGCCTGGAAATCACCACCACCACCGGCCAGCGCCGCCGCCTGGACCTCCGCGACGGTGCGACGGCCCGGACGGCGCTGTATCCGGGCGACAGCCTGCGCGTCAATCCCAAACCCCAGGCACTGGAGGCGCGAGCGGTCACCATTTCCGGCGCAGTGCGCCGCCCCGGCGCTTACGACGTCGCGCGCGGCGAGACGCTGTCGTCGCTGATCGACCGGGCCGGCGGCCTGACGGAGGAAGCCTATCCTGCCGGGACCAGTTTCCTGCGCGACAGCGAGCGCAAGCGCGAGCGCGCCTGGTTCGACCAGCAGGCCCGCGACCTGGAACGCTGGATGGTGCAGGAGGTCGAGAAGGGCGAGGCTGCGCGCTCGGACGTGGTCGGGCTGGCCCGGCAGCTCGCGACCCAGCTGCGCGGGGTGGAGCCGCTGGGCCGCATCGTCGTCGAGGCCGACCCACTGGTGCTGCGCCAGCGGCCCGAACTGGACGTGCTGCTGGAGCCGGACGACCGCATCCTGATTCCGAAACGCCCCCTCACCGTGACCGTCACCGGCGAGGTGCTTCATCCAACCGCCGCGCAGTTCGTCAGCGGCAAGACCGCCGAAGCCTATCTCCAGGAGGCGGGCGGTGCGAGCCGCAACGCCGACGACGCCCGCATCTTCCTGGTTCTGCCGGACGGGCGGGCGCAGCCGCTGTCCCTCTCCTCCTGGAACCACACCGTTACGGCGATCCCGCCCGGCTCGTCCATCGTGGTGCCGCGCGACCCGAAGCCGTTCGATCTGATGGAGTTCTCCAAGAACATGGGCACCATCCTCGGCCAGCTCGCCATCTCGGCGGCGGCGATCGCGGTGATCTCCGAGTGACGGGTGAAGCGGGAACGGTCCGGTTGGCCGTGGTCACCGTGGTCCGCGACGACCTGCCCGGCCTGCTCGCCACCCACGCCAGCCTGCGCGCCCAGACCGTGGCGGCCTACGACTGGTTCGTGGCGGATGGCGCTTCCACGGACGGGACGGCCGCATGGTTGGCCCGCCATGGGGACGAGGCGGCTTGGTGGCGCTCGTCGCCCGACCACGGTCTGTATGACGCCATGAACGTCGCGCTGGATGCCATTGCCGAGCGGCCCCCCTCCTGCGCCTCTCCGTGCAGCCACATCCTGTTCCTCAACGCCGGCGACCGGCTGGCCGACGGTCGGGTTCTGGAGCGGCTTATCCCCATCCTGGCCGCGCGTCCGGATGCTGCCCTGTTCTATGGGGACGCGCTGGAGGAGCTTCCCGGCGGGAGGCTGGTCGTGAAGCCGGCGCGCTCGCACCGCCGCGCCTTGCTGGGCATGTTCACGCATCACCAAGCCATGGTCTACCGAATGGCTGCCATGCCCGGTGTCCGATTCGATCTGCGGCACGCGCTGGCCGCCGACTATGCGTTCACCTTGACGGTCCTCAAGCGAGGGGACCCGGCCCACCGCTTGCCACTTTCGGTATGCATTTTTGCCCCCGGCGGACGGTCCCGGCAGGAACCGGCGCGTGGCCGGCGGGAGCAAGCAATCATCCGCCGCGAGCTGCTTGGGCTGGGCCGAACGGCCAACGCAACAATATGGGGATTACAATGGCTTGCCATTACCTTGCGCCAGACAATTCCATGGCTTTACGCGAAATATCGTTTCTCATCAAATGAACGATCGTTTCTTTCATAAGCTTTGACGACTGTTTCACGCATCTAGCTGTTGATGCGCACGAAAAGTTGCATAGAATTTACTTTCCTAACTAACCAATTTCCCTGGTGGCGACGACCACCTCCATACTGAGGGTCTATTATGAGTGCCACGAAATCCAAGCTATCGCCCGCCCACACACTGTCACGCCGTGGCGAGGGTCCCAACCCCATCGACATTCATGTCGGCGCCCGGCTTCGGCTGCGCCGCACTCTGCTCGGTCTGAGCCAGGAGAAGCTGGGCGAGGCGGTCGGGATCACCTTCCAGCAGCTCCAGAAGTACGAGCGCGGGTCCAACCGCATCAGCGCCAGCCGCCTGTTCAACCTGTCGCAGGTTCTGGGCGTCCCGGTCAGCTACTTCTTCGAGGACATGCCGTCGCCGGAGCACATCGCCACCCCGTCGCCCGACGTTCCGCCGTCCGAAACAGAAGAGTTCGAGTCGATGGCCCGTCGTGAAACCCTGGAACTGGTCCGGGCCTATTACCGCATCGAGGACTCCTCCGTGCGCAAGCGCACCTTCGACCTTCTCAAGGCCCTCGGCGGCGAGCGCGCCCTGGACGAAGCGGTGTAAGGCACGGCACCGTCGTTCGACCCTCAGTCATCGGTGGACGCGGGAGGCCCGGCACGCCGCCTCGCGTCCGCGATCTTCAGGCCGATCTGCCAATAGTAGAAGGCCCGCGCCAGCGCGTGTTGGAATCCCGGACCGCCGTCCAGGAACCCCAAACGCCAAACATACCCATACAGAAAGACCAGGAGCGGGCGCGCCGGCACCACGCCGAACCAAGCCTTCAGCCAACGGCGCGCGCCGGATTCCCGCCGAATCAGGTCCGCCATCCGTCCATCCGTCCGCAGCGCCGCCTCCCAATCGGCGTAACGGGCGTGCCGGTCGAACCACGCCGCAATCGGTTTGTCGTCGGAATGGGTCAGGCTGTGGCCCAGCCGTCCGACGGTGCCGGCGATCACCGGCTGATAATGGCCCTCGACCTCCCACATGGTGGCAACGTCGAGGTCGGGCACAGTCGGAAAGTGCGCCTTCCGGCGGTCAAACAGGACGAGTTTCCGGTTGCGCGCGCCGAAGCGCAGGCGCCGGCCAAGAAACACCGGATGGCCATCGATGAAGTAGCCGGCATGCCGCGGCCCCGCGCTCATGAGCGCCGCGATCTCCTCCACCAGCGCGCCGCCGAGT
This sequence comes from Azospirillum brasilense, assembly GCF_022023855.1. Classification (NCBI taxonomy): domain Bacteria; kingdom Pseudomonadati; phylum Pseudomonadota; class Alphaproteobacteria; order Rhodospirillales; family Azospirillaceae; genus Azospirillum; species Azospirillum brasilense. The sequence goes on from NZ_CP059449.1 coordinate 2,501,150, forward strand.
CGCTCGTCCGCATCAACAAACAGGACCCAGTCCTGACGGAACGGCAGTTGGTCCAGGCACCATTGCTTCTTCTTCGGATATCGCCCGTCCCACCGGAAGGGCACGACCCGTGCGCCCGCCGCCTCGGCGATGGCCGGCGTTCCGTCGGTGCTGCCGCTGTCCACCACGAAGCGCTCGGCGAAACTCCCCAGTGCGGACAGGCAGAGGGGAAGGTTGACCGCCTCGTTGCGGGTCATCACCACGACCGACACGGGGATCATGGAACCGCCTCTCCCCCGGCCCGCCACAGGCGCCGCAGGCTGACGGTGATCGCCCCGGCCAGTAGCCCCACCAACGCCGCCATGGGAACCACGCGCAGGGGATTCGGCCAATCCGGGCGCTGCGCCGCGGCGGGCGGTTCGATGGCGTCCGCTGCCAGCGGCAGATCGACCTCGATCATCATGGCGATCCGTTCCTGCTCCGACAGCAAGTTGGCAAGGGCCTGCCGGTGTTCCGCCACGGTGATCCCGGCCAGACGGGCACGCGCGTGGGCGATCTGGGCGGCGCTGCGCCGGGACGCCTCCGCCCGCAGATGGGCGTCGGTCGCCTGGGCGGCGGCGGACAGAATCCGCAGCGCCATGGCGCGGTCGGCGTCGCGAAGGCGCAGCCGCCGCATCGGCCCGCTGCCCACCATGTCAACGGTGAGCCGGTCCTGAAGGGCGCTCGCCACCCGCTCCGCGTCGGGTTCCACCCAGTCCGACCGGCCGACCAGCGCCAGGAACATCCGCTTGGCGGACGCCATGGGACCGGGCGCGGGGCGCCAGGCCTCCGCCTCCCCATCCCAACGGTCGGGAAACAGACCACGCAGCAGCAGCGGATCCGCCATCATCCGCTCCGCCACCGGAATGGAGGTGAACAGTTGGAGGTAACGCGCGAAATCCGAGAGGATTTCGTCCCCCGGACCGGGTTCCGACGCGGCGGCCGCGGTTTCCCGGCCGATCAGAACGGGCAACCGCGCCCCCATGGCCGCCGCACCGACGCGCGCGGTCGGCCCGATCACCATCACAGCGGTGTATTGCGGAACCACCAGCCGCAAGGCAGTCACGGACGCCACCACACCCAAAACCGTCCCAACGAGCAGAATCGGCCAGCCCTCCCGCAACGTCCGCAGGAACCGCCGCAGCCGCAGTCCCGATTCCACCCTTTCGGCCTCCAACGGGGAGCGGCGCAGCGGCATTCCATCAGGCATGGGGGAGGCCCCGCCCGGGCAGAACGGACGCGCCGCGCAGCCTCGTCTGGCGCAGCATCTCGGCCAGCGACGCGAATCGCCGGGCCGCCGCCGTGGCGTCCCAAGCCGATGCGACGGTCAGCGCGCGTGCCCCGTGCGCCGCACACAACAGCGGGTCGCCGGCATAACGGCGGATCGCGGCGGCCAGCCCCGTCACGTCGTCCGGCGCCAACCTTTGCCCGCAGCCCTCCAGCATGGCCGCCGCATCGCTGCCCGCCGGCCCCAGAAACAGGCAAGGCCGGCCGGCCGCCAGCGCGCCGGCCACCTTGCTGGGCACCAGCAGCCCTTCGGCCAGCGGATCCATGGTCGCCAGATGCAGATCGGCCGCGGACAGGCTTTCGGCCAGACGGTCCGGCGGCTGGAGCGGAAGCAACCGGACGTTCGTCAGCCCGCGCCGTTCCACCGCCTCCGCCACGGCGGCCCGCCGCCGCCCCTCCCCGATCAACAGAATCGCAATGCCGGGATCGCTGCGCGCCAGCAGAGTCGCCGCATCCAGCAGAGGATCCATCGGATGGGCCAGCCCCATGTTTCCGGAATAGGCCACGGTGAAACAGCCGCCCAGCCCATGCTCCCGCCGGAACGGGTTGTCCGCGCGCGGCACCGGCCGGATGCGCGGATCGGACCAGTTCGGCAGGACGGTGATCCGCTCCGCCGGCACCCCCGCCGCCGCCAGCCGTCCCGCCATGCAGCGCCCGATGGCGACCACCGCGTCGTGGCTGCGAAGCGCCCGAGCACTCGCCCGCTCCGTCATCCGCATCAGCGGTTCCGGCAAGTGGATGCCGAGCACCGGCAACAGTGCCGGAAACACATCCTGGCTCCAATGAAGGGACGCCGCGCCATGTCGGGCGGCAATCAGCGGACCGGCGCAGCCCAACAGGGGCGGATCGGTCATGGTCACCACGACGTCGTGCCGCGGCAGGCGCAACGCCCGCTGAATCAGCCGAACCGCGGCGGCGAGATAACCGCGGGCGGTCAGTCGCGGGTCTCTGGGCACCGCCCGTTCAGCACGGGGCGCATCCCCACCGGTGCGGCGAACGGCGACACCCGGCGGCGCATCGCTGGGTCCGCACCCGTCCGCGACGACGGTGACCCGCCAGCCCATTGCCGCCATCCGCCCCGCCAAGTCGGACATGCAACGCCCGGTCGCCCCCTTGTCCGGAGGAAACACACGATTGACGAACAGGATGGATGGAGAGTCCACGAAAAAGGGATTTCTGCAATTTCTCAACACGCATAAGTATGCATTTCCTTCAGCGCGGCGGCAACCGCTTCCCGCGCTCCGCCGCCAGAACGGCCAAGGTGAGCAAAAGGCCGGTGTCGAGGTATTTGAAACTGGTGTGCGCCCCAAGCGCCATCAGCAGCGGCGCCGACACCGCACAGCCGAGCGCAGGATCGGAACGGAGGAGCGCCAGCACACGCGGAGCAAGTCCGCCGAGATAGGCAATCAGGGCGCACAGGCCGATCACCCCGGTCTTGGCCAGGGCATAGGTCACGAGCGTGTGGGTGTAGGACACGCGCCATCCACCGACCGCAGGATTGGCGAGGAGCGCCCCCCACCCCTGCCCGAACAGGAAGGCGGCCGGAGATGACAGGGCCTGCCCGAGGGCGGCCTCCGCCTCTTCCCACCGGGTGTTGGCCCCGGCCAGCCGGGTTTTCTCAGCCGCCTGCCCCAGAGCGCCGAACAAAGTCTCGGGAAACAGCGCCACCGACAGCAGCGCCGCCACCGCCACGCCCAACCCAGCCAAGGGTGCCCGACGCAACCACCACAGCCCCAGAGCTGCGAAGGCCACGGCGGCAAGCCCCAACGCCATGCGGTGCACCGCTCCGGCCAGCGCCACCAGACACAACAGGCCGCCCAGAATCGAAGCCACACCGGCGGCACGCCACAGCCACCCGCCCTGCGTCAGCATTCCGATTCCGAAGGCCGGCAGCGCAATCGCGGCGAACAGGACCGATGGCGCGTTCAGCAGATAGACGCCGCCATCCGCCATCGCCCGCAAGCCGACGGCGCCGAAACCCCAGTCCGCCTGCTTCCACCAACGCAACGCGAACCCCACACCGGCCACCGCAAGACCGCCGGCCAGAAGGCCGACCGCACGGTCGGGAGCGGCGCGCAGCATCGGCACCAGCAACACCGGGAGGAACAGATAAAGAAGTGGGACCACGTCGCGCACCATGTCGCCCGGCGCCCAGTCCAGCCACACGCCGCGCATCAGCGGACACCACAAAAGCACCGCCAGCGCCAGGACCGCAGGCATCTCCCACGGAGGCGAACCACGCTCCAGCAACGTCTGGCCCGTCGCCACGTACAGGGGGCGCAGCACCCCGACACCCAGCACCAGCAGCGCGCCAATTGCCGCCTCCGCCGGGCGGATCTCTGCCGGTGCCGGCGCGCTCAGCAGGCCGTAGAGGACGAGCGCCAGGAACAACCCGGCGGTACGCCACAAAGCCACATCCCTTCCGGCCACGCGTTTCCCGTCACCCACCCTGCTCGAACAGGTGTCAGGATTTCACGACTCGTCGAAAAAAGGAACAACCGATCGGAACCGCAACGATCAGGCGTAGCGCAACTCAGCCCGATCGAGGCGATAGAACAACCCCTCCAGAGGGTTCAGCCGCAACGTGCCGGTCATCAGCACCGGCGCCTGCGATTCGCGGACCGGGATCTGGCTGTGGACGTGCAGCATGGTGGAAGGGGTGGGCCGGTGGCAGGCCGGACAGGAGATGGGATTGGCAGCGAGGATGAAGCGGTTGTGGGACGACGCGTCGCTCAGCGGCACCATGAAGCCGCGGACCGTCACCAGCTTTCCCTCCAGCGCCTTGACGCGGGTCGGAAAGACCGGATTGGCGGCTGGCCCCTCCATGCGGACCTGCACCAGATCCCGCCACAAAGCCGTGGTGTCGTCCAGCGGCAGATGGAACGGTCCGGCGGGATGCATGGGTTCGCTGGCGTTGGTGGCCCAGATCGCCCAGCCGGCCACCGGGGCCAGCGCAAGCGGCAGCAGAACCTGTCGGCGCGACGTCATGGCTTCCTCCCCCTCGATCCTGCCCGTTTCGGTCGTTCGTTCGACCGTTCTTCGATCCCGTTCATTGGATCGTTGAAGGCATTCTGTGCGGCCTTGCCCCAGACCGTCGTGCTTGTGGCCGAATTGTTCCCGAGCCCTCGCCCAAGGTCAACAGGCGAGCGATAGGCCATACGTAAGATGCCGCCGCCCGGCGACTTCGGGCACCGCTTCGCCGACCTATGGGATTGACGCGGCCGCCGACCTATACTTTGTAAGAGCGGCAACCACCGATAAAAACCTTACGAGCGGGAATCAACGCGGCATGCAAAAAGGGTCAGCACCGAAGGACAAGCCGGCGCATCTCCGCCTGTCCGAAGACCAGACCACCGAACTGGCCGACATGTTCCGCCTGATGAGCGACCCCAGCCGGCTGCGCATCATCCTGGCCTGCCTGGACACGTCGACCTCGGTCGGCGACATGGCGGCGGCGCTGGGCCTGTCGCCATCCCTGGTCAGCCATCACCTCCGCCTGCTGCGGGCGGGACGGCTGATCCAGGCGGAACGGCGCGGCAACCGCGTCTTCTACTTGATCACCGACGAGCATATCCGGCGCGTCCTGTCGGACATGGTCGACCATGTGGCGGAGGAAAGCGAGGGGGATCTGGAAGCGTAAGGCGGTTGCGGCGGCCCGGGCCGCCACAACCCGTTGAAGCCTTTATAACAAATACGCAATAGGATTTGACCGCCATGCCGGTTGCGCCGCATAGTTCCGATCATGCTGCGGCGCATCAAACCGTTGTTGCACGAATGGCTTGATGAATCGGGCCAGGAAACAAAGGGTGTTGGCATGGAGACGTTCCGCTTCCAGCCGGGGGAAACCCCCGTCCTGCTCAGCATCCCGCATGTCGGCACCGTCGTGCCGCCGGACATCGCGGCCACCATGACCGACTCCGCCCTGGCGATGCCCGACACCGACTGGCATCTCGACCGGCTCTATCACTTCGCCCCGGCGCTGGGCATCGGCTTCCTGAAGCCCATCCTCTCGCGCTATGTGATCGACCTCAACCGCGATCCCGACAGCGCCCTTCCCGCCCCCGGCGCCAGCAGCACCGAACTCTGTCCCCTCACCACCTTCGATCACCAGCCGGTCTACCACCCGGGACAGGAGCCGGACGCGGCGGAGGTGCGGCGGCGGATCGGCGCCTATTGGCGCCCCTATCACGAGCAGCTCAACGGCGAGCTTCAGGCGCTGAAGGAACGCTTCGGCGTGGCGGTGCTGTTCGACGCCCATTCCATCCGATCACGCGTGCCGCGCTTCTTCGACGGGCAGATCCAGGACTTCAGCCTGGGCACGGCGGAGGGGACCAGCGCCTCGCCGGCACTGGTCGGCCGTGTGATGAACGTGCTCACCGCGACCGGGCGTTTCTCCTCGGTGCAGAACGGGCGGTTCAATGGCGGCTTCATCACCCGCCGCTACGGCAATCCCGCCGACAACATCCATTCGATCCAGCTCGAACTGTCGCAGCTCACCTACATGGACGAAGAGGCTCCCTTCGGCTTCCGCGAGGAGTCGGCGCGTCAGCTGCGCCCGACGCTGGAGCGGTTGCTGAGCCTTGTCGTCGAGTGGGCGTGGGAGAACGCCGCCGGCCGGCGGCGCAGCGCTTTCCTGTAACGCTCCGGCGCTGCCCTCAGACCCAGACGCCCCGCACATAGGGCGTCAGCTGCGTGTCCTGCATGATGATGTGGTGGACCAACCAGTTCGCGGTGAAGGTGTAGATCCGCTCGGCGTTCTGATGCGTCGGGTCCCGTGTGAAGACCGCGGATAGTTCGCTCAGCGTCCGCACCGCCTCGTGATGCTGGCGGACATGCTCCTCGAACTTCGGGTAATGCACGGCCTGCATGATCTTTTCTTCGCGGGCGAAATGCTGCTGGGTGTATTCCAGCAGTTTCATGAGGATCTTGGCAACGCGCACCGGCATGAAGCTGCGCGAATTCAACGCGGCGTCCAGTTCGTTCAGATACTCGATCAGGTGCTTGTGATCTTCGTCGATGGACGGCTGGCCGACGCTGAGCTGCCGCCTCCACGTAATGACACTCATGAACCCTCCGCACCCTGTCTTCCGCGGCCACCGGGCAATTCCGCCGAAAGCCACCGCATTGAAGGGAAGCGCGCCGTATCTGCGCAACTGAAGATCAAGGTGCGCAAACCGTCAAGGAACCGTAAATACCAGACGCCGCGCCCCTTGTTACCGCCGACTCCGCGACCAGCGGCCTTTGCCTGCATTATGGGCGCATTTTCTACAAAACGAACGCATACGATCGTCACATGGCATTTTGCCGCACCAAAACAAAGACGTGAAAAGGCAGGGGAAACGTCATGTTTCCGCCTGCCTTCACATCGACTCTATGAAGATGAGGCGACGATCAGCCGCCCCAACTTACCTGCCAATCACCGTCCGATCAGCCGACGATCGAATAGCCGCAATCCACATAGGTGGTGCTGCCAGTGATGCCCTTGGCCCCGTCCGTCGCCAGGAAGGCGGTGGTGTAGCCGACCTCTTCGATGGTGACGAGGCGCTGCTCCGGCGCGCGTTCCGCGGCCTTCTCCATCAGCTCGTCGAAATGGGCGATGCCGGAGGCGGCGCGGGTCTTGATCGGACCCGGGGAAATGGCGTGGACGCGGATGCCTTTTGGGCCCAGTTCCGCCGCCAGATAGCGCACGCTGGCTTCCAGGGCGGCCTTCACCGGACCCATGACGCCGTAATTGTCGATCACGCGGTTCGCGCCGAAATAGGACATGGTGAACAGCGAACCGCCGTCCTTCATCAGCGGCTCCGCGTAGCGGGCCATGCGGATGAAGGAGTGGCAGGACACGTCCATCGCCATCTGGAAACCTTCGCGCGAGCAATCGACGACACGGCCGTGCAGGTCGTCCTTCGGAGCGAAGGCGATGGAATGCAGCGCGAAGTCCAGCTTGCCCCACTTCTGCTCGATCTTCTCGAAGATGGCCTTCAGCTCACCCTCGCCGGTGACGTCCACCGGTTCGAAGATCTCCGCTTCGAGCTGCTGGGCCAGCGGCTCGACGAAGCGCTTCGCCTTGTCGTTGAGGTAGCTGACCGCGAGATCCGCGCCCAGAGCGCGGAAGGCGCGGGCGCAGCCCCACGCGATCGACTGATCGTTGGCGATGCCGAGCACGAGGCCCTTCTTGCCTTCAAGAGTGGCGGCGGCGGGGATGATCGTGGTCATAGGCTGGCTTTCCCGGATTGCAAGGTGGCCGGATTCAGAGTGCGCCAGATCGGATCACTCGAATTGTGCAACGCACCATAATGCAATCGAAGGTCATAGGCAACTTGTTAAAGTCGCAATATATCCGACATTATCGCTTTGTTTATCCGTAACACAGCCTTCACACAGCGAAGACGCGAAGTCCGCAGCGGTAGTCCATACCTCTTTCTTGCGTATTCATACCGAGGACCGCAACAAAAACAAAGGCCCCACCTTTCGGAGGGGCCTTTTCGCAGGACCGGCTTCTATGGAACCGGAGACGATCAAACGGCGCCGGGCGTGAAAGACGGCGGATCGCTGGCCGGGAAGGATTCCATCGACGCCTCGTCCACCTTCTCCTTCTCGTCGGCGTCGTCGTAGATGTCGCCGGGATGGCGCGAGTACCGGTGGACACCCTGATCCACATCCTCGGCAGGGGTGCCCGCCCCGTCGTGATGGCCGCCCCAATCCTCCATCATCGCCTTGGCCGGGCAATAGCCGGTCAGACCGCGGGCGACCAGGGCGCCTCCGGCCAGAGCCAGCGCCGCCCCACCAACGGTCGGGCGGCGCAGCCCGAGCACGGCGAGAAGCCCGCCGCCGACCAGCGACACCAAGCGTTCGGTGTGCCCGACGTTGATCATGCGTTCGAGATCGTCCGGCAGGGCCGCGTCGCGGCTGCCCATGCCCTTCTGGCTCGTCATCGCCATCGCTGCTCTCCTCGATCTTTTTCTATGGTCACTGCTGCGGGGCGGGCGGCGTGGACCCGCCCTGCCCCGGCGCCGGCGCGGCGCCGGTCGAACCGGACGAGCCCGGCTGCGCCGTCCCATCGGGCTTGCGGGCCGTATCGGCCAGCGTGCGGGCCTGCGACAGCTCGCGGTTCAGCCGGTCCACCTCCTGGGAGAGGCGCTGCACCTCCGACTGAAGCTGCGGCGATCCCGCGGCACCGCCCTCCGGCATACCAACCGCGGCGAGGGCCGCACCGTCGCGCATCCAATAGGGCTGGACCCCGTAATAGGTGTGCAGCGCCACCGCCCATTGCCGGTCCGACATGTCCGGGCGGTTGGAGCGGGTGAACTGCGGCGCCGCGGTCAGCCGGTCTTTGGTGACGTTCAGGACATAGCCGTCACCGGCCTGCGCCGGCTGGACCAATGCCCAGGGAACCGGGAAGTTGCGCTCGCCCAGACCGAGGAACCCACCGGCTTCGACCACGGCGTAGGCGACGCGCCCGGTGTTCGGATCGACCACCAGTTCGGAAATGGAGCCCATCTCCTCGCCGCTGGCGTTGTGCAGCTTGGCCTTCGACAGGTCGTCGGCGGCGACCACGCGCGGATGCTCGACCGAGCGCAGCAAGGCGTCGGCCTCGCCCAGGATGGTCTGGCAGGCCGGCTCGCCGCCCCGCTGCCCGGCGCGCTCGGCGGTCTGGCGCAGGGCGCGGAGCTGACCGATCTCCTGCGGGCTGATGGAGGCGGGAGTCTGGTTGCCGGCGGCCTCCAGCGCGCCGATGCGCTGGCCCAGCCGGTTCACCCCCTCCGGGCAGGTCTCGGCGAGTGCCGGCCAAGGCCCGAGCGCCCCCGCGATCATGGCGGCGCTGAGGAGCAGGCGTTTCATCGTGGGTGCCTCCGGCTTGGTTTCCGTGCGTGTGCGTCTCACGCGGGGAAAACAGCACGGCCAAGACGGAGGTTCCGAGAATGCTTCTTCTGCGAAGTGATCAGCCCGGAAGCGGCAACCCGCCCCGCTGAACGATGAAGGACTGGACCGCGTCCACCCCCTGCCCCGTCTTGATGTTGGTGAAGACGAAAGGCCGGTCGCCGCGCATCTTCTTGGCGTCGCGGTCCATCACCTCCAGGCTGGCGCCGACCAGCGGGGCGAGGTCGATCTTGTTGATGACCAGAAGGTCCGACCGGGTGATGCCCGGCCCGCCCTTGCGCGGGATCTTGTCGCCCGCCGACACGTCGATGACGTAGATGGTCAGGTCGGCCAGTTCCGGCGAGAAGGTGGCCGCCAGATTGTCCCCGCCCGATTCCACGAAGATCAGGTCGAGGTTCGGGAACTTGCGGTTCATCTCGTCGACGGCGGCGAGGTTGATCGAGGCGTCCTCACGGATCGCCGTGTGCGGGCAGCCGCCGGTCTCCACCCCCATGATCCGGTCCGGCTTCAGCGCGCCGGAGCGGGTGAGGAATTCGGCGTCCTCCTTGGTGTAGATGTCGTTGGTGATTGCCGCGACCTCCCAATCGTCGCGCATGCGCTTGCACAGCGCGTCGGTCAGCGCCGTCTTGCCGGAGCCGACCGGCCCGCCGATGCCCACGCGCAGGGGGCCACCATGGCTCTTGGAAATCGGGGCGGTCATGAGCGGAACAACCTCGTGTATTGGGTTTCGTGGATCATGGAGGTCCAATCGACGGCCATGGCGCGGCTGCCCAGATCGTCGAGCGGGGCGGCCAGCGCGGCCTCCGCCGCAGAGTGCACCACGGAATCGAGCGCCGCCAGGGCCTTCTGCCCGTCCGTCTGCCCCAGCGGCACCAGCCGCACCCCGGCGGAGACGAGGTTGGCGGCGAAGGCATGCAGATAGGCCGACAGGGCGGGGCCTTCCGGCACGCCGATCGACGCGGCAGCCAGCGCCACCGCGACGGCGTAGGCGACCGGACGGCCGGTATCGGCGATCACCCGGTCCCAGCGCTCCATCCCCTCCAGCGGCCAAGCAGCGCGCACGGCGATCAGGAAGGCCTGCCCCTGCGCGCGGCTCTCCAGCGCGGTTTCCGAGGAGGCGCGCATGGCGTCGGCGCGCTCGACCGCCCAGGCGAAGCCCGCCTCGTCGCCCGCCAGCACAGCGCGGTGGGCGGCAATGAAAAGCATGCCGTCGGTCCGCCCGGCGCCGTGGCGCAGGATGCCGTCCATCCAGCACGCCAGCGTGTCCCGGTCGCGGACGAGTCCCTGCTCCACCGCCGCCTCGATGCCGTGGCTGTAGGAAAAGCCGCCGACCGGGAAGGACGGCGACAGCCAAGCCAGGAGCTTGGTGAGGTGGGCGGCCGAGACTGACCCCCATCCCCCCGCTGCGCAGGGGAGGGCCAGATTCCCTCCCCCGCCCAGCGGGGGAGGGTTAGGGTGGGGGCAAGCGCCCTCAGTCATGCGAATGCCCGTGGGAATGCCCATGCGCGTGGCCGTTGGAATGCGAATGACCATGATCGTGGTCGTGATCATGCCCATGGTCATGGCCGTGCCCGTGCGAATGGCCATGCCCCTGCCCCGAGTACGCTCCGCCCTCCGGCGCGAAGGGCGCGTGGATGGCCGCGACGCTCGCCCCCAGCCCTTTCAGCATGTCCTCGATCACATGGTCGCGGCGCAGGCGGATGGTCTCACCGACGATCTGCACCGGCAGGTGGCGGTTGCCGAGGTGCCAGGCGATGCGGGCGAAGCCCTCCGTCCCGCCGCCGCAGCGCACCTCCATCAAATCCTCGTCGGCGGCGACCACGCGCAGGAAGGCGCCTTCGCCCAGTTCCAGCCCGTCGCCATGGTCGAGCGCGACCGCGCGCGGCAGGTCCAGCAGGAAGTCGGCCCCCGCATCGTCCGTCATCACCATGCGCCGCCGATGGCGGTCGTCGAAGGCGAGGGTCACCGTGCCGGCCTCGCGCTCGGCGGGCCAATGGCCGCGGGCGTGGACTCGGGTGGCGCGGCGGAGCGTGTCGGTCATGGAGAAAGCCGTTCGAAGGGTGTGGGCCGGCCGAAGAAACGTCCAGCGAGGGCGCCGACCGGTTCCGCCGCTCCCGTGGTGAAGAAACGAAGGGCGCCCGCCACCTCGCCAGCGGTCGGGGCCGGGGCGTATTCGGGATGGCGCTCCAGGTAATTGTCCAGCGAGCGGGCGACCAGACTGGGCTGACACAGCACCTCCACCCCCGGCGGCAGCGCCTCCGCGAACAGATGCGCCACCAGCGGGTAGTGGGTGCAGCCGAGCACCGCCGCGTCCAGCGGCTGGCCGCCGAGTTGCTCCAGCAGCGCCCGCACATAGCCGCGCACCGCCGGAGCCAGCTCCGCATCCCCCGCCCCCCGCTCAATCAGCGGGACGAGGTCCGGGCAGGCCTGCTGCACCACCCGCACGTCGGGCGCCCGCTTGCCGATCTCACGCGGGAAGGAGCCCGACGCGACCGTGGCCGGGGTGGCGAAGACGCCGACCGTCCGCGGCTCCGGACGCCAGTCGGCGGCGGGGCCGTCCTGCATCCAGGGCACACGGGTGATCGCCTCGACCATCGGCACCAGGACGCCCAGCACGTTGCGGCCCGGATGGGCCACGGGCAGCCACGTCCGCTGCATCCGCCGCAGCGCCACCGCCGCCGCCGTGTTGCAGGCCAGCACGACCAGCCCGCAGCCCTCGGCGAACAGCCGCTCCACCCCCTGGACCGTCAGGCGGTAGATGTCCTCCTCGCTGCGCGGACCATAGGGAGCGGCGGCATGGTCGCCGAGATAGACGAAGGGACGCCCGGGAGCGGCGGCCACCAGCGCGCGCAGCACCGTCAGACCGCCATGCCCGGAATCGAAGACACCAATCACGAACCCGTCACCCCACACTCAGAACAGGAAGTACCGCTGCGCCATGGGCAGCACGTCCGCCGGCTCGCAGGTCAGGAGCTGGCCGTCGGCGCGCACCTCGTAGGTTTCCGGATCGACCTCGATGTGGGGTGTGGAATCGTTGTGGATCATCTGCTTCTTGCCGATGGCCCGCACCCCCGTCACCGCGACCAGTTCGCGCCGCAGGCCGAGCGAGCGCAGCGCCTCGTTCTCCAGCGACAGCTTGCTGACGAAGGTCAGGGAACTGGCCTGCATCGCGCGGCCGTAGGCGCCGAACATCGGGCGGTAATGCACCGGCTGCGGCGTCGGGATGGAGGCGTTGGGGTCGCCCATCAGCGCCGCCGCGATGGTCCCGGCCTTCAGCACCATGTCCGGCTTCACGCCGAAGAAGGCCGGCGACCAGACGACCAGATCGGCCAGCTTGCCCACCTCGACCGATCCCACGACATGGGCGATGCCGTGCGACAGGGCCGGGTTGATCGTGTATTTGGCGACGTAGCGCTTGACGCGGAAGTTGTCGTTCTCGCCCGTCTCCTCGGCCAGACGCCCGCGCTGAACCTTCATCTTATGCGCGGTCTGCCAGGTGCGGATGATCACCTCGCCGACCCGGCCCATGGCTTGGCTATCCGAACTCAGCATCGAGAAGACGCCGAGGTCGTGCAGGATGTCCTCCGCCGCGATGGTCTCGCGCCGGATGCGGCTTTCGGCGAAGGCCACGTCCTCGGGGATGCGGGGCGACAGGTGATGGCAGACCATGAGCATGTCGAGATGCTCGTCCACCGTGTTCACCGTGAAGGGCCGCGTCGGGTTGGTGGAGCTGGGCAGCACGTTGGGCAGGCCCGCCACCTTGATGATGTCCGGCGCGTGGCCGCCGCCCGCCCCTTCGGTGTGGAAGGCGTGGATGTTGCGGCCCTTGAAGGCGGCGATGGTGTTCTCCACGAAGCCCGACTCGTTCAGCGTGTCGGTGTGGATGGCCACCTGGATGTCCGTCTCCTCCGCCACCGTCAGGCAGGTGTCGATGGCCGCCGGGGTGGTGCCCCAGTCCTCGTGCAGCTTCATGCCGCAGGCGCCGGCGGCGATCTGCTCCAAGAGCGCGTCGGGACGGCTGGCGTTGCCCTTGCCGAAGAAGCCCAGGTTGATCGGCAACCCTTCCGCCGCCTGGAGCATGCGGGCCATGTGCCACGGCCCCGGCGTGCAGGTGGTGGCCGACGTGCCCGCCGCCGGGCCGGTGCCGCCGCCCAGCATGGTGGTGACGCCGCTGTTCAGCGCCTCGTCCACCTGTTGCGGGCAGATGAAGTGGATGTGGGCGTCGATGCCCCCGGCGGTGACGATCTTGCCCTCGCCCGCGATGACCTCGGTCCCCGGCCCGACGACGATGGTCACGCCCGGCTGGACGTCCGGGTTGCCGGCCTTGCCGATGCCGGCGATGCGCCCGCCGATGATGCCGATGTCGGCCTTGACGATGCCCCAGTGGTCGATGATCAGCGCGTTGGTGATGACGGTGTCCACCGCGCCGCCCTGGCGCGAGGTCTGGGCCTGCCCCATGCCGTCGCGGATCACCTTGCCGCCGCCGAACTTGACCTCCTCGCCATAGACGGTGTGGTCCTTCTCGACCTCCACGATCAGGTCGGTGTCGGCCAGCCGGACACGGTCGCCCACGGTGGGGCCGTAGAGAGCCGCGTATTCGGCCCGGTCGATGCGATGCGCCATTGTCTGATGCCCTCCGCTGGCGCCCTTTACAGGCTGCCGTTGACCTTGCCGTTGAAGCCGATGACCACGCGGTTGCCGGCGTAGGCGACCAGCCGCACGCGGCGGGTCTGCCCCGGCTCGAAGCGCACCGCCGTCCCGGCGGGGATGTCCAGCCGGAAGCCGCGCGCTTTTTCGCGGTCGAAGGTCAGCGCCTCGTTGGTCTCGGCGAAGTGATAGTGCGAGCCGACCTGGATCGGGCGGTCGCCGGCGTTGGCGACGTCCAGCTCAACCGTGTCGCGGCCGGCGTTGAGTTCGATCTCGCCCGCGGCGGGGATGATTTCACCGGGTTTCATCGGGACTTCCCTTAGCGAATCGGCTGATGGACGGTGACGAGCTTGGTGCCGTCGGGGAAGGTGGCCTCGACCTGGATCTCGTGGATCATCTCCGGGATGCCGTCCATCACCTGATCGCGGGTGATCACCGTCGCGCCGTCGCGCATCAGCTCGGCCACGGTGCGTCCGTCGCGTGCGCCCTCCACCACATAATCGGTGATGAGGGCCACCGCCTCGGGATGGTTCAGCTTCACGCCACGCTCCAGCCGGCGGCGCGCCACCATGGCGGCCATGGCCACGAGAAGCTTGTCCTTCTCGCGCGGTGTCAGGTTCATGGGGCTGTCTCTCCGCCTTCCCATTGGGTTGGCGGGATTATGCCACGTTGCTGCGGTGCGCCAATCCCTCTTCGATGAATCGCACCGCGTTTCCAACGCCGTCCTCGGCCCGGATGCGGGCGCCGAGCGCCGCGGCCTGGCCGCGCAGGCCCGGATCGCCGGTCGCCTCGATGGCACGGGCAAGCCCCTCAGCGGTCAGCGTCCGGCGGGGAAGCGGCGGTGGCGCGACGCCGAGATCGTGGAGCCGGGCACCCCAGAACGGCTGATCGCCCATGAAGGGGACCACCACCGCCGGCACGCCGGCGCGCAGGCCTGCCGCCGTGGTGCCGGCGCCACCGTGATGGACGACGGCGGACACGCGCGGAAACAACCAGTCGTGCGGCGCCGACTCCAGGCCATGGACCGTCTCCGGCAGGGCCGACCGGTCGATCCCGCCCCACCCGGCGGAGAGCACGGCGCGCCGCCCGTTCAGAGCCGCGACGACCAGCCGCGTCGTCTCGGCGGGATCGAACCCGGCCATGCTGCCGAACCCGACATAGACCGGCGGCGGTCCGCCTTCGAGAAAGGCCACGAGGTCGGGCGGCGGCGTGTAGGCGTCGGCCTCGTCCAGGAACCAGAACCCGGTCGCCCGGATGAAGTCCGGCCAGTCGTCCGGCCGCGGCAGCGCATGGGTCGAGAAGGCGTAGGGCATCGGCCATTTCGCCGTCATCAGCAACGGCCCCGGCCCGATGAATGAGGGCTTCAGCCTCAACACCGCGCGCCGCGCCCGGTTGGTCGGCGCCCGAAAGGTCTGCCAGACGAGCTGCATCATCGCCAGATGCAGGGCGTAGTTCACGACGCCGGGAAAGCGCCGGGGCGGCATCATCGGCGGCGGGAAGGCGCGCGTCGGCGCCATCGGCTGCAACGCCGTCCCGACGACCGGAACGCCCAGCTTCTCCGCCACCGCCACGCCCGCGTAGAAGGCGAGGCCGGAGGCGATGATCGCGTCGCTTCCCCGCGCCGCCTCCCAATATTCCCGCGTCCAGTCCAGGGCATGGTCCTGGCCGAGGCGCAGCAGCGCCCGCATCATCTTGACGGGGTTGATGCCATCGCGGAACAGCCCGTCCGCCTCCCGGCTGCCCGTCACCGCGCGCAGGTCGCCGGACAGCGGGCTGTAGTCCAGGCCATGCCGCTCGATCAGGTCGCGGAACTCGCGGTCGGCGGGAAAGGCGACGGAGTGTCCGGCGGCCCGCAAGCCCTTCCCAAGAGCGACGTAAGGACGGATGTCGCCCTGGGACCCGTAGGTGACAATGGTGAAGCGCATGGGACCGGAGCTACGCCGGCAATCCCCCTTTGACAAGAGGGCTCAGACCTCCCACAACCGCGGCAATCTGACCGGCAGGCCCGCCGCCGCGGAGCGCAGATGCGACCACAGCGCCGCGTAGGCGCCACGCACCGACCGCGCCTCGCCGCCCAGGATGCGGACGACCAGCAGCCCGTCGAAAGCGGTGGCGCCGACCCGCACGCCCTCCAGCCCCTCCGCCGCCGCGCGCAGCGCCTCCAGCCGGGTCGCGGCGTCGGGTGCGGCGTGGAGCAGCGTGGCGCAGGCCCCGGCTCCGCCGAAGCCCGCCGGGTGGGCCAGCGTCTCGGCGAGGTCGCCGTCCATGTGCAGGGCGTCGGCCCAGGCGAGGCGGCCGTCGCGCACCACCTCCCAGGCGTCGCGGACGAGGCCGCGGGTGACCGTCTCGCCGAAGGCGGCGCGCCCGAAGACCAGCATCTCCCCGGCGATCAGGCGGGCGTCGCCCTCCAGCTCCAGCCGGGTCAGGCGGCGCAGGCGGGAGCCCTCGAAGACGATGGCCTCCTGCGGCATCCATTCCAGCCAGCCGCCGGCCTCCACGGTCACGCGGGTGTCGATGCGACAGTCCGGCCCGGCGGAGCGGTAGACCTTTTCGGCCGCCTGCGTCGTCACCAGCGCCGCCGCCCCCGGCCCCGCCGACAGGGCAACGTCCAGCCGGTCGCCACCGACCAGCCCGCCCGAGGTGGTGACCAGCACCGCGATGGGCAGGTCCCCCGCCCGCGGGTCGGGCAGCAGCACCCGCAGCGGGTCGTGGTGGTAGAGCGTAGCGAGGCGCGTGGCTCCATGGCGATGCTCGAACCGCACCGTCGCCGCGCCGTGGACGGCGACCTTCTTCATCAACGCGTCAGCCACCAGCGGAACCCATCCTTGCCTTCAAATCCTGGGCCTTCACATCCTCGACCGCCAGCAGCACGCGCTCCGGCGTCGCGGGCGCATCGAGGCGCACCGGCAGCCGGTGGCCGCCCACCGCCGCGACGGCGTCCTTCAGCGCCAGCCACGCCGAGATGCCGAGCATCAACGGCGGCTCCCCGATCGCCTTGGAGCGGAACACCGTGTCCTCCCGGTTGGGGCGGTCGGTGTAGAGCGCCACCCGGAAATCCTCCGGCAGCGAGCGCGAGGTCGGGATCTTGTAGGTGCTGGGCGCGTGGGTGCGCAAGCGTCCCTCGCCGTCCCACCACAGCTCCTCCGACGTGACCCAGCCCAGCCCCTGGACGAAGGCGCCCTCCACCTGCCCCAGGTCGATGGCCGGGTTGATGCTGCCGGAACAGTCGTGCAGGACATCGGCGCGGGGAAAGCTGTACTCCCCGGTCAGCGTGTCGATCAGCGCCTCCGTCACCGCGACGCCGCAGGAGAAGTAGAAGAAGGGCCGTCCCTCGCACTTCTCGCGGTCCCACCAGATCTTCGGCGTGGCGTAATGGCCGGTGGAGGACAGCGATACCCGGTTCAGATAGGCGAGCTTCGCCACCTCCGCGAAGGTCATGGCGTGGTTGCCGGCGAAGACGGCGTTGTCGCGGAACTCGACCTTGTCCGGCGTGGTGTGGCAGTGCTGGGCGAGAAACGCCACCAGCCGGTCGCGGATGGTCCCCACGGCGATGCGCACCGCCATGCCGTTCAGGTCGGTGCCGGCCGACGCCGCGGTGGGCGGCGCGTTCGGCACCTTATCGGTGGCGCTGGCGGTGACCCGCACCCGCTCCACGTCGATCTGGAACTCCTGAGCGGCGATCTGGGCCATCTTGGTGTGGATGCCCTGCCCCATCTCGGTCCCGCCGTGGTTCACCTGGATGGAGCCGTCGGTGTAGACATGGACCAGCGCCGCCGCCTGGTTCAGGTGCTTGACGGTGAAGGAGATGCCGAACTTCACCGGGGTCACCGCCAGCCCCTTCTTCAGCACCGGGCTGCGGGCGTTGAAGGCGTCGATCTCCTCCCGCCGGCGGCGGTAGTCGCCGTCCCGCTCGATCCGGTCCATCAACTCGGCCAGGATCTCCGGCTCCTCCACCGGCATCCCGTAATGGGTGGTGTCGCGGCCCGGCCCGCCATAGAGGTTCGCACGGCGCACGTCGAGCGGGTCCTTGCCGAGAGCGCGGGCGATCTCGTCCACCACATGCTCGATGGCGATGACGCCCTGCGGCCCGCCGAAGCCACGGAAGGCGGTGTTGGACACCGTGTTGGTCTTGCAGCGATGGCCGGTCACCCGCGCCGCCGGCAGGTAATAGGCGTTGTCGGCGTGGAACATGGCGCGATCGACCACACCGTTGGACAGGTCCAGCGACACGCCGCAGCGCCCGGCGAGGTCCATCTCCAGACCCAGGATGCGCCCGTCTCCATCGAAGCCGACGTCATAGCGCACGAAGAAGTCGTGGCGCTTGCCGGTCATCAGCATGTCGTCGTCGCGATCCAGACGGAACTTTACGGGACGCTTCGTCGCGTTCGCCAGCAGGCCGGCGATGGCGGCGATCTGCGCCGGCTGGCTTTCCTTGCCGCCGAAGCCACCGCCCATGCGCCGGCATTCCACGGCGATGCCGTGCATCGGCCGCCCCAGCACCTGGGCGACGGCGTGCTGGACCTCCGACGGGTGCTGGGTCGAGGAATGGACCAGCAGGTCGCCATCCTCCTTGGGGATGGCGTAGGCAATGTGGCCTTCAAGATAGAAATGGTCCTGCCCACCGACCTCCAGCGTGTCGGTCAGCCGGTGTGGCGCCCCGGCGACCTCCGCCGCCGCGTCGCCGCGCCGGAAGGTCAGCGGCGGCGAGACGAAGCTGCCCTTCTCCAGCGCCGCCTCGGCGGTCAGCACCGCCGGCAGGTCCTCGTAATAGACCTCGATCAACCGCGCCGCCGCGCGGGCCTGCAACAGCGTCTCCGCCGCCACGGCGACCACCGCCTGCCCGGCATAGGTCACCAGCTCGTCGGCCAGGATGGGGTCGCCGCGCTGGATGGTGCCAATATCGCCGTCTCCCGGAACGTCGGCGTAGGTGAGGACCGCGTGCACCCCCGGCGCCTGCTTCGCCCGCGACAGGTCCATGCCCAGGATGCGCGCGTGCGCCCGCTCCGACAGCCGCACCGCGACGTGCAGCGTGCCGGGCAGCTCCGGAATGTCGTCGGTGTAGGCCGCGGCGCCCATCACATGCTTGCGGGCGCTTTCATGCTCGATGCCCCGGTGGACGCCGCCGCGGATCGGTTGGATGGTGCCGCCGTCAGCCATGCACGGCCTCCAGGGAGGGCCGTTCGGCCCCGGTCGTGTGAAGAAGGAAGCGCATCAGCAGGTTCTTCGCCACCAGCGCCCGGTAGCGGTCGCTGGCCCGCATGTCGGTCATCGGGCGGAAGTCGCGGTCGAGCGCCGGCAGGGCCGCCGCCACGGCGTCCGCCGTCCAGGGCTGCCCGGCCACCGCCGCCTCCAGCGCCGGGGCGCGGGCCGGGGTCGCCGCCATGCCGCCGTAGCCGGCGCGCAGCTCGGCCACCCGCCCCTCCCCGTCCGGCGTCAGCAGGAAGGCGGCGCAGACGGCGGAGATGTCCTGGTCCCGCCGCTTGGACACCTTCCAGGTGGCGAAGCGCTGGCCGTCGCGCGGCAGGGGGATGCGGATGCGCTCGACGAACTCACCCGGCTTCAGGTCGCTCTTGCGGTAGCCGTGGTAGAAGCGGTCGAGCGGCAGCTCACGCCGCACCCCGCCCCGGTTCAGCACCAGCGAGGCGCCCAGGGCCAGCAGCGCCGGCATGCTGTCCCCGATGGGCGAGCCGTTGGCGACGTTGCCGCCCAGCGTGCCGGAATTGCGCACTTGCGCCGCGCCGATGCGGGTGACCAGAGCGGCCAATTCGGGCAGGCGGCGCTCCAGAACCGGCAGCAGGTCGGTGTAGGTCACCGCCGCCCCGATCTCCAGCGCATCGGCCCCCTCGCCGATCCGGTGAAGCTGCCGCACCTGGGCGAGATGGATCAGCGTGGGCAGGCTGCGCCCCTGCTTGGTCACCCACAGCCCAACGTCGGTCGCCCCGGCCACCAGCGTGGCGTTCGGATGCGCGGCGAACAGGGCCGCCAGTTCATCGACGCTCCGCGGCGCGTGGAAGCTGGCGGCGCCGTGGGTCACGGTCAGGGACCCATCGTGCTGGATGGAGCGCAGCAGGGTGGCGATGCCCTCCTCCGCCCGATCGAAGCGGTCGTCGGTCCGCTGCGCCGCCATGGCCCGGGCGGCGTCGAGGATCGGGCGGTAGCCGGTGCAGCGGCACAGGTTGCCGGCCAACGCGTCGTGGATCGCCCCATCGGTCAGGCCGCCGGACGCGACCCGCCGGTCGTGGTGGAGCGCGAACAGCGCCATCACGAAACCGGGGGTGCAGAAACCGCATTGCGAGGCGTGCTTGTCCACCATCGCCGCCTGGACGGGGTGCAGTTGCCCGTCCTCGCCGGCCAGATCCTCGACGGTCAGCAGCAGCTTGCCGTCGATCATCGGCAGGAAGAGGATGCAGGCGTTGACGGCGCGGTAACGAACCTGCCCATCCACGGCGAGATCGCCCAGCACCACCGTGCAGGCGCCGCAATCCCCCTCGGCGCAGCCCTCCTTGGAACCGGGGCGCCCGTTGGCGCGCAGCCAGTTCAGCACCGTGGTGGTGGGATCGGCGTCCCGCACCTCCACCACCCGTCCGCCGAGCACGAAACGCACAGAGCCCGTCATTGTCCCTCCTGTCGGGCGTTTCCGTCATAGTGCCGGAAAGTCTCCGCAGGCCGCAATGGCGGGCCGGCCGTCTAGCCATAAAGGCATGGTTCGGATGGATAAACGGCTTCTTCGGAAGGCGTCAGACGTCTTCGGGGAAGCATCCGCTGCGGGCGGCCACGACGGCGACCTGGGTGCGGTTGCGCACGCCCAGCTTCTGCATGATGGCCCGCACATGGACCTTCACGGTGCCTTCCAGCACGCCCAGCTCCCGCGCGATCTCCTTGTTCGAATGGCCGGCCAGCAGAAGCTGGAACACGTCGCGCTGCCGGTCGGTCAGCCGATCGAGGATTTGGCCCGAAGGACGCGCGACCTCCGCCGCGACGTTGCCGGACAGGACGGCGCGCGGCAACGGCAGGAAGGTCTCCCCGGTCAGAGCCAGGGAGATCGCGTGTTCCAGCACCGCGGTGGAACTGGTCTTCAGGATGTAACCCCTGGCCCCCAGCCGCACGCTGTCGACGATGTCCGCCACCTCGTCTGACCCGGAGATGACCAGAAGCGGGCGGCGTCCCAGCACCTCGACCATGCGGCGCACACCGTCGCGCCCGCTGCGGTCGCCCAGGTTGAGGTCGAACAGGACCAGCGTCAGATCCGGCGTGCGGTCGGCGATGGCCATCGCCTCGTCCAGCGAACCAGCCTCCAGCACCTGCGCGTCCGGGTGGATCTCCCCCACCGAGAGGGCGAAGCCGTGCCGCACCAGGGGGTGATCGTCCACCACCAAAAACGTTTGCGCCCTGCCGGCCACCGACCGCTCCTTGCCGCGCGTCTGCAGCTGAACTTCCATTGCTTTGCTACCCCATCAAGCCGCCGAAAGCCGACTTGGAAAACAAAAGCGCCCCAATCCAGCTCGGCTTTCTGTCCAGCGGAAAAGTATAAAGGTACCTCTTTTGGACTTTGCGGAAGCAGCGCTATGCGAATTTCTATCGTTTTGAAGCCATTTATGATTCATTCGTATCGAGCTTCTTCCAAGCATCTTGCGCCGCTCCCTGACCATCCGTATAAATCATCGGGACAACCAGCGTAAAGCACGCTTTTTCGATACAATAAAGACGGCTTTTTTCCCTTTTCCCAGGCGAAAACGGACAACGATTGGCGTTGTGCGCTGCTCGTCACGGGTGGCGTCACGGAGGAGTTTCGATGAGAACCTGGAACGTCATGCTCGTGGACCATGATCGGCTGTTTTCGGCGGCGCTGGGAACGCTCATCAGCGGCGGCCCGTTCCGCGTCTGCCACCACGCCGCGACGGTGGAGGATGCCGAGGCGGCCATCGCGCAGGGTGTGCAGCCCGACCTGATCGTGGTGGCCCTGGGCGAGGCGACGAACGACGAAGCCGGCGGGGTGAAGCGCCTGCGCGCCGCCACCAGCGCCCGCATCGCCGTGCTGGCCGACGCCATCGCCGACCGCACGCTGTCGCTGTCGCTGAAGGCGGGCGCCGACGCCTATCTGAACAAGTCGATGTCGAGCGAGTCCCTGCTGCGCGCCCTGCAACTGGTCATGCTGGGCGAGGTGGTCTATCCGACCCACGTTGCCAGTCTGCTGATCGCCAACGCCAACAGCGAGCGCCCGCAGCCGGAGCGCGCCCAGCCCGCCAGCAACGAACTGTCGAAGCGCGAGGTTCAGATCCTGCGCTGCCTTCTCGCCGGGCAGTCGAACAAAGCCATCGCGCGCAACCTGCACATCACGGAATCGACCGTGAAGATGCATTTCAAGAACGTGATGCGGAAGATCAACGCCCAGAACCGCACGCAAGCCGCGGTGTGGGCGATCCAGAACGGCCTGTCGCCGCTGGCGTCCGTTTAGAGAGTTTGTCCCCTCTCCCAGCACAGGGGGAGGGGACGGTGCATTTTCACTCCGCCGCGCTGCGGTGGGAGCCGTGGCGGCCTTCGGCGAACTCCTCCACCATCTTGCGGCAGAAGGCCGGCAGATCGTCCGGCTTGCGCGAGGTCACCAGACCCTGGTCGGTGACGACCTCGCTGTCTTCCCAGTTCGCCCCGGCGTTGCCGAGATCGGCTTTCAACGATGGCCAGGAGGTCATGCGCTTGCCCTTGGCGCCGCCCGCGTCGATCAGCGTCCAGGGACCGTGACAAATCGCGGCGATGGGCTTACCCGATTGGACGAAGCTGCGCACGAAATCGATGGCTTTGGGCTCCAGGCGCAGCGCGTCGGGGTTGATGACGCCGCCCGGCAGAACCAGAGCGTCGAAGGTGCCGGGGTCCGCCTGATCGAGCGTGACGTCCACATCCACCCGGTCGGCCTTGTCGTGGTGGTTCCAGCCCTGGATCTGGCCGCCCTGGGGCGCCACGATCCGTACCTCGGCGCCTTCGTTGCGCAGCGCCTTCACCGGCTCGGTCAGTTCGACCTGTTCGAAGCCGTCGGTCGCCAGAACGGCGACAGTTTTCTTCTCCAGTTTTCCTGCCATGGGATCACCTCCTCGGTTGGCCTGTCCGGTCAGCAACCGGCGTACCTCTGGGGAGTTCCCTCCGGAACCGCCGCGCCCCCCCCATGTTCCCTTTGACGGACCGCGCGTCACAATCGGGAGCACAGACCCATGCGTTACAGCGGCACTTCGGCGGGCATCCTCGCCGCGTTCGCCATCGCCACGTCCCTGACTCTGGGCGTTCCTCAACCTGCCCAGGGACAACCTTCCCAGTCCGCCGAAACGGTGCGGACCGCGGAAGCATCCTATCCCCGGCTCTACCAGGGCTGGCGGGCCGGCGTGATCGTCGGGACGGACGTCGAGGGGCTGCTCGGCGAGGAGCTTGGGCAGGTGGTGGATCTCGTCGTCGGCCCGGACGGACGGCTGGAAAGCGCGGTGATCGAGGCCAGCGGCATGCTCGACGTCGGCGAGGCGCGCTTCACCGTGCCCTGGCACCAGCTCATGCCCGGATCGGTGGACGGTGTCCTGGCCTATCCGGTCACCGGCCCCGACACGCTGTCACCGGCCCCGACACGCTGGATCTGATCCGCCGCCAGCAGCAGGCGGCCAGCCGTCCCGGTGACTGGCGCGTCTCCGCCCTGCTCGGCCAGCCGGCCAACACAGAAGGCGGAGCGACGGAGGCTGGCTTCTTCGGCACGGTCGAGGATCTGGTGTTCGACCGCAACGGCGCTCTCAAAGCCGTCGTGGTGACGCCCGAACCGGAGGGCGAAGGCCCCTACGCCGTCGCCTGGAAAGCGGCAGCGCTGGAGCCGGGCCTGACCTCCGTCACATTGCAGGCGACGCCGGATCAGGTGAAGGCGCTCGGCTCGTTCGATGCAGCGCGCATGAAAGAATTCAACACCGCGCGCCTGAACCAAGGGGCCCAGGCGCGTCGGGAATAGGCCCGTCAGGCCGTCGGGCGGGCCACGCCGCCAACCGTCGGGCGGTTGGCCGCAGCAGCGGAACGGCCGTAGCGGGCGACGGTCAGCCCGTCCATGTCGATCTCCGTCCGACGCCCGCCGACCACGTCGGCGACCACCCGGCCCGAGCCGGCGGCCATCGTCCAGCCCAGCGTGCCGTGGCCGGTGTTGAGGAACAGGTTGCGCACCGGGGTCGGTCCGACGATCGGGGTGCCGTCCGGCGTGTTGGGCCGCAGGCCGGTCCAGAACTCCGCCTTCGACAGGTCGCCGCCCGTCGGGAAGAGATCACTCACCACATGGTCGAGCGGGCCGCGGCGGCCCGGACGCAGCGTCAGGTCGAAGCCGGTCAGCTCCGCCGTGCCACCAACGCGGATGCGGTCGCCCAGGCGGGTCACCGCGATCTTGTGCGTCTCGTCCATCACCGTGGACTCCGGAGCACCCGCCGGGTCGACGATGGGCAGCGTCAGCGAATAGCCCTTCACCGGATAGACCGGCAGGTCCAGCCCGAACGGCTTCACCAGCATCGGGGAGTAGCTGCCCATCGCGACGACGTAAGAATCGGCGGTCAGCGTGCCGGCGTCGGTGACCACGCCGGTGACGCGGCGCCCGTCGTTCTCCAGCTTGCGGATGCCGGTGTTGTAGCGGAACTCCACCCCCAGCTCCGTCGCCATCGCGGCCAACGCGTTGGTGAAGCGGAAGCAGTCGCCCGTCTCGTCGCCGGGCAGCAGCAGGCCGCCGACGATCTTCTCCTTGACCAGCCGCAGCGCCGGCTCGACCGCCGCGCAGCCCTCGACGTCCAGCAGGCTGTAGGGCACATTGAAGCGGTCCAGCACGGCCATGTCGGTGGCGGCGGCGTCCACCTGCTTTTGGGTGCGGAAGACCTGGAGCGTGCCCTTGGCGCGCTCGTCGTAGCGGATGCCGGTCTCGTCGCGCAGGGCCCGCAGGCAGTCGCGGCTGTATTCGGCCAGCCGGACCATGCGGCCCTTGTTGATCTCGTAGGAACGCTCGTTGGCATTGGCCAGCAGCTTCAGGCACCAGGACCACATGGCCGGGTCCAGCTTCGGCCGGATCACCAGCGGGGAATGCTTCATCAGCATCCACTTCACCGCCTTCGCCATCAGGCCCGGCGCCGCCCAGGGGGCGGAGTAGCCCGGCGACACCTCGCCCGCGTTGGCGTAGCTGGTCTCCAGCGCCGGGCCGGGCTGCCGGTCCACCACCGTGACCTCGTGTCCGGCCTTCGCCAGGAAATAGGCGGTGGAAACGCCGATGACGCCGCTGCCGAGGACGATGACGCGCATGTGAAGGCTCCCGAGATCACGGATTTGTTCGCATCCCATTCGCAAACGCGATGCCAAGTGCCGGAACCCGCGGAAACGCTGGAGCGGACGATTGGGCGCCCGACGAGGCTGTACATGAATCGTTACACGGCGGCTGGAAAGCGCTTCCCTCTCCTCTGATAAACAGAGCCAGAACAGAGATTTGCCATCACCGTACAAAAATCGTTACGGTGTATACATATATTTACGGACGCGCCCATCGTGGTACACTCCCCCCTCCACCGGGGAGAGCCATGCGCATCGACGTCCTGTTCGCCGACCGGGTCGGCATCGCCCATGAGATCCTGGCCGTGCTCGCCAAGCGGCGCCTGAACGTCGTGGCGGTGGAAGTGGACCCGCCGCACATCCACATCGACGCGCCGGAACTGGACGTGCCGGGCTTCGGCGCGCTCGACGCCGCGCTGCGCGCCGTGCTGGGGGTGGAGTCCGTCACTCCGATCGACATCCTGCCCGGCACGCGGCGGCGGCTGCATCTGGACGCCCTTTTGGCCGCCCTGCCCGACCCGGTTCTGGCGGTGGACCGCGCCTGCCGCATCGTGGTGGCCAACGCCGCCGCCGCGACGGTCGCCGGGCGCAGCGAGGCCGCCCTGACCGGCGCCGATTTCGGGCGGCTGTTCGGCGATGCGGAGCTGTCCGACCTGCTGGTGGACCACGGCTTCCGCCTCGCCGCCGGGCAGGAGGTCACGCTGAACGGCCAGCCCTTCCTGCTGGACGCCACGCCCATCGTGGAGGACGGGCGCGCCGCCGGCGGGGTGGTCACCCTGTTCGCGCCGAGCCGGCTGGGCGAACGGCTGAACGCCTTACAAAACTTCGACGAGGGCGGCTTCGACCGCATCCTCGGCGAATCCGCCCCGATCCGCTCGCTGAAGGCACGGGCGGCGCGGGTCGCGGCGGTGGACGCCCCTCTGCTGATCCTGGGCGAGACGGGCACCGGCAAGGAGCTGATCGCCCACGCCTGCCACCGCGCCAGCCCGCGCCGCGACAAGCCCTTCCTGGCGCTGAACTGCGCCGCCGTTCCGGAGAGTCTGGCAGAGAGCGAGTTGTTCGGCTACGCCCCCGGCTCCTTCACCGGAGCACAGCGCGGCGGCAAGCCCGGCCTGCTGGAACTCGCCCACGGCGGCACCGTCTTCCTCGACGAGATCGGGGAGATGTCGCCCTACCTCCAGGCCAAGCTGCTGCGCTTCCTGAACGACGGGCGCTTCCGCCGCGTCGGCGGCGACCGCGAGCAGACGGTGGACGTGCGCGTGGTCAGCGCCACCCACCGCGACCTCGACGCCATGGTCGCCGAGCACAGCTTCCGCGAGGACCTGTTCTACCGGCTGAACGTGCTGTCGCTCCAGGTCCCGGCGCTGCGCGAGCGCGGCGACGACATCCTTCTGCTCGCCCGACACTTCATCGCCCGTGCCTGCGCCCAGGCGCGCCGGCCGCCCTGCCGGCTGACCGTTGCGGCCAGCGCCGCGCTGCTCGCCAACCCCTGGCCGGGCAACGTCCGCCAGTTGGAGAACGTCATCTTCCGCGCCGTGACGATGAGCGACGGCGCCTATCTCGACGCCGCCGACCTGGAACTGGCCGGGGCGCGGATGGACGCAGAAACCGGTGGCGATCCCGCCGAGCCGTCCAGCTGGGACGAGGCGGCGGCGGCGTTCGAGCGCAGCCTGCTCCGCCGCCTCTACCCGCGCTACCCGTCCAGCCGCAAGCTGGCCGCCCGGCTCCACACCTCGCACACGATGATCGCGAACAAGCTGCGCAAGTACGGGATTCCGGACGGGACGTGAGCGCCGCGCTAAATGCGCGAGCGTTCCGCCTTGCTGTAGTTGCTGAAATGGCCCTCCGCAGCGGCGGCACCGCGGGCGGTCTTGAGGAACTTGTCGGCCTTGGTGTCCGGCGCGATGCGCGCCACCTTCCGCTCCAGCGCCGCCGATCCGCAGGAGGAGCAGACGGGCGTGTCCGACGAGCGCACCAACGCTTCGAAGTCGTGGTCGCAGGCGGTGCAGCGGTAGGAGTAGAGCGGCATGGGAGTCCTCACACAGGTCGGGAACCAGGCGCACCCATCATATCACGCAATTTTCTTATGGGTATAGCGCAGTGCAGCATTCTCACGCCGCCGATCCGTTCCGCGGTAGGATGCCGATACGAAGAATGAAGGAGGAACGGGTGATCTACGCCTTCAACGACAAGGTCCCGCACCTGTCGCCCAACTGTTGGGTGGCCCCCGGCGCCACCGTCGTCGGCGACATCCTGCTGGAGGAGGACGTGTCCGTCTGGTGGGGCGCGGTCATGCGCGCCGAGGAGGAGCGCATCCACATCGGCACCGGCAGCAACGTCCAGGACAACGCCGTCCTCCACGTCGATCCGGGATTCCCGCTGCTCATCGGGAAGAACGTGACCATCGGCCATCTGGCGATGGTGCACGGCTGCACCGTCGGCGACGGCAGCCTGATCGGCATCGGCGCCACCGTCCTCAACGGCGCCCGCATCGGCCGTGATTGCCTGATCGGCGCCCACGCCTTCATCGCCGAGGGCAAGGAGATCCCCGACCGCTCGCTTGTGCTCGGCGCGCCGGGCAAGGTGGTGCGCACGCTGTCGGACGAGGATGTGGAGCGGATGCGCGCGCCCGCCGCCGTCTACCAGGAGCGGTGGAAGAGCTACGCCAGGGGGCTGCGCCCGATCACCGTCCCCGGCACCATCCCCGGTCAGCCCTGACAAGACCCGGCGTGGGGCGCCCTCAGGCTCCGGCGCCCCTGATGAAGAAGTACAGGGTCAGCCCCACGCCGATCGACACCACCACCCACTTCATCACGTCGCGGCTGACCCGCTTCGCCGCGTGGGCGCCGGCATAGCCGCCGGCGATGGCCGACACCGCCATGACGGCGGTTTCCGGCCAGGACACCGCGTCGGACAGGCAGAAGGCCGCGACCGCCGCGCCGTTCATCAGCGCGGCCAGCAGGATGCGCAGCCCGTTCATGGCGTGGATGTCGCGCAGGCCGAACAGGGTCAGCGCGGCCAGCATCAGGAAGCCGATCCCGCCGCCGAAATAGCCGCCATAGATGGCGATGACAAACTGGACGACCAGCACGGAACGGCCCCCCAGCCGCAGCCGGGCGGCCAGCGCCGGCATGAAGCTGCCGACCGCAAAGACCGCCGTCGCGAACAGCAGCAGCCACGGCACCAGCCCGGCGAAGGCGCGGTCCGGCGTGGTCAGCAGAAGGATCGCCCCGACCACCCCGCCGACGAGGCTGACCACGGAAAAGGCGGTGACGCTGACCTCCGTCACGCCGCGGATCTCGTTGCGGTAGGCCCAGGCGCTGGCCATCTGGCCGGGGAACAGGGCGACGGTGCTCGACACGTTGGCGCTGACCGGCGGCACCCCGGCGAACAGCAGCGCCGGGAAAGTGATGAAGGCCCCGCCCCCGGCAACCGCGTTGAGAACGCCCGACGTGAACGCCGCGACCATCAGCAGCACCATGGCAAGCATCGCACCCCCACCGTCAGCTTTTCTAAGTATTTGGCATGCCAGCTATCGTTGTGGGCACCCTGACAAACGCCATAGGAGGCGGGCAAGCGCCAAGGGTGTGGCCGTACCGTTCGGCGACTTCGTCACACAAAATGCGATTCCACTGATTGTTTGCCATATTAGCCATTGACGCGTCGTGGCATCTGGTATACCAAATATCCATCGCCTGCCACTGCCCGATGCCCAGGTGCCGCCGACGGCCTTCGACCGGCCCGACGCGGTTCCACCGGTCAAGCTCCGGTCCCCCGCGGGGGTCTCCGTGCAGGGCGCGCTTACGCAACCCGCTGTCTGGTGGAGGGCTCGCCATGAAAGTCGCCGACATTCTTCGGACCAAGGAATCCCGCGTCGTCACCGTCCGTTCCGGCGAAACCATTGAGGAGGCGATCCGGCTGATGCGGTCGGAGAACATCAGCGCTCTGGTGGTCAAGGACGTCTGCCGGACCGAGGGCAACGCCGTGGCCGGCATGCTGTCGGAACGCGACGTCGTCTACGCCCTGCTGGAGCGCGGCGCGTCGGTCCTGAAGACGCCGGTCTTCATGCTGATGTCGCGCGCGCCGCAGACCTGCTCGCCCGACGACAGCCTCGTCCACGCGCTGGAACTGATGGACCGCCACCACATCCGCCATCTCCCGGTGCTCGACGGCTCCACGCTGGTCGGCGTCGTCAGCGCCCGCGACTTCACCAAGCTCCAGCTCACCGAGATGGTCGCCCACACCCAACCCCCGGCTCAGGAATCCCCGGTCTACGCTCACTGACCGCGGCCCGGCGGAAGCGAAAAGGCCCCAGCCAAAAGGCCCGTCGTCCCCTCGGACGACGGGCCTTTCTCATGGCTTCAAGCCATCACTCGCCGACGCCCTCGGCCCAGCGCAGCAGCAGCGCCACGGCCTCCGGCGGCTCGGGGCGGATCATCGGCACGCTGCCCAGGATCACATGGCCCGCCCCGCCGTCCACAGTGATGATCTCACCCGCCCGGATGGTCAGGTCGCCCACCGTCATCACGCCGGCCGCCGGATCGACGCGCAGCATGCGCGCTCCGGTGACGCAGGGCAGCCCCATGGCGCGGGCGACGGTGGCGGCGTGGCTGGTCGCTCCGCCGCGGGCGGTCACCACCGCGCAGGCTACCTGCATGCCGTGCACGTCGTGGGGAGAGGTTTCCGGACGGCAGAGCACCACCGCCACGCCCTCCGCCGCCCACCGGACGGCCTCGTCCGACGTGAAGACCGCCGCACCCGTGGCAGCGCCGGAAGAGGCCGGCAGACCGCGGGCGATCACCTCGCGGGGGGCGTCCGGATCGGCAATGGGCCGCAGGCTGTCCGCAAGCGCCGGCAGGTCGGCGCGCCGCACCGCCTCGGCCCGCGAGATGATACCGGCCTGCGCCATCTCTGTGGCGATGCGCACTCCCGCTTCCGGCGTCCGCTTGCCGGAGCGCGACTGGAGGATGAACAGGCGGCCCTGCTGGACAGTGAACTCGATCTCCTGCATGTCTCCGAAATGGCGTTCCAGCCGGTCGGCGATGCGGCCCAGCTCGGCGAAGGCCTCGGGGGCGACGGCTTCCAGCGAGGCGTCCGTCCCAGCCAATGGCCCCGGCGTGCGCAGGCCGGACACGATGTCCTCGCCCTGGGCGTCGGGCAGGAACTCGCCGCACAGTGCGGCCTCACCGGTGGAGGGATCGCGGCTGTGGGCGACGCCGGTGCCGGAGGCGATGCCGCGGTTGCCGAACACCATCGCCTGCACGGTCGCCGCGGTGCCCCAATCGTCGGGAATGCCGTGCACCGCCCGGAAGGCCACGGCGCGGGCGTTGCTCCAGGAGCGGAAGATGGCCGCAATGGCGGCGTAGAGCTGGGTCCGCGCGTCCTGCGGGAAGGGCTCCCCCGCCTCACGCTCGATCAGCTCGCGGTAGGCGGCGGCCACGGCGCGCCAGTCGGCGGCGCCCAGGTCGGCGTCGCGGGTCAGCCCGCGCCCCTCCTTGTAGGCCTCCAGCGCCGCGTCGAAGCTGTGAGCACCCACTCCTTGCACCACCGCGCCGTAGGTCTGGATAAGCCGGCGGTAGCAGTCGTAGGCGAAGCAAGCGTCGCCGCTGCGCGCGGCCAGCCCCTTCACCGTCGCGTCGGTCAGGCCGAGATTCAGGATCGTGTCCATCATGCCGGGCATCGACGCCTGTGCACCCGACCGTACGGACACCAGCAACGGATTCTCCGACCCGCCGAAGCGGGCGCCCGCCACGGCTTCCAGCCGGGTCAACGCCTCCTCCACCTGGGCGGTCAGCCCGGCGGGAAAGCCGCCCTGCCCGGCGCGGTGCCGGCGGCTGGCCTCCGCCACGATGGTGAACCCCGGCGGCACCGGCACGCCCAGCCGCGCCATCTCGGCCAGCCCGGCGCCCTTGCCGCCCAGTTCCGCCAGCATGCCGCCGTGCCCTTCCGCACCGCCGCAGCCGAAGGCGTAGACCCACCGCTGCCCACTGACCACCTGTCCATTGGCCGCCGGCAGCGCCGGGTGCCCGGCAACCACGGCGGCACCGACGGCGATGGCGCCGCTGGTGTCGGTGGAGCCTTGGATGATGGACTGGTGGAGCATGGACCTATCCTCGCGTCGGCGTGGTGTTCAGGCACCCTATGGACATGAACGGAAAATTTTTCCGATCAAACAGATATCTTATTTCCTCATAATGCCATTTCATGAACTGAGTGCAATGCACAAATAGTCGCATTTGCGACGATAACGCTTCGGCGGCGAAAAAAGGCACGGGAAATTCCGCATAGCGGAATTTTAGGCGAATTGTTGCCTAGAAATTCGGGCAGGAAATGCGCGGCGGCCTCGGGCGATCATCCCAGCCGGGCCTGCTCCAGAGGGATACGCGTCAGGGGGTAGCCCAGCCCGTCCGGGATGCTCAGCACCGGACCGTCCGGAGTGTCGGCGGGGCGGGGCAGGATGGGGGTCAGTGGGTGGAAGCGCGCAGCTTCCTCCATCGCGTGGCGGACCGTGCGGCAGCCGGCCAGACGCAGCAGGGTCATGCGGGTGGCGAAGACCAACGACAGCCGTTCCGCCTCCGCCTCGGCCAGGATGGCCCGCGGGGTGCCCCAGAATCCGGCGACCGCCTCCACCCCGTCAACCACGGCGGTCTGGCGCGGCGGCGCCTTGGCGAGGAAGAAGAGCGTGTCGTAGCGCCGCCACACGCTCTCCGGCGTGACCCAGCGGGCAAAGGGCACCAGCGCCGCCACGTCCGGTTCCAGCCCCGCCGCCAGCAGCCGGCCCAGGAAGGTCCCTCCCGACGCGCTGCGCAGCCCGTCAAGAAGGGCAGCGTCCACCGGGCCGCCGGTCATCAGCAGCCCGCATTCCTCGAACGCCTCGCGGATCGCGGCCATCCGCTGCGGCATGTCGTCGGTCAGCGGCAGCGACAGCTCCCGCCAGGGAAGCTCGCTGTCCTCCGCGTCCAGCCGCCCGCCGGGAAACACCGTGGCGCCGGGCGCGAAGCGAAGGTCGCGGTGGCGCTGGATCATGAAGACCTCCAGCCCATCCACGCTGTCGCGCAAAAGGATCAGGCTGGCGGCGGAAAGCGGCTCGACAGGCGTGTTCATGGCATCGTCCTGGCTGATCGCGGGCGTTCAGTGTCCGCCGACGGCTCACTCCCGGTCAAACCAACCGTGTGACTTCCCGCTATGTGGAAAAGCCATAGCGCCGGTTTGACCCCCGCCCCGCCCCGGTCGCAGCATCACCCCAAGCACCACCCAGTCATTGTCAAGCCATCGCCCTCTCAGGAGGCCCGCGCCATGCAGCGCAACCGCAGCACCAAGATCGTCGCCACTCTGGGGCCGGCCAGCTCGACCTACAGCCAGATTTTCGCCCTCGCCGAGGCCGGCGTGGATGTCTTCCGCCTGAACGCCAGCCACGGCACGCAGCGCGACCACGCCGAACGCTACCGCCAGATCCGCGCGGTCGAGGAGACGGTCGGGCGCCCCATCGGCGTGCTTCTCGATCTTCAGGGTCCGAAGCTGCGCGTCGGCACCTTCAAAGAGGTGGCGGTGATCCTGGCCGGCGGCGACCGCTTCCGCCTCGACCTCGACCCCACGCCGGGCGACCGCACCCGCGTCTGCGTCCCGCATCCGGAGATCTTCGCCAGCCTGGAGCCGGGCCACGAGCTTCTGCTGAACGACGGGCGCATGCGCCTGCGCGTGCTGAGCTGCGGCCCCGACCACGCCGAGACCGAGGTCATGGTCGGCGGCACGCTGTCCGACCGCAAGGGCATGAACGTCCCCGGCACCACGCTGGCCCTCAGCGCTCTGTCGGAGAAGGACCGCAGCGACCTGCAGTTCGGCCTGACGCTGGGCGTGGACTGGATCGGCCTCAGCTTCGTGCAGCGGCCCGAGGACATCCTGGAGGCGCGCGCCCTGATCGGCGACCGCGCCCACATCATGACCAAGGTGGAGAAGCCCGCCGCCCTGCCCCGGCTGGAGGAGATCATCGCCCTGTCGGACGCGGTGATGGTGGCCCGCGGCGACCTCGGCGTGGAATTGCCGCCGGAGGACGTGCCCGGCCTGCAGAAGCGGATGATCCGCCTGAGCCGCGCCGCCGGCAAGCCGGTGATCGTCGCCACGCAGATGCTGGAATCCATGATCACCGAGCCGACGCCGACGCGCGCCGAGGCGTCGGACGTGGCGACCGCCGTCTATGACGGGTCGGACGCCGTGATGCTGTCGGCGGAATCCGCGTCGGGCAAGCATCCGGTGGAGGCCGTGGCGATGATGGACCGCATCATCCGCCGGGTCGAGCGCGACCCCCTCTACCGCCGCATCATGGACTCCGAGCATCCGAGCCCGGAGGCGACCACCCCGGACGCCCTGTCCGCCGCAGCGCGCCAGATCGCCGAGACCATATCGGCCGCCGGCATCGCCACCTTCACCAGCACCGGCTCCACCGCGCGGCGCGCCTCGCGCGAGCGGCCGACCGTGCCGATCCTCGGCCTCAGCGCCGAACGCGGGACCGCCCGGCTGCTGTCGCTGGCCTGGGGCGTGCACCCGGTCTGGACCGCCGACGTGGCGAATTTCGCGGAGATGGTCGAGCGAGCGAGCCTCGTCGCCGCCCAGGAAGGCATCGGCACGCCCGGCCAGTCGCTGATCGTGACGGCGGGCGTCCCCTTCGGAACGCCCGGCACCACCAACAGCCTGCGCGTGGTCACGATCACCGCGAACGGCCTGAACAGCGCGGCCGAAACCGCCGCCGCGGTCAAGACCCACGTGCCGGCCTGACTACCCGTGCGTGCCCTTCCCCCCTCACCGGGGGCGGGGCCTCACTCCAGGAAATCGCAATGCTTCTCGACGTGCGCCGCCAGACCCAGCGTGTGGTCGCGGATCAGCTGTTCGGCCTGATCGACGTCGCGGCGTTCCAGGGCCTTGATGATTTCCTTGTGGTCGTGGATCGACCGCTCCGCCCTGTTGTCCTGGCCGATGGTCAGCTTGCGGATCGCGCGGATGTGGATGAACAGGTTGTCGGTCATCTCCTGGATCAGCTTGGACCCGCTGAGCCGGATGATGCTCTTGTGGAAGGCGATGTTGGCGTCGGAGTATTCGTTGACATGCTCCTTGGGGTTCCGCATCTCGAAGTTGCGGAACAGGTCCCACAGGGTGCGGATGTCCTCGTCGGTGGCCTGCGTCGCGACCATACGCCCGGCCATGCTCTCCAGCGCCGCCCAGACCTGGATCATCTCGACGATCTCAGCCTTGGTCTTGCGGATGACGAAGATGCCCCGGCGCGGCTGGAGGCGGATGAACCCCTCCTGCTCCAACAGGGTCAGCGCCTCGCGGATCGGCGTCCGGCTGACGCCCAGCAACTCGCTGAGCTGCCGCTCCTCAAGCCGGATCTCCTCGTTATGGTCGTAGATGTCCATTTGCGAGATGGCTTGCTTCAACGCATGATACGCTTGAGCGCGGAAGGTCGATCCGGTGTCGAGCGGCTGGACGTTGATCGGCGGAGGGTTCATGGTCGGCACCGTTCCTCAATGCTGGCCGTCCGGAAGCACCCCACTGTGCGCCGGCCCGGTCGTGCGAAAGGCATCGCATCGTTTTCGTATATGAGATACCAGATGCACATTTTGGGCTGAAAAGTCCAGGATTACGATAAAGATAGGGTGGCTCCGCGCGCCCCCGTCCTTACTGTTGTCCGCCTTTCAAGGCCTTGAGAAGATCGGGCAGGCGGTCCGGTGTCCGCATCACCGTGCCCATGACCGCCACTCCGGCGGCTCCCGCGGCTAGACAGTCTCCGATATTGCCCGACTCCACGCCGCCGAGCGCGATGATCGGCAGGGGAGCCTCCGCGGCCAAGCGTCTCAGCCCCTCCGTCCCAAGCGGCGGGCCATACCCCGGCTTGCTCGGCGACGGAAAGATGGGCGACAACGTGACGTAGTCGGCCCCGCCCAACGCGGCCCGCCGAATCCCTTCCGCGTCGTGGGCAGAGAGCCCGACCACCGCGCCGGGGCCGAGCCGCCGCCGCGCCGCCGCGACATCGGCCCCCTCCGGCAGATGCACGCCGTCCGTCCCGGCGGCCAGCGCCAGATCCGGGTCGCCATGCAGCGTGACCACCGCCCCCCAGGGCCGCGCCCGCCCCACCAGCGCGTGCGCCAGGGCGATCTGCCGGGATTCGTCGAGATCCTTCTCGCGCAGCGACAGCCAGCGCAAGCCCCCAGCGAACAGTCGCGCCGCCAGATCCGGCAGGGGCTGCGCCGCCTGCCGCCGGTCCGTGATCGCCAGGAGGCGGGGACTCGGGATCGCCATCATCCAACCACGATGACAGCGCCATCGGGACTGTGCAAGTGCAGCATAATTGTCCACTGCGCCGTGAAGGACTGCCCCGTTCGGCGCGATTTCCATCACGCGGAAAGGATTCGCCAATACTTTGCCAATAGCCGCCCCGCTGATGAAAGCTCAACCCAACGCAACAGCGACCCGTTACGCGAGGGAGGAGACCAAGCCATGGCTAGGATGATGGCGATTGAAGCGGCGGTGCATGTCCTGGAAAAAGAAGGCGTGTCCGTTTGCTTTGGCGTCCCCGGAGCGGCCATCAATCCGTTCTACGCGGCGCTGCAACGCAACGGCCGCATCGGCCACGTTCTTGCGCGCCATGTCGAAGGCGCGTCGCATATGGCCGAAGGCTACACGCGCGCCAAGGCCGGCAACATCGGCGTCTGCATCGGCACCTCCGGCCCCGCCGGCACCGACATGATCACGGGCCTCTATTCGGCCTCCGCCGACTCCATTCCGATCCTGTGCATCACCGGCCAGGCGCCGCGCGCCCGCCTGCACAAGGAGGATTTCCAGGCTGTGGACATCCCGTCCATCGCCAAGCCGGTCGCCAAGTGGGCGGTCACCGTGCTGGAGCCGGGGCAGGTCCCCTACGCCTTCCAGCAGGCCTTCCACCTGATGCGCTCCGGCCGGCCCGGCCCGGTGCTGCTCGACCTGCCGATCGACGTGCAGATGGCCGAGATCGAGTTCGATCCCGACGCCTACGAGCCGCTGCCCACCTACAAGCCGGCGGCGACCCGCGCCCAGGTGGAGAAGGCGCTGGCCATGCTGAACGCGGCGGAGCGTCCGCTGCTGGTGGCCGGCGGCGGCATCATCAACGCCGACGCCAGCGACCGTCTGGTCGCGTTCGCCGAGGTCGTCGGCCTGCCGGTCATCCCGACTCTGATGGCCTGGGGCGCCATTCCGGACGACCACCCGCTGATGGCCGGCATGGTCGGCCTGCAGACCGCCCACCGCTACGGCAACGCCGCCATGCTGGCGTCGGACTTCGTGCTGGGCATCGGCAACCGCTGGGCCAACCGCCACACCGGCTCAGTCGACGTCTACACCAAGGGCCGCAAGTTCGTGCATGTGGACATCGAGCCGACCCAGATCGGCCGCGTCTTCGCGCCGGACCTGGGCATCGTGTCCGACGCCGGGGCCGCGCTCGACCTCTTCATCGAGGTGGCGAAGGAGTGGAAGGCCGCCGGCAAGCTGCGCGACTGGTCGGAGTGGGTGAAGACCTGCCAGGTCCGCAAGCGCTCCATGCTGCGCCGGTCCGATTTCGCCAACGTGCCGATCAAGCCGCAGCGCGTCTATCAGGAGATGAACAGCGCCTTCGGCGAGGGCGTCTGCTACGTCTCGACCATCGGCCTGTCGCAGATCGCCGGCGCGCAGTTCCTGCACGTCTACAAGCCGCGCCATTGGATCAACTGCGGTCAGGCCGGCCCGCTCGGCTGGACCCTGCCGGCGGCGCTCGGCGTGCGGGTGGCCGATCCGAAGCGCAAGATCGTCGCGCTGTCCGGCGACTACGACTTCCAGTTCCTGATCGAGGAGCTGGCGGTGGGCGCCCAGTTCAAGCTGCCCTACATCCACGTTCTGGTGAACAACAGCTACCTCGGGCTGATCCGGCAGGCGCAGCGCGCCTTCCAGATGGACTTCCAGGTCCAGCTCTCCTTCGAGAACATCAACGCCCCGGAGATCGGCGTCTACGGCGTGGACCACGTCGCGGTGGCCGAGGGTCTGGGCTGCAAGGCCATCCGCGTCACCGACCCGGACAACCTGCAATCCGCCTTCGCGCAAGCGCAGCAGTGGATGGACGAGTTCCAGGTACCGGTGGTCGTCGAGGTCATCCTGGAGCGCGTCACCAACATCGCCATGGGCACGGAGATCAACAACATCACCGAGTTCGAGGAGGTGCTGGACGTGCCCGCGGACGAGCCGGAGCTGGTGCGGGTCTGATCGACACGCCGCGAGCCCAAATCCCCTCCCCTGCGAAGCTGGGGAGGGTCAGGGTGGGGGCAAGCGGCTCCGCCAGATCCACAGTTCCGCAGGGTGAAAAAAGGCGGACGTCGCGTTGACGCCTCCGCCATCGCCCTTCGATCCTGACCGCCAACCGGCCAAGTCCGTAACGAACATCCGGCCCGAAACGAACATCCGGGAGAGAGACATGCCCAAGTTCGCCGCCAACCTGACGATGCTCTACAACGAGCTGCCCTTCCTCGACCGCTTCGCCGCGGCGGCGAAGGACGGCTTCACCGGGGTCGAGTATCTGTTCCCCTACGCCTTCGAGAAGGATGCGCTGGTCGAGCGGCTGGCCGCCAACCGGCTGACCCAGGTCCTGCACAACCTGCCGGCGGGCGACTGGGACGCGGGCGAGCGCGGCATCGCCGTCCTGCCGGACCGCGTCGGCGAGTTCCAGGACGGGGTGGGCCGCGCCATCGAGTACGCCACGGCGCTGGGCTGCAAGCAGATCAACTGCCTCGCCGGAAAGGCCCCGGCGGACGTGGCGGCGGACGCGCTGGAGCGCACCTTCGTCGAGAACCTGTCCTTCGCCGCCAAGGCGCTGAAGCAGGCCGGCATCCGTTTCCTGATCGAGCCGATCAACACCCGTGACATTCCGGGCTTCTATTTGACCAACACCGCGCAGGCGGAACGGATTCTGGAGGCCGTCGGCTCCGACAATCTCTTCATCCAGTACGACGTCTATCACATGCAGATCATGGAGGGCGATCTCGTCCCGACCATCCAGCGCCTGCTGCCGAAGATCGCGCATGTCCAGATCGCCGACAATCCGGGCCGCAACGAGCCGGGCACCGGCGAGATCAACTATCCCTTCGTCTTCGCGGCGCTCGACCGGATCGGCTACGACGGCTGGGTCGGCTGCGAGTACAAGCCGGCCAAGGGGACCAGCGAAGGGCTCGGCTGGATGCGCGCCGCTACCCCCGGTGAGACCGTCGCCGCTTGATTGCCGCCTGATCTGCAAACGCCCGAACACAGAAGAATTGAGGACACAGCCATGAACGTTGGATTCATCGGTCTCGGCATCATGGGCCGCCCCATGGCCGGTCATCTGGCCGACGCCGGCCACACCCTGTTCGTCTACGACATCAACCCGGCCCCGGAAGACCTGCTGGCCAAGGGCGCCACGGCCTGCGGCTCCAGCCGCGAGGTGGCGCAGAAGGCTGACATCATCTTCACGATGGTCCCCGACACCCCCCATGTGCAGGCCGCCCTGTTCGGCCCGAACGGCGTCGCCGAGGGGCTGTCCGCCGGCAAGATCGTCGTGGATATGTCCTCGATCTCCCCGATCGAGACGAAGGCCTTCGCACAGCGCATCAACGAGCTGGGCTGCGACTACCTCGACGCCCCGGTGTCCGGCGGTGAGGTCGGCGCCAAGGCCGCCTCGCTGACCATCATGGTCGGGGGCCCGGACAAGGCCTTCGAGACGGTAAAGCCGCTGTTCGAGAAGATGGGCAAGAACATCACGCTGGTCGGCGGCAACGGCGACGGCCAGACGACGAAGGTCGCCAACCAGATCGTCGTCGCCCTGACCATCGAGGCGGTGGGCGAGGCGCTGCTGTTCGCGTCCAAGGCCGGCGCCGACCCGGCAAAGGTCCGTCAGGCCCTGATGGGCGGCTTTGCCTCCTCGCGCATCCTGGAGGTGCATGGCGAGCGCATGGTCAAGCGCACTTTCGATCCGGGCTTCCGCATCGAGCTGCACCAGAAGGACCTGAACCTCGCCCTGTCCGGTGCCCGCGCGCTCGGCGTGTCGCTGCCCAACACGGCGACCTGCCAGGAGCTGTTCAACGCCTGCGCCGCCCAGGGCGGCAAGGCCTGGGACCACTCCGGCATGGTCCGCGCGCTGGAGCTGCTCGCCAACCACGAGATCGGCCAGAACCACCGCGTGACCGAACCCGCGGAGTGAGGCTGCGCTTTATCTCCCTCTCCCCCCTGGGGAGAGGGTTGGGGTGAGGGGGTTGCACGTGGCGGATCGTACGGCAAAAGCACATCCCCCACCCTCCCCTCCCCCCAGAGGGAGAGGGTTAACATTGCCCCCCACGCCAAATCCGTTAGCATTCCCAGCACATGAGGACCGGCGCCGGTGAACGGCGCGGCTCAGGGAAGGGACAGAACCGAACCATGACGACCACCGATCCCCGCGCGCTCCTGACCGACATGTTCAGCGCCGCCGTCGCCTCGGCGCAGCCGGCGCTGTGCGTGCCGCCGCATCTTCCGGAACCGCCGAAGGGCCGCACGGTCGTCGTCGGCGCCGGCAAGGCCGCGGCCTCCATGGCGAAGGCGGTGGAGGATCACTGGAAGGGTCCGCTGTCCGGTCTGGTCGTCACCCGCTACGGCCATAATGTGCCGTGCGAGCGGATCGAGGTGGTCGAGGCGTCGCACCCCGTCCCCGATGAGGCCGGCCAGCAGGCGGCGAAGCGCATCCTCGACATCGCCGCCTCGCTCGGCCCCGACGACCTGATGCTCTGCCTGATCTCGGGCGGCGGCTCCGCCCTGCTCGCCCTGCCCGCGCCGGGCATCTCGATGGCCGACAAACAGGCGGTGTCCAAGGCGCTGCTCCGCTCCGGGGCGAACATCACCGAGATGAACTGCGTGCGCAAGCACCTGTCCGCGATCAAGGGCGGGCGGCTTGCCGCCGCCACCAAGGCGCGGGTGGTCTCGCTGGTCATCTCCGACGTGCCGGGCGACGACCTGTCGGTGATCGCCTCCGGCCCCACCGTGCCCGACCCGACCAGCTACGCCGACGCGCTGGCCGTTCTGGAGAAGTACGGCATCACCCCGCCGCAGCCGGTCATGGACCATCTGCTGGCCGGGCGCGACGAGAGCCCGAAGCCCGGCGATCCGCGGCTGGAGCGCGTCAGCACGATCCTGGTCGCCACCCCGCAGATGGCCCTGGAGCGCGCGGCGGAGGTCGCCCGCCAAGCCGGCGTCACCCCGGTCATCCTCGGCAACGCGCTGGAGGGCGAGTCGCGCGAGGTGGCGCTCGTCCATGCCGGGATCGTCCGCCAGATCGTCGAGCACGACCAGCCGGCGGCAAAGCCCTGCGTCCTGCTGTCCGGCGGCGAGACCACGGTGACCGTCCGCGGCAAGGGCCGCGGCGGGCGCAACGCCGAGTTCCTGCTGGCGCTGACCGTGGCGCTGGACGGGATGAAGGGCGTCCACGCGCTGGCCGCCGACACCGACGGCATCGACGGGACGGAGGACAACGCGGGCGCCCTGCTCGGCCCCGATACGCTGGCCCGCGCCGCCGAGGCCGGCGTCAACGCCAAGGAGAGGCTGGCCGACAACGACGGCTACAGCTTCTTCAGCGCGCTCGGCGACCTGCTGGTGACCGGGCCGACCCTGACCAACGTCAACGACTTCCGCGCCGTTCTGGTTCTGTAGGCGGCGAGGCGCCGTCGGCCGATTTGATATATCACTTACGGCCAGGGCGGCGCCTGCTCACGAAAATTTGTTGATGACTCCACGGATTATCCGCCACACTCACCGTCAAGGCATCACGAATACGGCGTCTGGCATGCCAATGGCGTGCAACCGGGCTGCCCCGTTCGAAGGATAAAGCGAAGCGGTCGGGCACCGAACGCACCCCGCGCGCGCCAGGACAAGAACGAGATCGCGGACCCATCCGGGAGGAACCATATGCGCCAAACCGGTGCGCAAAGCGCCCTGCCTGTCGGCGGGCGTTGGATGCAGCTGCTTGCCGGCGTCATCTGCATGTCGATGATCGCCAATCTCCAGTACGGGTGGACCCTCTTCGTCGAACCCATCGACGACAAGCACGGCTGGGGCCGTGCGGCCATCCAGGTGGCCTTCACCATCTTCATTGTCACCGAAACATGGCTGGTGCCCGTCGAGGGCTGGTTCGTCGACCGCTTCGGCCCGCGGATCGTCGTGCTGTTCGGCTCGGTGCTCTGCGCCGCCTCCTGGGCGCTGAACGCGGTGGCGGATTCGCTGCTCGTGCTCTACGTCGCGGCGGCCATCGGTGGCATCGGGGCGGGCGCCGTCTACGGCACCTGCGTGGGCAACGCGCTGAAATGGTTCCCCGACCGGCGCGGTCTGGCCGCCGGCATAACCGCGGCGGGCTTTGGAGCCGGCTCCGCCCTGACGGTGGTGCCCATCGCCACGATGATCGAGACCTCGGGCTACGAGGCGACCTTTATGGCCTTCGGCCTGGGCCAGGGACTGGTGGTCTTCGCGCTCGCCTGGCTGCTGGTGGCGCCGCCCTCCGCTCCCCTCACCCGCGGCGGATACGCCGCCCCGCCCGCGCAGCGGCAGTACACGCCGAGCCAGATGGTCCGCACCCCGGTGTTCTGGGTCATGTACGCCATGTTCGTGATGGTGGCCGGCGGCGGGCTGATGGCGACGGCCCAGCTCGGCCCCATTGCCCAGGATTTCGGGCTGGCCCACGCTCCGGTCAGCATCCTCGGCCTGACCCTGCCCGCCCTGACCTTCGCCCTGTCCATCGACCGGGTGCTGAACGGGCTGACCCGCCCCTTCTTCGGCTGGGTGTCCGACCACATCGGGCGCGAGAACACCATGTTCATCGCCTTCGCGATCGAAGCGGTGGGCATCGTCGCGCTCAGCCTCTACG
This sequence comes from Azospirillum brasilense, assembly GCF_022023855.1. Classification (NCBI taxonomy): domain Bacteria; kingdom Pseudomonadati; phylum Pseudomonadota; class Alphaproteobacteria; order Rhodospirillales; family Azospirillaceae; genus Azospirillum; species Azospirillum brasilense. The sequence continues at coordinate 2,543,205 of NZ_CP059449.1, forward strand.
GCCGCGACCCGGTGGCCTTCGTGCTGCTGACCGGTCTGGTCTTCTTCGCCTGGGGCGAGATCTACAGCCTGTTCCCGGCCTGCTGCGCCGACACCTTCGGATCGAAGTTCGCGGCGAGCAACGCCGGGCTGCTCTACACCGCCAAGGGCACGGCGGCGCTGCTGATCCCCTTCGCCAACATCATCGCCGACGCGACGGGAAGCTGGCACGCGGTCTTCCTGCTGGCCGCCGCGGTCAACGCGCTGGCCGCCGTGCTGGCGCTGTTCGTCCTGCGCCCGATGCGGAAGCGCATGGCGGCGGAGTCGCTGGGCACGCACAGCGGCCGGAGCGTGACGGCCGACGCGTAAAGGCCATGTCCTGACGCTCTCTTCCCCTCCCCCCGCCTGGGGAAGGAGCCGAAGCGAGGGGGCGCCCGTGAGGGCGTCCCCTTTTCGATTCAGTTGCTATTCCGCAGCCTGCCCCTCCTCAAGATAGATCTCCCCGCCCTTGGCGCGGAAGCTCTCCGACATCTCGGCCATGCCGGAGTTGGCGTACTCCCGCACCTCCTGCGTGATCTTCATCGAGCAGAACTTCGGCCCGCACATCGAACAGAAATGCGCGACCTTCGCCCCCTCCGCCGGCAGGGTCTGGTCGTGGAAGCGCTCCGCCGTCTCCGGGTCGAGCGACAGGTGGAACTGGTCGCGCCAGCGGAACTCGAAGCGGGCGCGCGACAGGGCGTCGTCGCGCTCCTGCGCGCCGGGGTGGCCCTTGGCGAGGTCGGCGGCGTGGGCGGCGATCTTGTAGGTGACCACGCCCACCTTCACGTCGTCGCGGTCCGGCAGCCCCAGATGCTCCTTCGGCGTGACGTAGCAGAGCATCGCCGTGCCGAACCAGCCGATCATGGCGGCACCGATGGCGCTGGTGATGTGGTCGTAGCCCGGCGCGATGTCCGTGGTCAGCGGCCCGAGCGTGTAGAAGGGCGCCTCGCCGCACAGCGCCAGCTGCTTGTCGACGTTGGCCTTGATCTTGTGCATGGGCACATGGCCTGGCCCCTCGATCATCACCTGCACGTCGTGCTTCCAGGCGATCTTGGTCAACTCGCCCAATGTCTCCAGCTCGGCGAACTGGGCGGCGTCGTTGGCGTCGGCGATGGAGCCGGGGCGCAAGCCGTCACCCAGCGAGAAGGCGACGTCGTACGCCTTCATGATCTCGCAGATCTCCTCGAACCGCTCGTAGAGGAAGCTCTCGCGGTGGTGGGACAGGCACCATTTCGCCATGATCGAGCCGCCGCGCGACACGATGCCGGTGGTGCGCTTCGCGGTCAGCGGGATGTGCGCCAGACGGATGCCGGCGTGGATGGTGAAGTAGTCCACCCCCTGCTCCGCCTGCTCGATCAGCGTGTCGCGGAAGATCTCCCAGGTCAGGTCCTCGGCCTTGCCGCCGACCTTCTCCAGCGCCTGATAGATCGGCACGGTGCCGATGGGGACCGGGCTGTTGCGCAGAATCCATTCACGGGTGGTGTGGATGTTGCGGCCGGTGGACAGGTCCATCACGGTGTCGGCGCCCCAGCGGATCGACCAGACCATCTTGTCGACCTCCTCGCCCACCGATGACGCGACGGCGGAGTTGCCGATGTTCGCGTTGATCTTGGTGAGGAAGTTGCGGCCGATGATCATCGGCTCCGATTCGGGGTGGTTGATGTTGGACGGGATGATCGCCCGCCCGCGCGCCACCTCGTCGCGGACGAAATCCGCGGTCACATGGTCGGGGATGGAGGCTCCGAAGTCGTCACCATCCCGCGCCGCCGCCTCGGCCAGCCGCTGGCGGCCCAGATTCTCGCGGACGGCAATGTACTCCATCTCCGGCGTGACGATTCCGGCGCGGGCGTAGGCCATCTGCGTGACCGCCCGGCCCGGCTTGCCGCGCAGCGGACGGCGCCCGGCGCGGTCGAAGACGGGCACGGCGCGCGTCTCGCCGACGCGCAGCCCATCGTCCTCCGGACGGACCTCGCGGCCCTCATAGGCCTCGACGTCGCCGCGGGCCTCGATCCAGGAGCGGCGCAGCTCCGCCAAGCCGCGGCGGATGTCGGTCTGCACGGCGGGATCGCTGTAAGGGCCTGAGGTGTCGTAGACGCGCACCGGCGGCTCGCCACCGCCGACATGGATGTCGCGCATCGCCACGCGCAGGTCGGGGAAGCGCTCCCCGGCCACATGGACCTTGCTGGACGACGGCAGCGGGCCGGTCGTCACCGAGAAATGGTCCGACGGCGCGGCGTCTTTCGAAGCGGGGGGAAGAGTGTCGGGCATCTGCTGTGGATCTCCATCGCACATAGGATCGTTGGAGACCCGGGTGTGACGGAGCGGCAGAACGGACGACCGGAGCGGTCCCCATAAAGGGGTGCGCGATGGGGTGCGCGTGACCGTGGCCCGTTTGTTCCTGTCCCTACGCCGGTACGACCCGGATCAGGTTCAAAGGGTTCGGCGCCTTACGGCATCATCTCAGCCCCGTGCTATGGGGCTCCCCTTGGAACGTCGCCATGCTGAACGATCCGCCCCACCCACGTCAATGCGATTCACGGCGCATCCCACCCGATCAATGCAATTGGCGCGATTCTGGTATCCATTATCTGGTATACAAAATCCTATTGCGCAGCCTGAGCCGGGCCGCTATGCTGCATCACAACAACAAAAAGCAACGCCCCCTCCCGAGTGCCCGGAGCCCGTCCCATGCTCGAATCCCAATTGATCGCCTTCGTCGCCCTGGCCGGCCTGATGGGCCACGGCATGACCCTGCTGATGCGGGAGGACGACGAATGGACTTCCGATCCGCAGGACGAGCAGCCGGACGGCCTCTGGTCGTCGGAGCGCTTCAACCAGTCTGGTGAGGGCCACAACCGTCCTTTCTTCCTGGAATGAAAAAAGGCCGCCGCGCGGGGTGCGCGCGGCGGCCGTCATCCGAGGACTGTAAGCGGAAGTGTGCGGGCCGATCAGTGGCCGGGCTGCACCGCCAGCCCACCCGCACCCTGCTGGGCGGCAAGTTCGGCGTTGCGGGCATGGTGCTTGCGCAGCATTGGCCGCAGGACCGCGATGGCGCAGAAAGCCGCGATGAGGTCCATGGTGGCGCAGATGTAGAGCACGGTCGCCCAGGTGCCGGTGGCTTCCATCAGCAGGTTGCCCAGCGGGACCAGCAACGCCGCGACGCCCTTGGCGCAGTACAGCACACCGTAGATCTTCGCCGCGTGCTTGGTGCCGAAGGTGTCCGCCGAGGTGGCGCTGAACAGGCTGTACACTTCGCCCCAGGCCAGGAACACCAGACCCGACAGGATCAGGAACATGATCGGGTCGTGGCCGAAGCGGCTGAGCATCAGGATGCCGAGGCCTTCGAAGGTGAAGGCGATGAACATCGTCGCTTCACGGCCGATGTGGTCGGAGATGAAGCCGAACAGCGGACGGGAGATGCCGTTCATCACGCGGTCGAGCATCAGCGCGAAGGGCAGAGCCGCCATGGTGATGCCGAACAGGCTGATCGGGGCTTCCTTCACGCCCAGATCGTGGGCGATCACGCCGAGCTGGGCCACCGCCATCAGACCGCCCGAGACGGTGCAGATGAACATGACCATCATGACCCAGAAGACCGGCGTCTGCAGCGCTTCCTTGAGCGTATAGTCGCGGCGGGACTGCAGGACCTTGGTCGAGGCCTTCACCTGATCCTTCTGCGGAGCGCGCAGGAAGTAGGCGGCGATGAGGATGATCGTGCCCTGCAGCAGGCCGAACCAGAAGAAGGTCGCCTGATAGCCCGAGGAGTGGATCATGTTGGCGATCGGCAGGATGGTCACGGCCGAGCCGGCACCGTAGCCGCCCGCGGTCAGGCCGACGGCGAGGCCGCGCTTGTCCGGGAACCACTTGAGGGCGCTGTTGACGCAGGTGGCGTAGACGCAGCCGACGCCGATGCCGCCGATGGCCGAACCGACATAGAGCATGCCGAGCGAGCCGGCGTAGCTGTCGACGATCCAGGAGAGGCCGGTCATCACGCCGCCGAAGGCGACGATGGCGCGGGGGCCGTAACGGTCGATGAAATAGCCTTCGATGGGGGTCAGCCAGGTCTGGACGACGACGAAGACGGTGAAGGCGGTCTGGATCGAGGCGCGGGTCCAGCCATGGGTGGCCTGGATTTCCGGCACAAACAGCGTCCAGGCGTACTGGATGTTGGCCGCCGCCACCATACAGACGATGCCGACGACGATCTGCATCCAACGCGCGCCGTCGGAGATGGGCGCCTGCGAGCCGCCGGAACTGTTAAAAGCTGGCCTCTGGGATTCTGTCGATCCAACCATCATTCCCTCCCGTGGGATTGCGACGCTTTGATACCGGGCATGAGGGTCCCCTTGGGCGGGCGAGGCGGAGTCCGAGCGAGCGTCCGCATCGCCGCGTCATGGGCAGCCTTGTTCCGTGCCGATGTGAGTCATGGTTCAATGGTGTTCTGGAGAGCCGGTCACGCTGTCCCTGCGTTCGTGGCGCTCCAGATACGGCATATGGTATGCCAGAGACACGATTGTTGGCAACACGAACTTTTGCCGTATTGCGCTTTTCATCCGAAAATTTTTCCGGCTTCCGAAAACCGGACAGCCGGAAGGGTCAGCCCCGCCCTGAGGGCGGGACTCCGTGGTGTTCTCGCGATTGGATGAGCGAGGCGCCGACCGTCGTCTTCAGACGGTCGCGGACGCGGCGCGGGACGAGACCGTGACCACAAGCGCCGCGATGGCCGCCGCAAGCGGCACGAAGGACACCCAGAGCACCGAATCCCAGCCGAACGCCGCCAGCAGCCCGCCGGACGCGAAGGACCCCAGGGCCATCGTGCCGAACACGATGAAGTCGTTGAGCGACTGCACCTGCGTCTTCTCCTCCGGGCGGTGGCACTCCAGAACGAGTGCCGAGGCCCCGAGGAAGCCGAAGTTCCAGCCGACCCCCAGCAGGATCAGGCTGACCCAGAAATGCGCCACGTCGACACCCCCCAGCCCGACCACGGCGGAGGAGGCGATCAGGCCCAGGCCGGCAAACACAATGCGGGACGCGCCGAAGCGCTCGACCAGCCGCCCAGTGATGAAACTCGGGGCGTACATGGCGATGACGTGCCATTGCAGGCCGAGGTTGGACACCTCCTGCGACAGGCCGCACAGCCGCATCGCCAGCGGGGCCGCCGTCATGATGAAATTCATCAGCAGATAGGAGACGACCCCGCACAGCACGGCGGTGACGAATCGCGGCTGGCGCGCGATGACGCCGAGCGGCCGTCCCCCGGCAGCTTCCGCCGCAGTCGGCATCGGCAGCCGCACGCCGACCAGCACCAGCGCGGACACCGCCGCCACGGTGGCCTGTGCGAGGAAGGTCGCCAGGAACAGGTGCGGCGGCCAGACATCCATGGTGACGGTGACGAGCTGCGGTCCGATCACCCCGGCGAACACCCCGCCCGCCATCACGGCCGACATGGCCCGCGGCCGCCGCTCCGGTTCGACGCAATCGGTCGCGGCGAAGCGGAAGGAGAGGACCACGGCGGCGTAGGCGCCGCCGGGGATCATTGCCGCGCAGAACAGCCAGAAGCTCCCCAGAATCACCGCCAGGGCGGAGAGCAGCCCGACGAGCACGCCGCACCCCGTCCCCGCCAGGAAGGCAGCACGCCGCCCACGGCGCCGGGCAATGGCCCCGGCGGGAATGGTGCAGACCGCCATGCCCACGACGAAGACGGAGAGCGGCAGCGTGGCTAGTGCCGGGCTGGGCGCCAGCGTGTTCCCGACGATGGCCCCCGTCGCGTAGACGACCACCGCGTTGGCGCCGGCCAGCGCTTGCGCCGCCGCCAGCCGCAGAACGTTCGCCGTCCCGTGAGCGTAAAGGCCCTGTGCATAAAGGGTGGTGTCGGCTTGGCTCATGACGGTCCTCGGGACTGGCTCTGTCGCGGTTGCCCTAGGCTTACCGACCCGCCATCATGAATAGAAGTGGTATGTTCTCATGAGTGGATGAGCCGGAGTCATGAATGATTGACCGCCAGATCCTCGCGATTCTGCGGGAGGTGGATCGGGCGGGCAGCGTCACCGCCGCCGCCGAACGCCTGAATCTCAGCCAGTCGGCGCTGAGCCACACGATGCGCAAATTCGAGGAACGCTGCGGCGTAGAAATCTGGATGAAGAAGGGGCGGAGCCTCCGCTTCACCCAGGCTGGCCGGCATCTTTTGGCGCTGGCGCAGCGCCTGCTGCCGCAGTTCGAGCACGCCGAACGGGTTCTCGCCGATTTCGCGTCGGGCCGCCGCGGGGCGTTCCGAGTGGGCATGGAATGCCATCCCTGCCAAGCTTGGCTGATGCGGATGACCGCCCGCTATCTCACCCAATGGCAGGACGTGGATTTCGAGGTCCGCACCGCCTTCCGCTTCGACGGCTTGGCTGCGCTGCTCGACAATGAGATCGATTTGTTGATCACGCCCGACCCCATCGAGACCGCCGACGTCCTGTTCACACCGGTCTTCGATTACGAACTCGTCCTCGTGGTGCATGACGCGCACCCTCTCGCCGCGCGGGATGGGGCGCAGCCGGAAGACCTTTGTGCGGAGGAATTGATCACGGTCCCGGTCAGCCTGGAACGGTTGGACGTCTACACCCGCTTTCTCGTCCCCGCCCATTGCCGTCCGCGTCGCCACAAGACCGTGGAGTCGACCGACCTGATGCTCCAGCTCGTTGCCGCCCGGCGTGGGGTCACCGTCCTGCCGGACTGGCTGGTGCGGGAGGACGGTGCCGGACTTCCCATCCGCAGCGTACGGTTGGGAAGCGAGGGGATCGGCAAGAGCATTCATCTCGGCGTTCGCCGCGGCGAGGAGGGCGTGGATTACATCGCCGGCTTCTTGGCGCTCGCGCTGTCAGCGGATCAATAAGCAAGTGAGCAAAAAAAATGGCCGTGCTGTTGCCAGCACGGCCAGTGATTTCGAGAGGCTCGCATAAATGCAGAGCAACAACCCGCCCGATACAAAGGGTGAAGCACCCTGTGCAAGACCAAGATGACTGGTCGGACTACTCGCCGCAACGCTTCTCTGATGGCTTTCCACATCGCGAAAACAGTCCCCTTCCCTGCCGAATACACAAACAAGAAGACCGCGCCGTTGCCGGCGCGGCCAGTCACTTCGGGGAAAACACCACAGCGACGAAAACGGATCAGCCCTTGAAGACCTTCAGCATGGTGGAACCCAGGCTGGCGGGGCTGTCGGCGACGGCGATGCCGACGGACTTCATGAAGTCGATCTTGAAGTCGGCGGTGTCGTTGCCGCCGGAGATCACCGCGCCGGCATGGCCCATGCGGCGGCCCGGAGGCGCGGTGCGCCCGGCGATGAAGCCGACGACCGGCTTCTTGGTCCCGGAGTCGCGGATGAACTCCGCGCCCTTGACTTCGGCGTCGCCGCCGATCTCGCCGATCATGATGATGCCCTCGGTCTCCGGGTCCTTCAGGAACAGCTCCAGGCTGTCCACGAAGTTCGTCCCGTTGACCGGATCGCCACCGATGCCGATGCAGGTCGTCTGGCCCAGCCCCGCCGCGGTGGTCTGCGCCACCGCCTCGTAGGTCAGCGTGCCCGAGCGCGAGACGATGCCGATCTTGCCGCGCTTGTGGATGTGGCCCGGCATGATGCCGATCTTGCACTCGTCGGGCGTGATGATGCCCGGGCAGTTCGGCCCGATCAGACGGGTCTTGGAGTTGCCCAGCGCCCGCTTGACGCGCACCATGTCGAGCACCGGGATGCCCTCGGTGATGCACACCACCAGCGGGATCTCGGCGTCGATCGCCTCCAGGATGGCATCGGCGGCGAACGGCGGCGGCACGTAGATGACGCTGGCGTTGGCGCCGGTCTTCTCGACCGCGTCGGCCACCGTGTCGAAGACCGGCAGGTCGAGGTGCTTGGTGCCGCCCTTGCCCGGCGTGACGCCGCCGACCATCTTGGTGCCGTAGGCGATCGCCTGCTCGGAATGGAAGGTGCCCTGGGCTCCGGTGAAGCCCTGGCAGATCACCTTCGTGTTCTTATCGACGAGAACAGCCATCTTACGCGGCCTCCTTCACGGCCTTGACCACCTTCTCGGCGGCGTCGGCGAGGTTGTCGGCCGACAGGATCGGCAGACCGGACTCAGCAAGGATCTTCTTGCCCAGCTCGACGTTCGTGCCTTCCAGACGGACGACCAGAGGCACATGCAGCTTCACGTCGCGGGCCGCCGTGACGACGCCTTCGGCGATGACGTCGCAGCGCATGATGCCGCCGAAGATGTTGACCAGGATTCCGCTCACATTGGGATCGGAAAGGATCAGCTTGAAGGCCGCGGTGACGCGCTCCTTGGTGGCGCCGCCGCCGACATCGAGGAAGTTGGCCGGCTCGCCGCCGTACAGCTTGATGATGTCCATGGTGCCCATCGCCAGACCGGCGCCGTTGACCATGCAGCCGATGTTGCCGTCGAGCTTGACGTAGTTCAGGTCGTGCTTGGCGGCCTCGACCTCGGCCGGGTCCTCCTCGGCGACGTCGCGCAGCTCGGCCACGTTCTTGTGGCGGAACAGGGCGTTGTCGTCGAAGGCCATCTTGGCGTCGAGCGCCAGGATCTCGCCCGAGCCGGTGACGATCAGCGGGTTGATCTCGACGATCGCGCAGTCCAGCTCGGTGAAGGCGCGGTACATGGCGGTCAGGAACTTCGCCGCCGCCCCGACCTGCTTGCCTTCGAGGCCGAGCGCGAAGGCGACCTTGCGGGTGTGGTAGCCCTGGATGCCGGTGGCCGGGTCGATGGCGACCTTGACGATCTTCTCCGGCGTGTTGTGGGCGACCTCCTCGATCTCCATGCCGCCTTCGGTGGACGCCATGATGGTGACGCGGCCGGTGGCGCGGTCGACGAGCATGCCGAGATACAGCTCGCGCTTGATGTCGGCGCCTTCCTCGACGTAGAGGCGCTTGACCTCGCGGCCGTCCGGACCGGTCTGCTTGGTGACCAGCACGTGGTTCAGCATCTCGGCGGCGTTCTTGCCGACCTCCTCGATGGATTTGACGACGCGGACGCCGCCCTTGCCCTCGGGGTTGTCCTTGAAGCGGCCGGCGCCGCGGCCGCCCGCATGGATCTGCGACTTCACGACCCACACCGGGCCGCCCAGCTCGCGGGCGACGGTCTCGGCTTCCTGCGGGGTGTAGGCGACGCCGCCGCGGGGCACCGCGACGCCGTACGTCTTCAGCAGGCCCTTGGCCTGATACTCATGGATGTTCATGGCTGTCTTCGGGTGTTTAAAATGGAAGGGTGCGGGGCGCAGGCCGGCATCGGCGCTGACGCGTCCCGCGCCGGCACCCTGCGTCCTGTGCTGAATCCGTGGAAGAATAACGGTGTGAGCCCGCGGCTCACCGGATGTGTGCGTCAACGCCCCCGCTCTTCGGGACTGCGTGCGCCTGTTATCCGTGCTGCATGGAGCGGGCGCCCTGACGGAACGCCCTCGCCACGGCTGTCTTTACTCGGCGGCCATGCGGGGAACGACCAGCCCCAGAGCGCCGCTGTCGCGGACCTCGCCGATGCGGCGTTCGTCGAAGCCGAGCACCTCGCGCAGGATCTCGTCGGTGTGTTCGCCTAGCAGCGGCGACCGCGTGACCTCGGTCGGGCTGTCCGACAGCTTGATCGGGTTGCCGACCGTCAGGTACTTGCCGCGCGTCGGGTGGTCCACCTCGACGATGGTGCCGGTCTCGCGCAGCGACTGATCCTCCGCCAGCTCCTTCATCGACAGGATGGGGCCGCAGGGGATGTCGTACTTGTTCAGGATCTCCATGACCTCGAACTTCGTCTTGGTCATGGTCCACTCTTCGACGGTCGCGAAGATGTCCTTCAGGCGCGGCAGGCGCGCGGCGGGCGTCGCGTAGTCCGGATCGGTGACCCACTCCGGCTTGCCGATGACGTCGCAGATCTTCGCCCAGACCGGCGCCTGGGTGATGAAGTAGATGTAGGCGTTGGGGTCGGTCTCCCAGCCCTTGCACTTCAGGATCCAGCCCGGCTGGCCACCGCCCGAGGCGTTGCCGGCGCGCGGCACGGTGTCGCCGAACGCGCCGTTGGGGTACTGCGGGTACTCTTTCAGCGGGCCACGCTCCAGCCGCTGCTGGTCGCGCAGCTTGACGCGGCAGAGGTTCAGCACGGCGTCCTGCATGGCCGCCAGCACCTTCTGGCCGCGCCCGGTCTGGGTGCGCTGGTAGAGCGCCGTCACGATGCCCAGCGCCAGATGCAGGCCGGTGCCGCTGTCGCCGATCTGGGCGCCGGTGACCATCGGCGGGCCGTCGTCGAAGCCGGTCGTCGAGGCCGAGCCGCCGGCGCACTGCGCGACGTTCTCGTAGACCTTGCAGTCCTCGTAGGGACCGGGGCCGAAGCCCTTGACCGAGGCGACGATGATGCGGGGGTTCAGCTCCTGGATGCGCTCCCAGGTCAGGCCCATGCGGTCGAGCACGCCGGGGGCGAAATTCTCGACCATCACGTCGCAGATGCGCACCAGATCCTCCAGGACGCGCTTGCCGTCCGGGTTCTTGGTGTCCAGCGTGATGGACCGCTTGTTGTGGTTCAGCATGGTGAAGTAGAGGCTGTCGGCCTCGGGCACGTCGCGCAGCTGGCCGCGCGTGATGTCGCCCTCGCCCGGACGCTCGACCTTGATGACGTCGGCGCCGAACCACGCCAGAAGCTGCGTGCAGGTCGGACCCGACTGAACGTGGGTAAAGTCCAGAACCCGCACGCCTTCAAGAGCTTTTCCCATCGTCGTTCCTCCCGGTGGTGCTCTGTGTCTGAAAAGGGCGGCGCCACCCCTCGCTGGCAGGGCCGCCCGGCCTGGAACCGGAGAACCGGCGTCCTTGGCTACCGCTCGATCGTCAGGTCTTTGGACCCTTGCGGACGGCGCTGGTGGGGTTGAGGCTGCCGATGTTGCCGCTCTCCGACCCGGCGTTGGGGTCGATCACCGCGTTGATCAGCGTCGGCCGACCGCTGTCCATGGCCGCGCTGACCGCCCGGTACAGCTCGTCCGGCGTCGTCACGTTGACGCCCTCGCCGCCGAAGGCCTCCATCATCTTGTCGTAACGGGAGTCCGGAACGAAGACCATCGGAGACGGGTCCGACCCGCCCGTCGGGTTCACGTCCGTCCCCTTGTAGATGCCGTTGTTGTTGAACACCACGATGCACACCGGCAGGTTGTACCGGCAGATCGTCTCCACCTCCATGCCCGAGAAGCCGAAGGCGCTGTCGCCTTCCACCGCCAGCACCGGCTTGCCCGACTCCACCGCAGCCGCCACCGCGAAGCCCATCCCGATGCCCATCACGCCCCAGGTCCCGACGTCCAGGCGCTTGCGCGGCTGGTGCATGTCGATGATCCCGCGCGCCAGGTCCAGCGTGTTCGCCCCCTCGTTCACCAGCAGCGCGTCCGGCCGCTCCTGCACCACCCGGCGCAGCGCGCCGAGCGCGCCGTGGAAGTTCATCGGCGAGGCGTTGCTCATCAGCTTGGGCGCCATCTTGGCGATGTTCGCCTCCTTGCGCGCCGACACCGCCCCCGTCCACTCCGCCGGCGGCGGCGTCCAGCCCTTGGCCATGCCCGCCGTCAGCGCCGACACGCACGACCCGATGTCGCCGACCAGCGGCGCCACGATCGCCACGTTGCTGTCCATCTCGCGCGGCTCGATGTCGATCTGGATGAAGGTCTTCGACCCCGGCTCGCCCCAGGTCTTGCCCTTGCCGTGCGACAGCAGCCAGTTCAGACGGGCGCCGACCAGCACCACCACGTCGGCGTCCTTCAGCACCATCGAGCGCGCCGCGCCCGCCGACTGCGGGTGGGTGTCCGGCAGCAGGCCCTTGGCCATGCTCATCGGCAGGAACGGGATGCCGCTCTTCTCGACCAGCTCGCGCACCGCCTCGTCGGCCTGCGCGTAGGCGGCGCCCTTGCCGAGGATGATCAACGGCCGCTTGGCGCCCTTCAGCACCTCCAGGGCGCGCGCCACCGAGTCCGGCGAGGGCAGCTGCGCCGGGGCGGCGTCGACCACCTTGACCAGCGAGCGCGCGCCCTCGGCGGCGTCCATCACCTGCGAGAACAGCTTGGCCGGCAGGTCGAGGTAGACGCCGCCCGGACGGCCCGACACCGCGGCGCGGATCGCGCGGGCCACCGCGATGCCGATGTCCTGGGCGTGCAGCACGCGGAAGGCCGCCTTGCACAAAGGCTTGGCGATGGCCAGCTGGTCCATCTCCTCGTAGTCGCCCTGCTGGAGGTCGACGATCTCGCGCTCCGACGAGCCGGAGATCAGGATCATCGGGAAGCAGTTGGTGGTGGCGTTGGCCAGAGCGGTCAGGCCGTTGAGGAAGCCCGGCGCCGAGACGGTCATGCACACGCCCGGCTTCTTGGTCAGGAAGCCGGCGATGGCGGCGGCGTTGCCGGCGTTCTGCTCGTGGCGGAAGGAGATGACCCGCAGCCCCTCGCCCTGGGCCATGCGCAGCAGGTCGGAAATCGGGATGCCCGGCACGACGTAGAGGTTCTCGATGCCGTTGAGCTTGAGGGCATCGATGACGAGCTGGAAACCATCCGTCAGCGCCGGTTCCGCATCGGTGGCGGCCGTGGCTTGGTTGTTGAGGACTGTGACGGCTGACATAAGGGTTACTCCTCCCCGACTCTTATTCGGTTCACGATCGGTCAATCGAGAAAATCGCAGTGCTGTTCGACATGGCGGGCCAGCCCCAGCGTGTGCTCGCGCACCCGCCGCTCGGCCAGGTCGGCGTCGCGCCGGGTCAGGGCGTCGATGATGTCGCGGTGCTCGACGATGGACGTCTCGGCCCGGCCGCCGCGGCGCATGGTGACGCGGCGGATGGCCCGCATGTGGATGAAGAAGCGGTCGGTCAGGTCGGCGATGAGCGTGCAGCCCGAGGCCTGGATGATCGACTGGTGGAAGGCGACGTTGGCGTCGGAATACTCCAGCACGTGGTCGGCCAGCTCGCCTTCGGCGAAGCGGTCGAAGGTCTCGTGCAGGTCGGCCATGCCGCGCTCGTCGGCGCGCTCGACGAAGAGCCGGGCGGCCATGCCCTCCAGCGCCGCGCAGACGGTGATCATCTCGATGATCTCCGCCTTGGTCTTGCGCACCACGAAGATGCCGCGCCGGGGCATGGAGCGGATGAAGCCCTCCTGCTCCAGCAGCGCCATGGCCTCGCGCACCGGGGTGCGGCTGACGCCCAGCGCCTCGCAGAGCTGGCGCTCGTCGAGGCGGATCTCGCTCGGCCCGCCGTAGATGTCCATCTGGGTGATGGCTTGGCGCAGCGCTTGGTAGGCCTTGGCCTTGAAGCTCATCCCCTGATCCAGGGGTGCGACCGAGAAACTCATCGTCTGCATGGCTGTTCCCGTCCCTCTCTCTCCGCCCCCGGTTGCCCCGGAGTCCCCCCGGTTGACGGGGTTTGGGCCGCGCTTTCATTGCCCCGGAGAGGGAAGCGGCTTGGATTGGTGATACGGTATACCAGATGCCAGCTCATGACAAGCGGATATGTTCGGATCGCGGACTGTTTCTTCGATGAACGACGCCACGGCACTTTGTCTGCGGCGGCGGGGCAATTCTGCACCCTTTGTCATTAACTGGCATATCGTATACGGTATCCAAACTCTGCATAACTGGTATACCGAATCCATTATAGCCCGAACGGACCGCTGGGGGTACAAACGTCCTTGGAACTACACGCATTCCTCCCTGTAGATTCCCCCACCTGACGGCTCCGCGGCTTCCTGCCAGCGGAGCCTTCTTTTTTCCGCCGGCCAAATCGGCCTGCGGCAAATTGGTATACCGTACACCAGACAGTTTCACCGCACTTCCTGTGTGTGTATGTTGGCTGGGTCAACGAATCAGGTGAACGGAGGAAAGCCATGAAAGCAGCGGACATCATGACCCGTCAGGTCATCACCATCGGTCCCGACGCCACGGTGACCGAAGCCGCGAAGCGCATGCTGGAGAACCGGATCAGCGGCCTGCCCGTCTGCGATTCGAACGGGCGCCTGCTCGGCGTCATCAGCGAAGGCGACCTGCTGCGCCGGACGGAGACCGGCACCGTGCGCCGGGCCTCCTGGTGGCTCGCCATGTTTGCGGGCGCGCCGAACCAAGCCGCCGACTACACCAAGTCCCACGGTCGCCATGTGCGCGACGCGATGACGGAATCGCTGATCTCCGTCACGGAGGAAACCCCGCTCGACGAGGTGGTCCGCCTGATGGAAGGCAACCGCATCAAGCGCGTTCCGGTGCTGAGCAACGGCAAGCTGGTCGGGATCGTCAGCCGCGCCAACCTGCTGCATGTACTCGCCAGCATCGCGCCGGACGTCTCCCCGGCCGCCGCGGACGACCGCGTCGTGCGCGACCGGCTTCTGGAAACCCTGCGGGCGCAGCCCTGGGCGCCGGAGATCAGCGAAAACATCGTGGTGCGCAACGGCGTCGTGCATCTCTGGGGCAGCGTCCGCACCGAGGCGCAGCGTGACGCGATTCGCGTCGCCGCCGAGAACACCCCCGGCGTCACCCGCGTGGAAAATCACCTGATCATCGTGGATCATGTCGCCGAGGGCGCCGTCGGCTTCTGAGCCAATCGCCGATGCGGCAACAAAAAAGCCCCTTCCCGGTTCGTCCGGGAAGGGGCTTTTCCTTTTTCAGCAGACCTTTACTCGGTGGCCTTCACGACCTCTTCGGTGACCTTCTTGGCGTCGCCGAACAGCATCATGGTGTTGGGGCGGAAGAACAGCTCGTTCTCGACGCCGGCGTAGCCGGCGGCCATGCCGCGCTTGATGAAGAACACCGTCTTGGCCTTCTCGACGTCGAGGATCGGCATGCCGTAGATCGGCGATTGCGGATCGGTCTTGGCCGCCGGGTTGGTCACGTCGTTGGCGCCGATCACGAAGGCCACGTCCGCCGTGCCGAAGTCGCGGTTGATGTCCTCCAGCTCGAACACCTCGTCGTAGGGCACGTTGGCCTCGGCCAGCAGCACGTTCATGTGCCCGGGCATGCGCCCCGCCACCGGATGGATGGCGTACTTGACCTCGACGCCCTCCTTCTTCAGCAGGTCGGCCATCTCGCGCAGCGCGTGCTGCGCCTGGGCCACCGCCATGCCGTAGCCGGGGACGATGATCACCGACTGGGCGTTCTTCATGATGTAGGCCGCGTCCTCCGGCGAGCCGGCCTTGACCGTGCCGCGCTCGCCGCCGCCGGCCGCCGCCGAAGCCGCCCCGCTGTCGCCGCCGAAGCCGCCCAGGATGACGTTGAAGATCGAGCGGTTCATGCCCTTGCACATGATGTAGGACAGGATGGCGCCCGACGAGCCGACCAGCGCGCCCGTGACGATCAGCAGGTTGTTCTGCAGCGTGAAGCCGATGCCCGCCGCCGCCCAGCCCGAGTAGCTGTTCAGCATCGAGATCACCACCGGCATGTCGGCGCCGCCGATCGGCAGGATCAAAAGCAGGCCGAGCGCCAGCGACACGGCGACGATCAGCCACATCGGGGCATCGGCGTTGCTCTGCACCAGCCAGACAATGAGGAGGATGGTGAGGATGCCGAGGCCGGCGTTGAGGTGGTGCTGGAAGGGGAAGACCAGCGGCTTGCCGGTGACCAGCCCCTGCAGCTTGGCAAACGCGACGATCGAGCCGGTGAAGGTGATGGCGCCGATGGCGGTGCCCAGCGCCATCTCGACCAGCGAGCCCTTGGCGATGGCGCCGGGGACGCCGATACCGTAGGCCTCGGGCGAGTAGAAGGCCGACAGCGCCACGAACACCGCGGCCAGACCGACCAGCGAGTGGAAGGCGGCGACGAGCTGCGGCAGGGCGGTCATCTCGATCTTCTTGGCGATGACGTAGCCGATGCCGCCGCCGATCGCGATGCCGAGCACGATCATCCAGTAGGACTGGACAATGGGCAGGGCCAGCGTGGTCAGCACGGCGATGGTCATGCCGGCCATGCCGAAGAAGTTGCCCTGGCGGGAGGTCTCCGGGCTGGACAGGCCGCGCAGCGCCATGATGAAGCAGACCGAGGCGACCAGGTAGAGAAGGGCGGACAGGGTTTCCATGGTTACTTGCCCTTCTTCTTGAACATCGACAGCATGCGCTGGGTGACCAGGAAGCCGCCGAAGATGTTGACGCTGGCCAGGATGACCGCGAGGAAACCCATGATCTTGGAGAAGCCGAAACCGGCCGGGCCGGCGGCGATCAGGGCGCCGACGATGATCACCGAGGACACCGCGTTGGTCACCGCCATCAGCGGCGAGTGCAGCGCCGGCGTCACCCGCCACACCACGTAGTAGCCGACGAAGCAGGCCAGCACGAACACCGTCAGGCCGGTGATGAAGAAGTTGCCGTGGCTCGCCGCGTCCAGGACGGGCGCCGGGATCGGCATCGCGTGGGTCATCTGGGCAACCTGGACCTGAAGCTCCGCCGTCTGGTTGGTCAGGGTGAGGAGCGAGTGGCGGAAGGCCTCAATCTGGCTCGCGGGATCGGGATGTTCCATGGAAGCCGCCTCCTCAGACGGTCTGGACTTCGCGGACCGTGTCCGCGAAGGCGGGATGGACGACCTGCCCATCGCGGGTGAGCGCGATGGCCTTCACGATCTCGTCGTCCCAGTTGAGCGTGACGCCCTTCTCCTTGTCGTGCAGCGACTGCAGCAGCGCGAGCAGGTTCTTGGCGTAGAGGAGCGAGGCGCTCTCGGCGATGCGGCTGGGGTAGTTGGCATGGCCAACGATCTTCACCCCGTTCTCCGTGGTGACGACCTTGCCCAGCTCCGAGCCCTCGACGTTGCCGCCCTGCTCCACCGCCAGATCGATCAGCACCGAGCCCGGCTTCATCGACGCCACATGCTCGCGCGTCACCAGGATCGGCGCCTTGCGCCCGGGGATCAGCGCCGTGGTGATGACGATGTCCTGCTTCTTGATGTGCTCGGCCACCAGCGCCGCCTGCTGGCGCTTGTAGTCGTCGGACATCTCCTTGGCGTAGCCGCCCGCGGTCTCGGCCTGCTTGAACTCGTCGTTCTCCACCGCGACGAAGCTGCCGCCCAGCGACTGCACCTGCTCCTTGACCGCCGGGCGCACGTCGGTCGCCGAGACGATGGCGCCCAGCCGCTTGGCCGTGGCGATGGCCTGCAGACCGGCCACGCCGACGCCCATGATGAAGGCGCGCGCCGGCGGCACCGTGCCCGCCGCGGTCATCATCATCGGGTAGGCCCGGCCGTACTCGCTGGCCGCATCCACCACCGCCTTGTAGCCGGCGAGGTTGGCCTGCGAGGACAGGACATCCATAACCTGGGCGCGGGTGATGCGCGGCATGAACTCCATGGCGAAGGCGTTCACCCCGGCCGCCGCGTAGGCCGCCACGTGGTCGCGGCTGTTGTAGGGGTTGAGGATGGCAAACAGCAGCGCGCCGCGCTTGATCAGCGCCAGCTCGTCGAGGTCCCCCTCCCCGGCCAGCAGCGGGCGCTGCACCTTCAGCACGATGTCGGCGTCGGCCAGCGCCGAGGCGGCGTCCGGCGCGATCTCCGCGCCGGCGTCCTGATAGACCCGGTCCGGCAGGTTCGAGCCCAGACCGGCCCCGGTCTCGACCACGACGTCGAGACCGAGACCCTTGATCTTCTTGACGGTCTCCGGAGACGCCGCGACGCGATTCTCGCCCGCGCGCCGCTCCCTGGGTATGGCGATTCTCATGGTTGTTGATTGCCTCCCAAAGCAATCGGCAGGACGAGGCGTCAGCGCTCCGGCCTCGACGGCGGGCGGCCTCGGCGGGCGGCCCGCCGGTCAAATTCTCGAATGATGTCGGTGCCGGTCAGCGACGAGGCGTGGTCCGGCGTCAGGCCTGCAGGGCGGCGGAGCGGTCACCCGGGATGGATGCGGGTGACCGCCTCCGGACCACCGCCGCCGTCATGGGAAGGCTAACCTTGAACGCTGTCCAAGGCGCCGTCGTCTGTCACTGGGCCGCGGCGACGGGATAGCTGACGACCTCGGCCGTCTCGGCGTCCGGCGGGGCGGCGTCGAGCTGCGCCTTGATGAGATCGCGCACGCTGACCACGCCGACCAGCGAGGCGCCGTCCAGAACGGGGATGTGGCGAATGGTGTGATCGTCCATCAACTGGAGCACATGACGGACGGAATCGCCCGGCGCGCAGCAGACGGGATGATGGCTCATCACCGCCGTGACCGGCAGGGACAGGATGCCCGGCCCGCGGTCGGTCAGGCTGCGCACGATGTCGCGTTCGGAAATCACCCCGACGACCGTGTTGCCCTCGGTCCGGCAGACGTCCTTGACCACCAGCGCGCCGGTGTTTTCGGCCTTCAGAAGACGCAACGCCGTTTCCACGGTTTCGTTGATGCGCACCGTGCCGATGCGCGTCCCCTTCCGGCGGAGAATGTCTTCAACCCTCATGACGCTCCTCCTGTGAAGCGATTGTCCGGCCCCTCGGCGTTGCTTCGCTTCGTCGTTGGGGGCGTTGGTTTCTGTGTGCGGGGCCGGACGGTGTCCGCCCTACTGGGCGGCGACCGCGGGTGCGGCCTCGGACGACGCCCGCTGCGGGCGGGTGTAGCAGTCGGCGATCTCGCCGCGCTGGCGGACGAGGGCCAGGACCACGTCGATGGTCGGGGTCGCCACGCCGACCATGCGGCCCATCTCCTGGACCACCGACAGCAGGGCATCGATCTCCATCGGACGGCCGCGCTCCAAATCCTGGAGCATGGAGGTCTTGTGCGCGCCGACCGCGCCGGCGCCGTTGATGCGGCGTTCGACATCCACCCGGAAATGCACGCCCAGACGGTCGCCGATCTCCTTGGCCTCAAGCATCATCGCCTTGGCGACGGCGCGGGTTTCCGGATCGGAGCAGATGACGTCCAGCGTGGCGTGGGTGAGCGCGCTGATCGGGTTGAAGCAGAGGTTGCCCCACAGCTTCAGCCAGATCTCGTCGCGGA
This sequence comes from Azospirillum brasilense, assembly GCF_022023855.1. Classification (NCBI taxonomy): domain Bacteria; kingdom Pseudomonadati; phylum Pseudomonadota; class Alphaproteobacteria; order Rhodospirillales; family Azospirillaceae; genus Azospirillum; species Azospirillum brasilense. The sequence goes on from NZ_CP059449.1 coordinate 2,562,133, forward strand.
TGCGGTCGAGCACCGGGGCGCGCAGGCCACCGGCCTCCATGGCCGCGCTGAGCTTCTTCACGCGGTCGGACTGGCTGCCGTCCGGCTCGCCCAACGAGAACTTGTCGCCGTAGATATGCTGAATGACGCCGGGTTCGACGACTTCGGTCGCGGGGTAGACGACACAGCCGATGGCGCGCTCCGGGCTCAGACCGTTCCACTGGATGCCGCCCGGATCGACGGTGTCGAGCACGCGGCCTTCGAACTCGCCGCCGTTCTTGTAGAAGTACCAGTAGGGGATGCCGTTGACCGCGGTGACCACGGCGGTGTCCTTGCCGAGCAGCGGCTGGATGGCGTTGACGACGCTGGGAACGGAGTGGGCCTTCAGACCGATGATGACGTAGTCCTGCGGGCCGAGTTCCGCCGCGTTGTCGGTGCAGCGGGGGTGGACGACCGTTTCTTCCTCTCCGACGATCAGCTTGACGCCGTTCTCACGCATGGCCGTGAGATGGGCGCCGCGCGCCACGAGGCTGACATCCGCGCCGGCCTGGTGGAGACGCACACCCAGATACCCGCCGATGGCCCCGGACCCAAAGATGCAGATCTTCATAACCCGTTTCCTCTCCCCCAATTATCGGCCACGCGCCGCGCAGCCTTTGCAGTAACCCCAATCAATCAGCACACCAAACAAATACAGAGTTTGGTATACCAGATACCAGATGTCAACTGGCAAAATAGACCCTGTCGAGGGAGGGACATGATCCGGAATCGGGCGAGAATCCTGGGTTTTCCAACGAAAGTTCGAGCATGGAAAACCGGACGCCCGGCCCGTCCGGACGCCCGGTTCGCGGGTCCATCCGGTGTGCTGGATCAGGTGAGCGGCAGGACGAGTTGGAATGCCTTAACCGTCATCCGCTTGCGGTGATAGAAGCGGTGCGCGTCGCCGCGCTGGACGCCGGAGATGATTTCCATCTGGGCGCAGCCCTTTTCGCGGGCCTGACCAGCCAGCCAATCGAACAGCTTGTCGCCCAGACCGAAGGAACGGTGCTTCGGCGAGGTGACGAGGTCCTCAACATACATATAGCGGCCGCGCGATAGGGTCTCGTGAACGCGAAAGCCGCCGCAGCCGGCCACCTCGCCGTCGATGCGCAGGAGCGCCATGTTGTAGCCGTCCTCCATCTGACGGTGGATCTGCGCCACGTAGGCGTCGGCGTCCGTCATGTGGGTGCGCAGTTCCTTCACCACCGCGTAGCTGTCGGCGATGTCGGCATCACTCTTTGCAATGGTGATCTCGATGGTGGGTTGGTCGGCAGCGTTCTGTTCGGCGATCCGCTGGTCCATCGTGCGTAACTCCCGTTTTTTTGTGTGTTCGAGGGACTCTGTTCGTCCATCTGGTATTTGGTATACCAGATAATCCGTGCGGGAAGCAACTGCTCCCATGATGCACCCGCACGAAGACCTTCGAAAAGACCTCCCAAATGATGAGGGAGTCACGCCATGGCGGCACGGTCAGCCACGCATCAGGGCCTGGAGATGGGCCGCGCAGCCTTCGGCGAGCCCCACCATGTCGTAGCCGCCCTCCAGCACCGTCACGACGCGGCCGTCGCACAGCCGGTCCGCCGCCTCCACCAGCTTGCGCGTCGCCCATTCGAAATCCGGCCCTGTGAAGTTCAGCGACGCCAGGGGGTCGCGGGCGTGGGCGTCGAATCCGGCGGAGATCAGGATCAGCTCCGGCTGGAACTCCTCCAGCGCGGGGAGGATACGGCGCTCCATGGCTTGGCGGAACTCCACCGTCCCGGAATGGGGCGGCAGCGGCGCGTTGACGATGTTGTCGGCGACCCCGGTTTCGCTCATCGAGCCGGTGCCGGGATAGAGCGGCGACTGGTGGGTCGAGGCGAAGAACAGGTCGGCATCGTCCCAGAACATCGCCTGGGTGCCGTTGCCGTGGTGCACGTCGTAATCGACCACGGCCACGCGGGTCAGACCGCGCCGCTTGCGGGCGTGCTCGGCACCGACCGCCACATTGTTGAAGACGCAGAATCCCATGGCGCGGGCCGGTTCCGCGTGGTGGCCGCAGGGACGGACAGCGCAGAAGGCGTTCTTCGCCGTCCCATCCAGTACCGCATCCACCGCCGCGCAGACCGCTCCGGCGGCCCGCAGGATCGCCGAACGCGAAGTCGGGGACAGCACGGTGTCGGCGTCCAACCGGACATGGCCGCTTTCGGGAACCGCGCTCAGCACGGCGTCCACATAGGCCGGGTCATGCACCCAGCGCAGCTGCTCGACCTCCGCCTCCGGAGCCTCGAAGCGGGGCAGATCGCGGAACTCGTCGCGGTCCAGAACCTCCCATACCACGGCGATTCGCTCGGGACGCTCCGGGTGCCCCGGGCCGGTGTCGTGCGCCAGGAAGTCCGGATGGGTGAAAATGGCGGTGGTCATCGAGTCTTCTCCTCCCCTGTACCGATGATTTGAGGCTGGTCGATCGCACGACGGTGCGGAAGCGCATGCCATCCCGAGTCGACGCGCGCCCTTGTCTTATATGTATACCAGATACCAGAATGGGCCAAATCGCTTTGCTGTCAAACCGTCAGCACCTCCACCGTCCAAGCGCAAGACCCCTTATCCGAACAAGGGCCATCAACGCTTCCGAAGGTGGTAGAGCAGCCCTCGCACGCCGAGTCTGTTTGTTACGCTGACAAACAGCTTGCGCCGGAAACTGTATCTGGCATACCATATCTCTAATGCCAAAAACGCTCACCCCGCGAGCTTAAGCCGCCCACACCAAGCGGCCGGTTCCACGGTCAGGCCAAGGCGATGGAGACGACCCGGCACACCACGGGGAAACCTCCGGTCAAAAAAACAAAAACAACCCGACTCAAAAAAGCAAAAGACCGCTTCGCAAAGAGATCGCTTCTAGGAGGAGAGAAATGCACCAAGCCCTCACGGAGGCCCCGAAGGGGCCCCTCGGTGGCCGCTGGTTCCAGCTCGTCATCGGCGTCATCTGCATGTCGATGATCGCGAACCTGCAGTATGGCTGGACGCTGTTCGTCGAGCCCATCGACCAGAAGCATGGCTGGGGCCGTGCGGCCATCCAGGTGGCCTTCACCATCTTCGTCGTCATGGAAACCTGGCTGGTTCCCGTCGAAGGCTGGTTCGTCGACAAGTTCGGCCCGCGCATCGTCGTCCTGATCGGCGGCGTACTCTGCGCCGTGGCCTGGGCGGTCAACTCGGTGGCCGACTCGCTCGCCATGCTCTATCTCGGCGCGGCGCTGGGCGGCATCGGTGCCGGCGGCGTCTACGGCACCTGCGTCGGCAACGCGCTGAAGTGGTTCCCGGACCGTCGCGGTCTCGCCGCCGGTCTGACCGCCGCCGGGTTCGGCGCCGGCTCGGCCCTCACGGTCGTTCCCATCGCCAACATGATCCACTCCTCGGGCTATGAAGCCACCTTCATGACCTTCGGCATCGGCCAGGGCGCGGTGATCCTCGCGCTGGCGTGGTTCCTGGCGTCGCCGAAGAAGGGGCAGGTTCCGGAGGTCACCCGCTCGGCGGTGTCGCAGACCCGTGAGAGCTACACCCCGGTCCAGATGCTGAAGACCCCGGTCTTCTGGGTTATGTACGCCATGTTCGTGATGGTGGCGGCGGGCGGCCTGATGGCGACCGCGCAGCTTGGTCCGATCGCCAAGGACTTCCACTTGGACGGCGTCCCCGTCAGCATCATGGGCCTGACCCTGCCGGCGCTGACCTTCGCCCTGTCGATCGACCGAGTGCTGAACGGCGTCACCCGCCCATTCTTCGGCTGGGTGTCCGACCACATCGGCCGCGAGAACACCATGTTCATCGCCTTTGCCCTGGAGTGCGTCGGCATCCTGGCGCTGAACCAGTGGGGCCACAACCCCGTCGCCTTCGTGATCCTGACGGGTCTGGTGTTCTTCGCCTGGGGTGAGATCTATAGCCTGTTCCCGGCTCTGTGTGGCGACTCCTTCGGCTCGAAGTTCGCCACCACCAACGCCGGCCTGCTGTACACCGCCAAGGGCACCGCGTCGCTGGTCGTTCCCTTCGCCAACGTGGCGGTCGCCTCGACCGGCAGCTGGCAGGCAGTGTTCTTCTTCGCCGCTGCGGTCAACGGCATCGCCGCCCTGCTGGCCATCTTCGTCCTGAAGCCGATGCGCGCCCGCCAGATCACCGAGAGCCTGCCGGCCGCGAAGCTGGCGGCGGAGCCGGCCCAGTAAGGCACCAGACGCACCATCAGCACCCGAACGCAATCGGGCCGGGAGATTTCCCGGCCCGATCTGCTTTTGGGAAAGAAACGGTGCGGAAAAGGTCAGAGCCCGCGCGGGAAGGACGCCCAGGACGGGCCGCCCTCGATCTCCTCCTGCGCCTTGCGCACCTTCTTCACCCGGCGGAGATGCCGGGGCGACCAGGGATCGCGGACCGGCATGCCGGCGGTGGCGACCTCGGCGGTCAGAATCCGCGCCACGACGACAGCGAAGCCCGACAGCAGCATGGACAGAAGAACGATGGCGAGCATGCTTCGATTCCCGGATGAGCCGCACGCGGACTCAGGCGCGCCTGATTCCGCAATGCAGCATACCTAGGCCGTTTGACCAGGGAAATCGAGTCCGCCACCCAAAGCGCGGCGCTTCGCCGCGCTACAGCATCTCCAGCGGGCGCGGCCCGCGCGGCGGCGGGAAGGCCCGGTCGAGGTCCGCGAGATCCTGCTCGTCGAGCCGCAGGTCGGCGGCGGCCCGGTTGTCGCGGACATGGGCAGGGTCCGACGCCTTGGGGATAGCGATCACCCCGTCCTGGCGCAGCAGCCAGGCCAGCCCGACCTGGGCCGGGGTCGCGCCGTGCCGCTCGGCGACGCGGCGAAGCTCCGGACGGCGCAGCATCCGCCCCTGCTCGATCGGCGAATAGGCCATGATCGGGATGCCCCGGCCGCGGCACCAGGGCTGCAGGTCGTATTCGATGCCGCGGCGCGTCAGGTTGTAGAGAAGCTGGTTGGTCTGCACCCCCTCCCCGCCCGGCGTGCCGACCAGTTCCTCCATGTCCTGGAGATCCAGATTGCTGACGCCCCATTGGCCGATCTTGCCGTCGCGCATCAGCGTGTCGAAGGCCTCGATGGTTTCGGAAAAATCGTGGCTGCCACGCCAGTGCAGCAGGTAGAGGTCGATGCGGTCGGTGCGCAGACGCTTCAGGCTGCGTTCGCAGGCAGCGATGGTGCCGCGGCGGCTGGCGTTCATCGGCAGCACCTTGCTGACCAGGAATACCTCGTCGCGGCGCCCGGCGATGGCCTCGCCGACCACCTCCTCCGCCCCGCCGTCGGCGTACATCTCCGCCGTGTCGATCAGCGTCATGCCGAGGTCGAGGCCGAGCCGCAGCGCCGCCGCCTCCCGCGCGCGGTCGCGGCTGTCCTCGCCCATGTACCAAGTGCCCTGACCGAGCACCGGAACGGCGGTTCCCGAAGGAAGGCGTGTCGTCGGAATGGTCATGGATGTCTCCCGTTCCCTTGGCCCCGTCGAAGGGCGTGAGGAACGTTAGTCCACGGAACCACCCCTGGAAACCGCCCCTTGGCGCTATTTCGGCGGGTGGGAGAAGCCGGCGACCACGGCGCGGCAAACGGGTCGCTTGCCAGACCGGCAAAGGCGCCGGACAAATGACGCCTGAAACGACAAAAGCTCAGCCAAGGGCTGAGCTTTCGAAACTGGTGCCAACCTGTGAGAAGGTGGCGTCCCCAAGGGGATTCGAACCCCTGTCGCCGCCGTGAAAGGGCGGTGTCCTAGGCCTCTAGACGATGGGGACGTCGTTGGCGTGGCGGGATTACTAATGGGATGACGGGCCGAGCGCAAGCGTTTTTTCCAACTCCTTTCTACCCCGTTCGCGTATGCCCCCCATGCAGCATCTCCACGCCGAATTTGTTTGCATTCACATGGTTTGGGAGGGTGCCGCGTCGTCGATCAGGAGCTGGACTCCCTCCGCCCCGTTCCAGCGGTCGATGCGCAGGACACCGGCGATGTGGAAGGGCGATCCGCGGCCCATCAGCAGGGCTTTTCCCATCTCGCTCTCCAGCGCGCGGAAGGCGATGGCCTTCAGCCGGGCGCCGTCGCCGCCCTGGAGAATGCAGCGGACGTGATTCGCCCCGACCACGTCGGCCCGCACCACGCGGGCGTCTGTGACGGCGAAGCGCGGCTCCGCGTTGCCGGTGCCGAACGGGCCGAGCTGGTTCAGGCGGTCCACCAGGGATGTGTTCGCCGCCCCCACCGACAGCGCGCCGTCCAGTTCCAGCGTCGGCACCAGCGGGGCCGCGGCGACCTGCTCGGCGACGCGGCCGGTCAGGAAGGCCTGCAGGTCGGCCAGCTTGTTCCCGGCCACGGTGAAGCCGGCCGCCATGCGGTGCCCGCCGCCGGCCATCAGCAACCCTTCCTGCCGCGCCGCGATCACCGCCGCCCCGAGATCGACCCCGCGCACCGAACGGCCCGAAGCCTTGCCGATCACCGTGCCGTCCGCCCCCTCCTCCAGGGCGATAACGCAGGCGGGACGGCTGTAGCGCTCCTTCAGGCGGCTGGCGACGATGCCGATCACGCCGGGGTGCCAGCCCTCCCCCGCCACGAAGACCAGCTCGGCCAGCTCGTCGGCGTGCTCCTCCAGCCGGGCCATGGCGTCGGCGAGCACGCCCTGCTCCACTGCACGGCGTTCGGCGTTGTGGGCCTCCAGCTTCTGGGCCAGCTCCATCGCTTCCATGGGGTCGTCGGTGGAGAGCAGCCGCGCCCCGAGGTCCGAAGCGCCGACCCGTCCACCCGCGTTGACCCGCGGGCCGAGCACGAAGCCGGCGTGGTAGGCGTCCGGCTTCTCCTTGACCCCGGCGACGTCGGACAGGGCGGACAGGCCTGGGTTGGCGCGCCGCGCCATCACCTTCAGCCCCTGCGCCACCAGCGCCCGGTTCAGCCCGGTCAGGGGCACCACGTCGCACACCGTGCCCAGCGCCACGAGGTCGAGCCATTCCATCAGGTTCGGCTCGTTGCGGCCCGCGTAGAATCCGGCGCTGCGCAGCGCCCGGTTCACCGCCACCACGGCCAGGAAGGTCACCCCCGCCGCGCACAGCGTGCGGTAGGCGCCGTCCTCGTCCAGCCGGTTCGGGTTGACCAGGGCGACGGCCGGCGGCAGGCACGGTTCCGCCGCGTGATGGTCGAGGACCACCACCTCCAGCCCGGCCTCCGCCGCCGCCTCCAGCGCCGCGAAGGCGGAGATCCCGCAGTCCACCGTCACGACCAGCCGCACGCCCTCGGCCTTGAGCCGCAGCAGCGCCGGGCCGTTGGGGCCGTAGCCCTCCTTCATGCGGTCGGGCACATAGATCCGCAGGTCGGCCCCCACCGCCCGGAAGAAGCGCCGCAGCAGCGCGGAGGAGGTGGCGCCGTCCACGTCGTAGTCGCCGAAGACGGCCACCGGCTCCCTGTCCATGATCGCTCGGGCGATGCGCTCCGCCGCCGTGTCCATGTCCTTGAAGCGGGAGGGGTCGGGAAGCAGCGCCTTCAGCGTCGGGTTCAGGAAGCCGTCGCACGCCTCCTCGGTCACCCCGCGGGCGGCGAGCACCCGCCCGACGATCTCCGGCAGCCCCCTCCCCTGCGCCAGCCCCCAGGCCAGCCGCTCGTCGTAGGGCCGCGCCTGCCAGCGCTTGCCGGACAGGGAATGGGCGACGTTCAGGAAGGGGGGAACAGTGTCGGTCATGCTGCCCAGGATGCCACGGATCGGAAAGGCCGAAGCCATAGCAGATGGGGGACATGCGGGCCAGCGGATGGGCCCCATCGGTGGCGTTGGGGTCGTCGCGTCTGTACGCAAAGGTGGCAGGCCGCCTTGCCGCACCGCAACTTGAGGCAGGTCATTGCGGGTGGAGAGGCGTCCTGCTCCACTGCGGTCAACACCACGCGGAGGAGGGAACCATGATCACCACGGCGATCTTTCCGGCCCGCTACGTCCAGGGCAACGGCGCCCTCGACAGCCTGGGCGAGGATCTGGCCCGGCTGGGCAAGACGGTTCTGGCCGTCACCGACAGCTTCGTTCTGAAGACGCTGAAGGGTCGGCTGATCGACGCCGCCACCGGGCGCGTCGAACTGGACATCCAGGAATTCCGCGGCGAGTGCTCCGACGAGGAGATCGAGCGGCTGACCGCCCACGCCCGCGCCATGGGCGCTGACACCGTGGTCGGCATCGGCGGCGGCAAGGCGCTCGACACCGCCAAGGCGGTCGCCCACGCGCTGGACGCGCGCACCGCCATCGTCCCGACGCTCGCCTCCACCGACGCGCCGTGCAGCGCGCTATCGGTGATCTACACGCCGGAGGGGGCCTTCAAGCGCTACCTCGTGCTGCCGCGCAACCCGGACCTCGTGCTGGTCGACACCGGCGTGGTAGCGAGCGCCCCGGTGCGATTCCTCGTCTCCGGCATGGGCGACGCCCTGTCCACTTGGTTCGAGGCGGAGGACTGCCGCATCAAGCGCGGCGGCAACATGACCGGGCGCGTCGGCCCGATGACCGCCTTCGCGCTGGCCCGGCTGTGCTACGACACGCTGCTGGAGTATGGCGTGCTGGCCAAATCGGCCTGCGAACAGGGCGTGGTCACTCCGGCGCTGGAGCGCATCGTCGAGGCCAACACGCTGCTGAGCGGGCTGGGCTTCGAGAGCGGCGGGCTGGCGGCGGCGCATGCCGTTCACAACGGCCTGACTGCCCTGGAGGAGACGCACCATTACTGGCATGGCGAGAAGGTCGCCTTCGGCACGCTGACGCTGCTGATCCTGACCGACCGGCCGCCGGCGGTGCTGGACGAGGTCTACGGCTTCTGCAAGGCGGTGGGGCTGCCGACGACGCTGGCCGAAATCGGTCTTGGCGACGTGTCGGACGAGCGGCTCCTGCTGGCGGCGGAGCGGGCCTGCGCGGATGGCGAGACCATCCACAACGAACCGCACGAAATCACCCCGCAGCGCGTGCTGGCCGCCATGAAGGCCGCCGACGCCGAGGGACGGCGGAGGAAGGGCCTGTAATCTTCAAAAAGAAAGGGGCGCGCGGTGAATTACCGTGCGCCCCTTCTTTCTTAAAGCAGCCTTACGCCATGGCCGGCTTGCGCTGCAGGTTGTGGTGCGCCTCGACGTAGCGCACGGTGCCCGACTTGGAGCGCATGATCACCGAGTGGGTGGTGGCACCGCCGGGGAAGCGGCGGACGCCGCGCAGCATGGCGCCGTCGGTCACGCCGGTCGCCGCGAACATGACGTTGCCGCTGGCCAGCTCGGTCAGGCTGTACTTCTTGTTCAGGTCCTTGACGCCCCAGCGGGCGGCGCGGGCCTTCTCGTCGTCGTTGCGGAACAGCAGACGGCCCTGGAACTGGCCGCCGATGCAGCGCAGCGCCGCCGCGGCCAGAACGCCTTCCGGGGCGCCGCCGGAGCCGACATACATGTCGACGCCGGTGCCGGCCTGGCTGGTGGCGATCACGCCCGAGACGTCGCCGTCGTTGATCAGCATGATGCGCGCGCCGGCCTCGCGGACGCGGGCGATCAGCTCGGCGTGCCGCGGACGGTTCAGGATGCAGACCAGCAGTTCCTGCACCTCGGTGCCCTTGGCCTTGGCCAGCGCCTTGAGGTTGTTGGCCGGCGTCTCATCGAGATCGACCACGCCTTCCGGCAGGCCGGAGCCGACGGCGATCTTGTCCATGTAGACGTCGGGCGCGTTCAGGAAGCCGCCCTCGTCCGCCATGGCGATGACGGCCAGCGAGTTCGGGCCGCCGGTGGCGCAGATGGTGGTGCCTTCCAGCGGGTCGAGCGCGATGTCGACCTTCGGCCCACGGCCAATGCCGGCGCCGACCTTCTCGCCGATGTAAAGCATGGGCGCCTCGTCGCGCTCGCCCTCGCCGATCACGACGGTGCCGTCGATGTAGAGGGTGTTGAGCGCTTGGCGCATGGCGTCGACCGCGGCCTGGTCGGCAAGCTTCTCGTCACCGCGGCCCATCAGCAGCGACGCGGACAGCGCGGCGGCCTCGGTGACGCGGACGGCTTCCAGAGCCAGGTTCCGGTCCATACCGGACAGGTCGACATGAACGGACATGGTGTTCTCCCCCGAATCGATGCTCGGTTCTTCTATGGTTCGGTCAAAACTGTTCGATGCGGATCATGCGTGGCGGCTCGACCACCGACTCCTTGGCGGAGATGGTGGCAAGCGCGCGCTGCATGGCCGCCTCGTCGGTGTCGTGGGTGGTTAGGACCACCGGCACCGCTTCGCCGGGGGCGCGCCCGCGCTGCAGGAACTGCTCCATGGAGACGTTCTGGTCGCGCATGGCCGCCGCAACATCCGCTATCACGCCGGGACGGTCCACGACCATCAGGCGTACGTAGTACGACCCCCGGCGGGCCTCCATCGGAGACGGCTGGGCCTCGGAAAGCTGGGCCGCCGGCACCCCGAAGGTTGGGGTGGAGCGCCCGCGGGCGATGTCGATCAGGTCGGCGACCACGGCCGACGCCGTCGGCCCCTCACCGGCGCCGCGGCCGACGAACAGCACACGGTCCACGAAGTCGCCCTGGGCGATCACGGCGTTGAACACACCGTCCACCGCCGCGATGGGCGCCGCCTTCGGCACCATGCAGGGGTGCACGCGCTGCTCGATCCCGCGGTCGGTGCGCCGGGCGATGCCCAGCAGCTTGATCCGGTAGCCGAGCGCGTCGGCGTAGTCGAAGTCCACCGCCGAGACGTGGCGGATGCCCTCGACATGGACGCTCTTGAAGTCCACCGGCGTGCCGAAGGCCACCGAGGTCAGGATCGCCAGCTTGTGCGCCGCGTCCACGCCGTCGATGTCGAAGCTCGGGTCGGCTTCCGCGTAGCCCAGCTTCTGCGCGTCGGCCAGCACGTCCGCGAAATCGCGGCCGGTGGTGCGCATCTCCGTCAGGATGTAGTTGCAGGTGCCGTTGAGGATGCCGTGCACCTCCGACACCCGGTTGCCCGCCAGCCCTTCGCGCAGCCCCTTGATGATCGGGATGCCGCCAGCCACCGCCGCCTCGAAGCCGATGGCGAGGCCGGCGGCCTCCGCCTTGGCCGCGAGCTCGGTGCCATGATGGGCGAGCAGCGCCTTGTTGGCGGTGACGACGTGGCGTCCCCGCTCCAGCGCCAGCTCGACGGTCTCCTTCGCCGGCCCCTCGGACCCGCCGATCAGTTCGACCACCACATCCACGCCGGGATGGGCGGCGAGCGCCACCGGGTCGTCGTACCATTCGGCCGTCGACAGGTCGACGCCGCGGTCCTTGCCGCGCGAGCGGGCGCTGACCGCCACCACCTCGATGCGGCGGCCACAGCGCTGCTCGATCAGGTCGGCCTGCCGCTCCAGTAGCTTCAGAACGCCCGCGCCGACCGTGCCCAGGCCCGCGACGGCGATTTTCAGGGGGCCTGTTTTGTGGGAGTCGGACATCAGACTTTCGCTTTCTCCGGGTCGAGGAGGGCGGCGCGCGCCGCCGGATCCTTGCTCGCCGCCGCACCGGCGGCGTTGGAGCGGAAGAACTCCTTGATGTTGCGGGTCGCCTGACGGATGCGGTGGACGTTCTCCACCAGCGCCAGACGGACATGGCCGTCGCCGTACTCGCCGAAGCCGATGCCCGGCGCCACGGCCACCTTGGCCTCCTGCAGCAGCAGCTTGGAGAATTCCAGCGAGCCGAGATGGGCGAAGGGCTCCGGGATGGGCGCCCAGGCGAACATCGAGGCCGATGGGCTCGGCACCGTCCAACCGGCCGAGGCCAGACCCTCGATCATCACGTCGCGGCGCTGGCGGTACATGGTGCGCACCTGCTCCACGCACTCCTGCGGGCCGTTCAGCGCGGCGGTCGCGGCGACCTGGATCGGCGTGAAGGCGCCGTAGTCCAGGTACGACTTGATGCGGGCCAGCGCGGTGATGAGCTTCTTGTTGCCGGTGGCGAAGCCGATGCGCCAACCGGCCATCGAATAGGTCTTCGACATCGAGGTGAACTCGACGGCCACCTCGCGCGCCTCCGGGATCTCAAGGATCGAGGGCGGCGGCTCACCGTCGAAGAAGACCTCGGCGTAGGCCAGATCCGACAGGATGTAGATGCCGTGCTTGCGGCAGAACTCGACAATCGGGCGGTAGAAGTCGAGCCCCACCACCTCCGCCGTCGGGTTGGACGGGTAGTTCAGCACCAGCGCCAGCGGCTTCGGCACGCTGTGGCGCACAGCGCGCTCCAGCATGTTCATGAAGCTGTCGATGTCAGTGGAGGTGCCGTTGGCCTGCCCCACCGGCAGATGGCGCACCGAGGCGCCGGCCAGGATGAAGCCGAAGGGATGGATCGGGTAGCTGGGGTTCGGCACCAGGATGATGTCGCCGGGGCTGGTGATCGCCTGGGCAAGGTTGGCCAAGCCTTCCTTCGAGCCGATGGTGACGATGCACTCCGACTCCGGATCGACGTCCACGTTGAAGCGGCGCTTGTAATAGGCCGCGTGCGCCTTGCGCAGGCCGGGGATGCCGCGGGAGTTCGAGTAGCGGTGCGTCTTGGGATCGCGCACGGCCTCGATCAGCTTATCGACGATGTGCTGGGGCGTCGGCTGGTCCGGGTTGCCCATGCCGAGGTCGATGATGTCCTCGCCGGCAGCTCGGGCTCGCGCCTTCATGGCGTTCACTTCGGCGAAGACGTAGGGCGGAAGCCGCTTGATCCGGTGGAATTCTGAATCGCTCATGGACGCTCCGAAGCCTTGTCCGGCCACGCCACGAACCCATATTTGCGGACCGGGACCACTTATCTACCGCCCCGCATCTTCAGAAGCGAGGTAAAATTCGCGTCCGGCCGCATTCCTGCGCTGCCTGAGGCATACCGGACGCCGAAGCCCGTCTTCAGCCTCCCTTGCGGTTGGACGCCCGACGCTGGTGCAGCGCTTCCTCGATCTCCTCGCCGCCGGCGCCGACCAGGGCGACCGGGTCCACGGCGACCTCCAGATCCTCCGGTCGGGCGGGCTCGGCCGGGCGGCCGCGCCGGGACGCCGGCACGCGCAGCAGCACGTAGGACAGCAGCGACAGCAAAGCGAGGCCCGGCATGATGGCCGTCGTCGCGGTGTAGGGATCGGCGAACAGCGCGGCCACCGCCGTGCCGGCCAGCCCGCCGCCGATCTGCATGAAGCCGATCAGCGCCGAGGCCGCCCCGGCCATGCGGGGGAAGCCGGCCAGAGCGTCGCTGGTGGCCCCGGGCATGACCAGGGCGATGCCGAAGGCCCAGACGGCGGTCGGCCCCATCACGCTCGCCACGGTCGGCTCGCCGGTCAGGGGCGTCATGGCGAAGCCGAGCCCGCCCACCGCCACGCAGGCCAGCCCGTAGGGGATCAGCCGCATCGCGTCCACCCGGCGCAGCAGCCGCCCGGCCAGGGTCGCCCCCAGCGTGTAGGAGCCGGTCTGCAGCAGCATGGCGAAGCCGAAGACGGTCGGGCTCAGCCCCACCCGCTCGATCATCACGAAGGGCAGCAGCGCCGCCATGGTGTAGAGGCCGCCCAGCGTCGTGCCGAGCACCAGCCCCGCCCGCATGAAGCGCCGGTCGGTCAGCAGGGTCCGGTAGTTGCGGATCACCGGGCCGGGCCGCGCCGCCGAACGGTCCCGCGTCCGGTTGGTCTCCGCCGTGCCCAGCGCGAAGACCGTCAGCACGGCGAGGCCGTAGAGCGTCATCACCACGAAGATGGCGTGCCAGCCCACCGTGCCCAGGATCACCCCGCCCAGCGTCGGCGCCACCGCCGGCACGATGGCCAGCATCAGCCCGATCAGGTTCAGGATGCGCGCCGACCGCTGGCCGGTGAACTGGTCGCGCACGATGGCGCGGGAAATGGCGATGCCCGCCGCCGCACCGATGCCCTGCAGGGCCCGCCCGACCAGCAGCCATTCGATGCTGCCCGACAGCGCCGCAACCACGCTGCCCAGGACGTAGGTGACGAAGAAGGCCAGAGCGACCGGCCGCCGCCCGTAGGCGTCGGACAGCGGCCCGCAGGCGAGCTGGGAAAAGGCAAAGCCGAAGAAATAGACGGAGAGCGTCAGCTTCAGCGCCGCCGGGGTGCTCTGAAAGGCCTCCACCAGCATCGGCAAGGCCGGCGTGTAGAGCGCGAGGCTGAGCGGCCCCAGCGTGACGATCAGCGTTCCGATGACGGCCGTCCGCGTCTCCGTCATGGCGGGCGCGTCGGTCTGCACGGGGGTGTGGCTCATCGGCCGCCCCCGCCGCGGTCGTCGGCGATCATGCGGTTGCGCAGGCGGCCCAGCATGTCCTTGAGCAGGACGATCTCCTCCGCCGAGAGGTCGGCCATGGCCGACTCGCGCTCGGTGCGGAAGGCTTCCAGAACCTGGAGCGCCAGCGGCTCGGCCTGCGGGGTCGGCTGGACGATCTTTGCGCGGCGGTCCGCCGGGTCCGGCTCGCGGACCACCAGCCCGCGCGCCTCCAGCCGGTCGAGGAAGCCGACCAGGGTCATCGGCTCCACCCACATGTGGGTTGCCAGCACCGACTGGCGCGAGCCGGGGTGGCGGCAGACATAAACCAGCGCTCGCGCCTCCCCCGCCGTGAGGCCGAGCCGGGCGTCGTCCAGGGCACGGTCGAACCGCGCGCGCAGAAGCCGCGCGCAGTCGATCAGGATCATTCCGAAGGGGGATTCATCAAGCATCCCTTATTGTAAGGGCGCCTTATAATTTCCAGCAACCGCGGGCGGCGCAGGGCGGTCATGCCGCGGCGCCATGGCCGCGCAACGCGCCATTCACTCGATGTGAAGGAAAGCCGACGCGCCAAATAGTCGCAGTTTGAAAATCTGTTGCGGACCCACCACCGCAGGACGTAGGTTTTTTCACCTTGGCAGCAGCAATGGGTGATCCGTGGTCCGCGCCACCGCCATCGTAACTGCGCATCGACCGGACGAAGACCGGTGCGTCCCTTTCGGTCATAGGAACGCCATCAAAGGCCGAAGGACGCTCCGCATAGGTATACTTACGGATTACTGGCAGCGTCAGCCTTTTGCTACACCCCTGCCCTCAATTGGGTTTCCCGGAGGCGGGCTTCCCGGCGCTTGGCTGTCCAGGCGTGATGTCCGGCGGCGGGGGAACGTCCATGGGGGTCGGCAGCATGTTCTTGGCGGCCTCGCGGTCCTGGGCCAGACGGTCCAGATCCTGCTGGCGCTGCTCTTCCGTCCGCAGGTCGGTCGGGCGCGACGGAACGGTGCCGAGATTGGGGTATTCCCGGTTCTCACCGGACATGCCGCGCACCGGCGACTCCTGGCTGGGCACGTCGCGGCCGGTCACCGCGCCGAACAGCCCGGTGTCGAGCACGCGGTCGCTGCAGGCGGAGAGCCCCAAGACAACCAGAACGGACAGGGCGGGGGCCAACCGGCCCGCCTTCGCCACCACGCCGCGTCGGATACCCGTTTCCATTCTGCGAACCCCACATCCGAACCCATCCGGCCGCTTGAACGGTGGTGGGCGAAATGAAATCTTCATACGAGAGGTGTATGACGGACCCCGGCTCGAACGGACATGGCATAAGCTGTCCGGGATGCCAGGACCGGAACGCACTCCGACCGAACAGACTTCCGGCAGGCACTGTATAAACCGCACAACGTCCCTCCTGAAGCCTAAAACTCGCCTAAAGAAGAAGGACCGCACCAATGGCCGAAAACCAGGCCCCTGACGTCAAGCTTCCCGACCCGGTGGAGATGTCGCGGGCGATGACCCGCATCGCCGAGCAGAGCCAGCGGCTGGTCACCGACTTCCTGTCCCGTCAGGCCTCGGACGGCGTTGGCGCGAAGAACCCCGACCCGATGGGCGTCGGCCATGCGTTCCTGGAAATGACCACGCGCATGATGGCCGACCCGGCCAAGCTGATGAAGGCGCAGATGACGCTGTGGCAGGACTACCTGACCCTGTGGCAGCGCACCACCCAGCGCTTCTTCGGCCAGGAGGCCCAGCCGGTCATCGCCCCGGCGAAGGACGACCGCCGCTTCAAGGATTCGGCCTGGGACGAGAACACCCTGTTCGACTTCATCAAGCAGTCCTACCTGCTGTCGGCCCGGTGGATGCAGTCCACGGTCAACGAGGTGGATGGGCTGGACGACCACACGGCCAAGAAGGTCGACTTCTACACCCGCCAGTTCGTCGACGCGATGGCGCCCTCCAACTTCGTCATGACGAACCCGGAGGTGCTGCGCACGACCATCGAGACGGGCGGCGAGAACCTCGTCAAGGGGCTTGAGCATCTGCTGAAGGACCTGGAGCGCGGCAAGGGCGAGCTGCGCATCTCCATGACCGACTACGACGCCTTCCAGGTCGGCAAGAACATCGCCGTCACCCCGGGCAAGGTCGTCTTCCAGACCGATCTGATGCAGCTCATCCAGTACACCCCGACCACGCCGGAGGTGAACAAGCGGCCGCTGATGATCGTGCCGCCCTGGATCAACAAGTACTACATCCTGGATCTGCGCGAGAAGAACAGCTTCATCAAATGGGCGGTGGACCAGGGCCACAGCGTCTTCGTCCTGTCCTGGGTGAACCCGGATGAGAAGCTGGCCCAGAAGGGCTTCGAAGACTACATGTTCGAAGGCGTGCTGGCCGCGCTGGACGCCATCGAGAAGGTGACCGGCGAGAAGGACGTGAACGCCATCGGCTATTGCCTGGGCGGCACGCTGCTGGCCTCCACCCTGTCCTACATGGCGGCCAAGAAGGACGACCGCATCAAGTCGGCCACCTTCTTCACCACCATGCTGGACTTCACCGAAGCCGGCGAGCTGTCGGTCTTCATCGACGAGGAGCAGCTCACCATGATCGAGAGCCAGATGGCCCAACAGGGCTACCTGGACGGCTCGAAGATGGCGACCACCTTCAACATGCTGCGCGCCAACGACCTGATCTGGTCGTTCGTCGTGAACAACTACCTGCTCGGCAAGGACCCGTTCCCGTTCGACCTGCTCTACTGGAACAGCGATTCGACCCGCATGCCGGCGGCGATGCACAGCTTCTACCTGCGCAACATGTACCAGAAGAATCTTCTGGCGCAGCCGGGAGCGGTGACGCTGGGCGGCGTGCCGATCGACCTGCGCAACGTGAAGACCCCGTCCTTCTTCCTGTCGGCCCGCGAGGACCACATCGCGCCGTGGAAGTCCACCTACATGGGCGCCCACCTGTTCTCCGGCCCGGTGAAGTTCGTGCTGGCCGCCTCCGGCCACATCGCCGGCGTGGTGAACCCGCCGGCCGCCGGCAAGTACTGCTACTGGACCAACGCCAAGCTGCCGAAGGCCTCGGACGACTGGCTGGCGTCGTCGGAGCAGACCCCCGGCTCCTGGTGGCCGGAGTGGAACAACTGGGTCTCCACCTTCTCCGAAGGCAAGGTCCCGGCGCGCAATCCGGAAAAGGGCGGCCTGCCCGTTCTGGAAGACGCCCCCGGCTCCTACGCCAAGGTGCGCATCGTCTGATGTTCCGAATCCTGAGGGCGGTCCCCCGCCCTCAGGATGCCCGGAACCGTCGGCGCGGCGGACCACAAGAGATGGCCCATAAGAAAAGGCCCCGGACCATGGTCCGGGGCCATTTCTTTGTCGGCGAAAGCCCCGGACCGAGGTCCGGGGCTCCGTGTCCCGAAAGGGAACCTGCGCCTTACGACGACGGGGCGTTCGCACCGCGCGGCAGGATCTGCGCACGACGGTTGGACGGCTCGCGGACGTTCGGGCCGGTCTGCACCAGGAGCTGGCTCTCGCCCTTGCCCTCGGTGGTGATGGCGCCGGCGGCGATGCCCTTGGAGACGAGGGCCTGCTTCACCGCCTCGGCGCGACGCACCGACAGACGCTGGTTGTAGGCCGGCGAACCCGAGGTGTCGGTGTGGCCGACGACATGGACGCGGGCGTTGGCGCCCTTGCCGATGGCGGCGGCCGCATCGCCGATCACGCGATCGGCGGCCGGGGTGACGTTGGCCTTATCCCAGTCGAAGAACACGAGGTATTCGGTCTGGGCGCGGGCGGCCGGGGCCGGGGCAACCGCCGGAGCGGCGGCCGGCGGGCACTTGAAGCTGCCCTGGTGGGTGGCGTAGCCGCCATCCGCCGTGCGGACCGGGGTGTCGTTCCAGCCGATGACCGGGTTGCACCACTCGGCGGTGTCAGCGCTCTGGGCCTGAGCCCCGGCGGTCAGGCCGAAAGCGACGACGGCGGCCGGCACGACGGCCATGGTAGCGCGGAAGAAGCTGTTCATTTCTCCACTCCCTTAGAGACACACTCCCTACCGCTTGGTTCGCGGAGGACGAATCGCACAAACGATAGGACATATCGCGTGCATGTAACGTGACAAAACGCGAAACATGTGGGGTTTGTCCACGTACAAACATACCCTCCGGAAGTCCTACACGTTTCGTGCCGGCGTCACTGTTGCTAGTATGCCACAGTGCTGCGACGCACTAAAGAGGTATTAGCCCTCTCTGTAGATTTGAGCAAGCCGCACGTAGTTCCGGATGTTTACCGGGAAGAAAGATGTGTCCTTTTCCGTAAGTGCACGCACGGGTCTTGCGGGACTTCCGGCCCAAAGTTGCCCCGTTGCCACACGCTTCCCGGGGGTCACCAGAGCCCCGGCGGCCACCATGGCCCCCGACTCGACGTAGGCACCGTCCATGACGCAGGCCTGCATGCCGATGAAGCAGCCGCTCTCCAGCGTGCAGGCGTGCAACAGGGCCATGTGGCCGATCGACACGTCATCGCCGATGTAAGTCCCCTGCCCCGCCGACGCGACGTGAATCACGGTACCGTCCTGGATGTTGGTGCGCGCACCGATTCGGATCTCGTTCACGTCGCCGCGGATCGTGCAGCCGAACCAGACGCTGCTGCCCGGCCCGATCTCCACGTCGCCGATGACCGAGGCCGTCGGCGCCACATAGACGCTGGGGTCGATCTTCGGATGCGTGCCCTGGAAGGGCAATATCAGGCCGGACATCGCAGGCAACTTTTCCTCAGGCTGTTTCTCTTCGGTCACGGGAACAGCGGGGCCTGCTCCAGGCCGGTCGTCTCGCCCAGGCCGAACATGACGTTCATGTTCTGGATGGCTTGGCCGGAAGCGCCCTTCACCAGATTGTCGATGACCGAGACGATGATGGCGCCGCGCGGGGTGCGGTCGGGGAAGACGCCGATCAGCGCTTGGTTGGAGGCGCGGACGTGGCGGGTCGCCGGGGCGATGCCCGCCGCCGTGACGTTTACGAAGGGCTCCGATTCGTAGCGCGCGGTCAGCGTGGCGCGCAGGTCGTCGGCGGTGACCCCGTCGGTCATGCGGACGTAGATCGTCGCCATCATGCCGCGGTTCATCGGGACGAGGTGCGGCGTGAAGCTGACCGTCACCGGACGCCCGGCGGCCAGCCGTAGCTCCTGCTCGATCTCCGGCATGTGGCGGTGGTGGCCGACGCCGTAGGCGTTGAAGCCCTCCGACACCTCGGTGAAGAGGTTCTGCTGCTTGGCGTCGCGCCCGGCGCCGGAGACGCCCGACTTGGCGTCGATCACGATCCCGCCCGGCTCGATCATCTCGTCCATCAGCAGCGGCAGCAGGGCCAGCAGCGAGCAGGTGGGGTAGCAGCCGGGGTTCGCGACCACGCGCGCCTTGCGCACGCCCTGCCGGTTGAACTCGGTCAGGCCGTAGGCGACCTCCTTCTGAAGCTCGACGGCGCGGTGCTCATGCCCGTACCAAGTGGCGTATTCGGCAGGGTCGGACAGGCGGAAATCGGCGGACAGGTCCACCACCTTGATGTGGCGCGGCAGGCCGGCGATGACCTCCTGCGTGGTGCCGTGCGGCAGAGCGCAGAAGACGGCGTCCAGCTTGTCCCAGGCGACCTCCTCGATCTTCACGAGGCCGGGCAGGGTGAATTGGCCCAGATGCGGGAACACCTCCGCCATGGGCTTCCCCGCCTGTCGCTCGGCCGTCAGCGCGCAGATCTCCACACCGGGATGGCGGAGAAGCATGCGCACCAACTCGGCGCCGGTGTAACCGGACGCGCCAAGAATGCCGACACGGATGGGGGAAGTGCTGTTGGCCATGGACGCTGTTCCTTTTGACGCACGGGGATGGGCACGGAACGGTGAAGAGAAGTGAAACAGACCTGAAACAAGAAAGGGGCGTCCCGTCGGGACGCCCCTCGCTTGTACAGCAGTAACGCGGGTCCGCGGTAGGCTTTAGCGCTTCGAGAACTGGAAGCTGCGGCGGGCCTTGGCCTTGCCGTACTTCTTACGCTCGACGACGCGGGCATCGCGGGTCAGGAAGCCGGCAGCCTTCAGCGGCGGACGGAGCGCCGGCTCGAAGTAGGTCAGCGCCTTGGAGATGCCGTGGCGAACCGCGCCGGCCTGACCGGACAGACCACCGCCGGCCACCGTGACCATCACGTCGAACTGGTCGGCGCGGTCGGTGATGCCGAACGGCTGGGCGATCATCATGCGCAGCACGGGGCGGGCGAAGTAGACTTCCTGATCGCGGCCGTTGATGACGATCTTGCCGGAGCCCGGCTTGATCCACACGCGGGCGACGGCGTCCTTGCGCTTGCCGGTGGCGTAGGCGCGGCCCTGGGCGTCCAGCTTCGGGGCGACCACTTCGGCGGAGGCGGCGGCCGGAGCGGCAGCGATGTCCTTCAGGCCGGAAAGGGTGGTGGTAACCTGAGCCATTGGATTACGCGCTCCGCTTATTCTTCGGGTTCATGGCCGCAACGTCGAGAGCGACCGGCTGCTGCGCCTCGTGCGGGTGGGCGGCGCCCTTGTAGACCTTCAGGTGGGTCATCACCTTGCGGCCGAGCGGACCGCGCGGAACCATGCGCTCCACGGCCTTCTCGATCACGCGTTCCGGGTACTTGCCGTCCAGGATCTGGCCCTTGGAACGGCCCTTGATGCCGCCCGGATAACCGGTGTGCCAGTAGAAGATGTCGTCCTGGCGCTTGTTGCCGGTCAGCTTGACCTTCTCCGCGTTGATCACGACGACATGGTCGCCGCAATCCATGTGCGGGGTGAAGGTCGGCTTGTTCTTGCCGCGCAGGATGTTCGCCAGGATGCTGGCAAGCCGGCCGAGAACGAGGCCGTCGGCATCGACGACGTACCACTTCTTCTCGATGTCGGTCGGCTTCAGATTGAAGGTCTTCATCGCCACACTCGTTGACTAAACGTGGATCGGCGGGCCACCGAAACTGGACGTTCAATCCCCGGGGCGCCGAAGCGGCCGGTGTTGTACGCAGCGCACGGGGACTCTGTCAACGGAAAAATATCTCTTTTATATCAACGGCCTACGGTCGCGGTATCATTTTACCGCGAAAGCAAAGTCATTGATATCATTGGATTTTTCAGGCGTTCTCCGGATCATGGTATCTTGATACCGCGAGCGTCACCGGGTCGTGCGGCGGAATCGAGTAGGTGCCGGTGGCGTGGGCGACCGGCTCCAGATCGCCCTCGGAGAACAGCAGGACTTCGCCGTAGGCCAGCCGCTTGCCCATCTTCAGGATCCGGCAATCCGCGGTGATGGCGACCGGCGCCGGGCGGCGCAGAAAGTTAATGGTCATGCTGGTGGTCACCGCCAGTTCCACCCGCCCGATCAGGCTGAGCACGGCGGCGTAGAGCGCCACGTCGGCCAGCCCGAACATCGCCGGCCCGGTCACCGTGCCGCCGGGACGGACGAAGCTGTCGTTGTAGGGCAGCTTCATGCGCACGGTCCCGGCGCCGAGCTGCTCGATGGTGATCCCGTAATTGCCGACCAGCGGCACGCCCTCGCGAATCAGGGCTTCCAACTCCTCGGCGGACACGACCGGCGCGCTCATTCCCTCACCCATGGCTTTTCTTATGAAGACCCGATCATGGCGGACATTGCCCGGCCCGCCAAGCGCATCGCGGCGTCGCCCATTTCACACAACTATCCAGCGATAAATGGTATTAAATCTATAAAATTAATCAACAAATAGGTTGAGTTGTCCGCCTTGGCACCATTAGATGATCGGACCACACGCCCGGTTCCGTGGCGGGGGCGGTCGGGGTACTGTTCCCGCCAACGATCAAAACATCCGGGAGGATTGGACAGCGATGAACGACACCCCGCCCCTCATCGGCGACTCCGCGCCGTTGGTTCTCCGCGAGGACCGCGACGGGGTCGCCACCCTGACGCTGAACCGCCCGCAGGCGCGCAACGCCCTGTCCGTCGGGCTGATGGGCGCGCTGCAGGCGGAGCTGGACGCCATTCACCAGGACCCCGCGGTCCGCGCCGTGGTGCTGGCCGGGGCCGGGCCGGCCTTCTGCGCCGGGCACGACCTGAAGGAGATGCGCGCCAACCCGGACCGCGCGGCCTATGAGTCGCTGTTCGTCCAGTGCTCCAAACTGATGCTGACGGTCAGCCGGCTCCGCCAGCCGGTGATCGCCAAGGTCCACGGCATCGCCACGGCGGCGGGGTGCCAGCTCGTCGCCACCTGCGACCTCGCCTATTGCGCAGACACGGCGCGATTCGCCACGCCGGGCGTGAACATCGGCCTGTTCTGCTCCACTCCCATGGTGGCACTGAGTCGCGCCGTGGGGCGCAAGGCGGCCATGGAGATGCTTCTGCTCGGCGACTTGATCGGCGCCGACGAGGCGGCGCGCATCGGCCTCGTCAACCGTGCGGTGCCGGCCGACCGGCTCGACGCCGTGGTGGCGGAGGCCGCCGGCAAGATCGCCGCGAAGTCGCCGCTGACGCTCGCCATCGGAAAGGAGGCCTTTTACCGCCAGATCGAGCTGGACGTGGAGGAGGCCTACGCCTACGCCGCCCGCGTGATGACCGAGAACATGCTGGCCCGCGATGCCGAGGAGGGCATCGACGCCTTCCTGCAGAAGCGCCCTCCGGTGTGGTGCGGCCAATGAGCGGCCCCGTCCCCTCGCACGACGGCTACAGCGACGAGTTCATCCGCCAAGTCCTGGATCGGGTGAAGACCATCGCCCTGGTCGGCGCGTCGAACGACCCGGTGAAGGCCAGCTTCATCGTGCTGAAGTACCTGCGCGACAAGGGCTACCGGGTCATCCCCGTCAACCCGAAGCTGGCCGGCCAGACCATCCTCGGCGAGCGGGTCTATGCCAGCCTGTCGGAGCTGCCGGAGCCGCCGGACATGGTCGATGTCTTCCGCAACGCCGCCGCCGCCGCGGGCGTGACGGACGAGGCCATCGCCATCGGCGCCAAGGTGGTGTGGATGCAACTCGGCGTCCGCAACGACGAGGCGGCGGCGCGGGCCGAGGCGGCTGGGCTGACCGTGGTCATGAACCGCTGTCCCAAGATCGAGCTTCAGCGCCTGTTCCACGAGATCGGGCGCATCGGCGTCAACTCCAACATCCTGACATCCAAGAAGGCCGCACCGGCCAAATCCTTCAAAAAACTGATGTAAAAAGCAGAGGAAGCCATCATGAGCGAGCAGAAGTCCTTCGGTTTCGAGACCCGCGCCATCCACGCCGGCGCCGCTCCCGACCCCGCCACCGGAGCGCGCCAGACGCCGATCTACCAGACCACCAGCTTCGTCTTCGACGACGTGGACGACGCGGCCTCGCTGTTCAACCTCCAGAAGGTCGGCTTCATCTACTCCCGCCTGACCAACCCGACGGTGTCGGTGCTGGAGGAGCGGCTCGCCAACCTGGAAGGCGGCGCCGGGGCCACGGCCACCTCCTCCGGCCACGCCGCGCAGCTGCTCGCCCTGTTCCCGCTGATGGAGCCGGGCGACGAGATCGTCGCCTCGCGCAAGCTCTACGGCGGCACGCTCAACCAGCTCGGCACCAGCTTCCCGCGCGCCTTCGGCTGGAAGTCCGTCTTCGTGGACACCGACCAGCCGGAGAACGTCCGCGCCGCCATCACCGCGAAGACCAAGGCCATCTTCGTGGAAAGCCTCGCCAACCCCGGCGGCGTGGTCACCGACCTGGAGGCCATCGCCATGATCGCCGACGAGGCCGGCATTCCGCTGATCGTCGACAACACGCTGGCGACCCCGTACCTGATCAACCCGATCCAGTGGGGCGCCACGCTGGTCGTGCATTCGACCACGAAGTTCCTGTCCGGCAACGGCACCTCGGTCGGCGGCGTGGTCATCGACAGCGGCACCTTCGACTGGAGCAAGTCCGGCAAGTTCCCCGCCCTGTCGGAGCCGGACGCCGGCTATCACGGGCTGAAGTTCCAGGAGACCTTCGGTCATCTGGCCTTCACCATCCACGGTCACGCCGTCGGCCTGCGCGACCTCGGGCCGAGCCAAGCGCCGCTGAACGCCTTCCTGACGCTGAACGGCATCGAAACGCTGCCGCTGCGCATGCAGCGCCACAGCGACAGCGCCCTGAAGGTCGCGCAGTTCCTGGAAAGCCATCCGGCGGTGGGTTGGGTCAGCTACGCCGGGCTGGAATCCTCCAAGTACAACGCGCTCGCCAAGAAGTACCTGCCGAAGGGGGCCGGCGCCGTGCTGACCTTCGGCGTCAAGGGCGGCTTCGATGCGGGCGTGAAGGTGGTGGAGAACGTCCAGCTCCTCAGCCATCTCGCCAACATCGGCGACAGCCGGTCGCTGATCATCCACCCCTCTTCGACCACGCACCGCCAGCTGTCGCCGGAAGGTCAGGCCCAGGCGGGCGCCGGTCCGGACGTGCTGCGCCTGTCCATCGGACTGGAGAGCGTCGAGGACATCATCGCCGACCTCGACCGCGCGCTGTCCGCCGCCTGATGCCGGCGTCCCTCCGTCCGACGCGGGTTTCGCCCCGGCGGACGGAGGATACCCCGCAAGAGGTAGACGTGACGCGAAGGGCTGAGCGCTGGCCGTTCCATTGACCTCCGCAGGTCATAGCACCGACCCTGATGCGAACAGGGTGGGGAAGCGGGGCATGAGCGGACGGCTCAGGCGGGGAGTGGCGGCGGTCGCGCTGGTGGGGCTGGGCGGCTGCGCGGGGGCGCCGGTGGCTATGACCGCCGCGTCCTTCGCGGTCGACGGGCTGCTGTATGTCGGAACCAGCAAGAGCAGCACCGACCACATGCTGTCGGCCATGCTGCAGCAGGATTGCGCGACCTTCCGCGTCCTGAGCCAGGGTTATGTCTGCAAGCCTGTGATCGTGCCGGTTGTCCGCAGTGCCGAGAGCGTGCCGGTTCCCCTTCCGGAAACGGAACCGTCGCCCGCCCCCGCAACGCCACCGCCCGCACCGCTTCCGGTGACGGCGGAGGTGGAGATCGCCGTGCTGCCGCCGATGCCGCGCCCCGCCGAACGGCGCTTTCTCGTGGTGGCGGGCAGCTTTTCGAAGCGTGGGCAGGCCGAAGCCCAGCGCGCGCGGCTGGGCCATCCGGAGGCCGACATCGTGGCGGCCGACGTGCAGGGCCGGCGCATCCACCGCCTCGTCCTGCCGCCGGAGGACCGCCCGACCGCCCTGCGCCGGCTGGCCGAGATCCGCGCCGCCGGGGTTGGTGACGCATGGCTCCTGACCTGGAAGGGGCGGACGGTGGTCGCCGATCTGCCCGGCGACGCGCCCTACCCCAGCCTGCCGGACAAAATGTGACCCGTTACTCCGCTGCCGCCATCGGGACCGCGGCGGGCTTGGCCGGAGCGTCACGGTCGCGCGGCAGGAGCAGCGCCGCCGCGAAGGCGATCAGCGCCAGAACCGACAGCGTGATGTAGAGCATGACGAATTCGCCCGTCCGCTCATAGACCAGGGCGACGAGCTGAACGGCCAGGGGGCCGGCGCCGAAGGACAGGATAAACTTGGCTCCGTAGGCCAGCCCTCGGTGCTTCTCCGGGGTGTAGCGGGCGAGCAGGAGGTTTTCTGCCGGGATCTGCACCTGGGAGGCTACGACGACCAGCGCCGCCGCACCGACCAGCGGCAGGTCGGCCAGGACCGCCACGGCCGCCATCATCGGCACCTGGACCAGCAGGCACAGGGTGTAGATGCGCTTCAGCGGGTACTTGTCCGCCAGATGCCCGCCGACGAGCTGCGGCAGGGCGGCGAACAGATAGACCGCCGTCACCACGCCGCCGACGCCCAGCGTGCTGCCGCCGAGCAGATCGCTCAGCCGTGCCTCGAACAGCTTGGGCAGCACCACCTGCATGGCATTGAACATCAGCCCGGCGCAGACCATCGTCACCGACAGAACGAAGAAGGCGCGGATCACGTCGCCACGCGAGGCCTTGGGGATTGGCTTCACGTCGCCCTGGCGATCCTCGACCTTGCCCAGCGCGATCAGCAGGGCCAGCGCCACGCCCAGCCCCAGACAGATCGCCCCCGGAATCAGGAAGGCCGAGCGCCAGCCCAGCCATTCCGTCAGGCCTCCGGCCACCACCGCCGCCGAAGCGATGCCGACGGTGCCGAAGATGCCCTGGTAGCCCAGCGCCTTGCCGCGGTTGGTGGCGTTCTTGACCATCCAGGCCATGCCCACCGGGTGGTAGATGGAGGCGCCGAGGCCAAGCACCGCCAGCGCCCACAGCAGCGCCTCCGGACCGTCGGTCAGGCCGCAGGCGATGGTCCCCGCCCCGGTCAACAGGAAGAAGACCGCCATCATCCGGCATTCGCTCCAGCGGTCGCCCAGCCAGCCGGCCAGCGGCGCGCCGACGCCGATCATCAGCGCGCCCAGCGTCCACAGCCGGATCAGCTCGTCGTAGGGCAGCTTCCATTCCCGTTCCAGCACCAGGACGACCGTCAGGAACAGGGCCGTTACGATGTGCATCAGCGCGTGGCCGATCCAGGAAAAGCCGATCGACAGCCGCGCCGATGTGTCGGTCATGGAAATTCTCCGCATCCGGATGATTTGCGCTTGAAAGCAACCCTTGCGAAACTGGCACGCGGGTCGGAGGCGGTCCAATGCGCCGCCGTCATGGCGGGCATGCGGTGAGTCACTTCGGCGGTCAGGCGGTCTCGTCGTGCAGCCAGTCCAGATAGGCCGGGTTGCCGCGCCCCACCCTCAGCTCGACCACGCAGGGCACGTCATAGCTGTGCAGCTCCCGCACCCGCGCGGCCAGCCGGTCGAACAGCTCCGCCCGCGTCTTGGCGATCAGCACCGTTTCCGTGGCTTCCTCGATGGAACCCTGCCAGCGGTAGATGGAGGTCATGCCGTCAAAAATGTTGGCGCAGGCGGCCAGCCGCTCCTCGACCAGCGCGCGGCCGATGCGCCGGGCCTCGTCCCGCGATCCTGCGGTGATATAGGCGAAGACGAATTCCATGGCCGAACCCTTTCGATGTAGAGTGCCCGAATCTTGCCACAGGCCGCAGGGCCGCAACATCTTCCGAGGCGACAAACCATGGCCGCACCCCGACGCAGCACGTCCCGACGCCGCCCCACCGAGGCGCAGGCGGCGTGGCTGCGCAACGGTCTGGACCAGCCCGGCGGCAAGCTGCCCCTGTTCGACGGCGACGGCCAACGCGTCAAGCGCCTGACCATCGAAAGCTGTCTGAAGTCCGGCTGGGCCGAGCGCTGGTTCCACAATCCGCTGAAGCCCGACTGGCTGGTCTGCCGCCTGACCGACGCCGGCCGCTCCGCCGTCGCCCCCCGCCCCGCCACGAAGGAACTCGTCCAGGCGGAGTGACCGCCGGACGGGTGACGATCCACCCCATGCGCACCATGTTGCGGTCCGCGAACGATCGCGGCCCGACCGGCTTCGTTTCGTGACGGTATCACTCCATGCAGCTCTCCGACCTCGGCCCCCGCATTTGCATTCTCGGGCCGTCCAACAGCGGAAAATCCACGCTTGCCGAAGCGATCGCGCGGCGGAACGGCTTTCCCGTCGTCCATCTCGACCGGCTGTACCATGCCCCCGACACCGATTGGCGGCCACGCCCGACCGACGAGTTCATCGCCCTGCACGACGCGGCCATCGCCGGCGAGCGTTGGGTCATGGAGGGCAACTACTCACGCTGCATTCCGCAGCGCTTCCGGCGGGCGACGGGCCTGATCCAACTGGACGTGCCCATGCCGCTCAGCCTGCTGCGCTACTTCCGCCGAACCCTGTTCGAGCGGGAACGGCGCGGCGCGCTGGAGGGCCGCCGGGACAGCATCAAGTGGGAGATGATCCGCCACATCGCCGTCACCACCCCGAGAAACCGGGCGAGAAACCTGCGGACCTTCGATCAGGCCGACCTGCCGAAGATCCGGATCGACTCCGCGCGGGACCTGAACGCGTGGTATCGGCGCTGGGGCCTTACGCGATAAGGTCCCAGCGCACGCCTCACGCCGGCACGGCCTTCAATTGCTGGTCCACCGCCGCCGCCAGTTCACGGGGGGTCACCGGCTTGTGGATCACCGTCAGCCCGTGGGCGGTGGCGTCCAGCAGACAGTCCGGCGCCGTCTCCCCGGTCAGGATCACCCCGGGAACTCCGCTGCCGTAGCGCTCGCGCACGCGCAGGATCACCTCGGTTCCGATCCGCCCCTCGCGCAGCCGGTAATCGGCGATCACGATGTCGGGAACGCGAGTCTGTGCCGACAGACGCTCCATGGCCTGATCGGCGCTGCCCGCCGCCAGCACCGCATACCCCCACTCCGTCAGGATCAGCTGAAGGCCCATCAGCACGATGGCGTCGTCGTCCACCAGAACGGCAAGGCGGCCCTGCCCCATCCCCGGCGCCGCACTCCCCGCCCCCGCGGCGGCGGCGACCACCGATTCGCCCAGCGGCACCAGAACCCGGAAGGCCGAGCCCTTGCCCTCCGCGGAGCGCACCTCCACCGGGTGGTCGAGCAGCCGCGACAGGCGCCGCACGATGGCGAGGCCGAGGCCGAGGCCCTGGTTGCGGTCCCGCTCCGGGTTGCCGACCTGATGGAACTCCTCGAAAATCCGCTCCAGATGATCGTCGGGAATGCCCATTCCGGTGTCCTGGACGACGATCGACAGGAACCGCCCGTCCGGCCGGCACTGCACCCGCACGAGCCCGCTGTCGGTGTAGCGGATGGCGTTCTCGACCAGATTGCGCAGCAGCCGGCCCAGCAGCGTGCGGTCGCTGCGCACCCGCCCGGCGGCGACCTCCACCTGCCAGCCGATGCCCTTGCCTGCGGCGACCGGCGCGTAGGCGGCGCGGATCGGGTCTAGCACCTCCGCCACGTCGAAATCCTCGAACACCGGCGTCACCACCCCGGCGTCGAGGCGCGACACGTCGAGCAGGCTGTCCAGAAGCCCCTTCAACGCGTCCAGCCCTTGCTCCAGATGGGTCAGGATCTTGCTGCCCGCGGGGGACCCGACATGGGCCGACAGGGCGGCGGCGAAGAAGAACAGCGATTGGAGCGGTTGGCGCAGATCGTGGCTGGCCGCGGCCAGGAACTTCGACTTGGCGAGGTTGGCGCGCTCCGCCTCGTCGCGGGCGGAACGCAGCTCGGCCTCCATCGCCTTGCGCTCGGTGATGTCCTCGGCGACGGTGATGCGGTAGGCCGGCTCCGTGCCGGTGATCCGGGCAAGCGACGAGGTCACCCGCACCCACACCGCCCCGCCGTCCTTGCGGCGGTAGCGCTTCTCCAGGGCGTAGCTGACCAGCTCGCCGGACAGCAGCCGCTCGATCAGCCGGTCCTCCGTCGGCAGGTCCGCCGGGTCGGTGATGTCGCGGTAGGTCCGCCGTAGCAACTCCTCGCGCGGGTAGCCGACGATGTCGCAGATCTTGGCGTTGACGTCGAGGATGCGGCCATCCAACCCCACCCGCTCGATGCCCACCGCGGCCAGTTCGAAGACCGACCGGAAGCGTTCGTCGCTCTGCCGGCGCGCCGTCTCGGCCCGGCGCAGGTCGGTGACCTCCATCACGACGGCACCGACCGCCGCGACCTTGATCCCCTCATGAACGGGGAACAGGGCGATCAGCCAATGGCGCGTCACGCCCGGTTCCTTGGGCGTCTCCCCCATGATTTCCCGGTAGGGGATCGGCTCGCCGGTGTCGAAGACCCGGTCGATCAGCGGCTCGACGCTGGCCCCGATGACGGGAAGAAGGTCCGCCAGCGTGCGGCCCATATGGGCCTCCGCCAGGATGCCGTTGCTAACGGCCAACTGCTCGTTGATGCGGATGTAGCGGCGCTCGCGGTCGAAGAAGGCGAAGCCGACCGGCGCGTTCTGCAGCAGGCCGTTCAGCTGGGCGAGCAGCGCGCTTTTCTCCCGGTTGGCGGAGGTCAGCGCCGCCTCCCCCCACTTGCGGGCAGTGGTGTCCTGGAAGAAGACAGCCAGCCCGTCGGGTGACGGGAAGGCGCGCACGGCGAACCAGGATTCGAAGGCCGTGCAATACTCCTCGAACTCGACGGGCGTCTGATCCCGCATGGCGCGGCGGTAGTTCTCGCCGAACGCGCTGGCGGCGACCTCCGGGAAGATGTCCCACAAATCCTGGCCGATCAGGTCGCGTCCCCCCGAGATCAACGTCCGGGCGCGCTCGTTGATGAAGGTGATGCGCCAGTTGCGATCCACCTCGAACACGCCGTCGGTGGTGCTGCCCAGAACGGCGGCCATCTTGTGGACCCGCGCGTTGGCCTGCTCCCGGATTTGCTGCTGGCGCGCAAGTTCCTCGGCCATGCCGTCGAAGGCGCGGGCCAGCGTGCCGAGTTCGGACGACTGCCTCGCCACACCGCTGCGCGCCGTCAGGTCGCCGGCCTTCCAGCGCTCCGCCGTCGCGACCAGGGCTGCCACCGGCCGCCGCAGGAACCGGCTGGCGCCCCACCAGACGGCGAGCAGCGTCAGCAGCAGCACGGTGGCGATGCCCGTCATCGCCTGAACCATCGCGCCGCGGATCGGTCCCAGCGCCTCGCCCTTGTCGAGGCAGACCACGACGCCGACGCCGTCCAGGCTCCGGCCGGTCGGCTGATAGGCGACGATACGCGGCCGTCCATCCGGCCCAGTCACCTCGGCGACGCCGGGGGCATCGCGGGAGAGCAGCGCGATAACGGATGGGGACAGCGTGCCATTCGCATCCGTCTGGTTCGGCCCCGTCTGGCTGGGCAGGGGCGGCACCTGGGCGACCACCCGGTCGCGGCGATCCACCAGCGTGATCCGCGCGCTGTCGGACAGCGGCCGCTTGGACAGGAAATCGGCGATCCAGGAGATGTCGGTCATCGCCGTCACGACGCCGGCGGCCCGGCCCTCCGCGTCTTTGAAGGCCAGCGCGACGGGCATGGCGGAGCGCCCGTCCGTCCGGCGGAAGACATGCTCGCCCAGCGTCATCCGGCCGCTGTCCAGCGCGTCGCGGAAATAGTCGCGGTCGGCGATGGAAATCCCCAGCGAGGTGCGGTCGGTCGAGCAGCGCACCACCCCGTCCAGCCCGGCGATCACGATGCCGAGATGACCGGGATACGACGCGCGCAGATCGTCCATCAGCGCCTGACAGGCCGGAGAACCGGGCGCGCGCGCCGGGTCGGCCTTCACCAGCGTGCTCAGCACCTGCCGCAGCCCGTCGATCATGCGGTGCTGTTCTGCCTCGAACAGCGCGGCGAGGTGCAGGGCGTCCCGCCCCACCTCGGCCTCCCGCGCGGCGCGCAGGGCCAACTCGTTCTTCACCTCGATGACGGCCGCCGGGATCATCGCCACGAAGACGAGCAGCAACAGACGGTGAAGAAGGCTCATGAAGGACGGCTTTCGGTAAATGATGCCGTAAGACCGTGCGGGATGCGGGATGCTCTCGTCAACGGGCGCTGGTGGGGGTACGGGTGGCCTTCCACACGCCGGAGCGTTCGGCCCCGGCGGCGATGCGGCGGTCGGCGATCTCCGACTCCTCCACCTCAGCGATCCCGGCGTGCTTCAGGGCGCGCAGAAGGACGCTGCGGACGGTCGTTCCCTCCTCCTCCGCGCGGCGGCGGACGGCGCGCTTGACGCTCTGCGGCACCATGGCGGCCAGCTGCACGTCGGGTTCACGCGCCGCGGACGGAGCCTGGTCGGCCTCGTCCGGCATGGCATTGGACGAAATGGCATTGGGCGAAATGGCATGGGCGGGTCGGAAAGGGTGGTTGCGCATCGGTCCTGCCGTACATGGTTCGAACGTACGAAACCCTCTCTGCTTATAGTTAATTTCTTGTTAACTATGATTCCGCCAACGCTGTCCGGAGGGAGATGATACACCGGAATAGCGGTTGACCTGTACAATCCTGCACCGAACAGTGGCCGGCTGGGCCTCCCGGCGCCGCAGCGCCGGATCACCGCCCCTTTCGTACGGCCAGAGCAGAGGAGCGCCGACGTTGTCAGCACGCCCTTCGAAACGCCGCATCGCCATCATCGGGGCCGGCTTCACCGGCAGCGTCCTCGCCGCGCACCTGATGCGTCGCGCCGATGAGCCGACCAGCCTGCACCTGATCGAACGCACGCCCAGCGTCGGCGCCGGGCTCGCCTACTCCACGCCCAACGCCGCGCATCTTCTGAACGTGCGCGCCTACAACATGAGCGCCTATCCGGATGACCCGCGGCACTTCCTCCGCTGGCTGTGGGCGCAGGACGACGGGGCCGGGGCGCCGCCGCCCAGCGGCCACGCCTTCGTCTCACGCGCCCGCTATGGCGCCTACATCCAGGACGTCCTGCGGGAGGCCGTGGCTATGGCCCCGCCCCACGTCTCGCTCACCGTGTCGCAGGCGGAGGCGGTGGACATCGCGTCGGACGCGCGGGGCACCCGGCTGCGGCTGGGCAACGGGACCAGCCTGTCGGTGGACACGGCGGTTCTGTGCGTCGGCAATTTCGCCCCCTCGCCGCCGCCGGTCCCGGCACCGGAGGTCTACGCCTCCAGCCGCTACGTGGCCTCGCCCTGGGACTGGCCGGCGCTGGGCACGATCGCTTCCGACGCACCCGTTCTGATCCTGGGGACCGGACTGACCATGGTGGACACCGTGCTGTCGCTGGAGGACCAGGGGCACCGCGGCCCGATCGTCGCCCTGTCGCGCCGCGGCCTGCTGCCCCAGACGCACGAGGAGACGCGGCCCTTCAAGAGCTTCATCCACCCGCAGGTGATGCCGCGCACCGTGCTGGACGTGCTGATCGCCCTGAAGGCCGACGTCCGCCGCGCGCGGGAGACGGGGTTCGACTGGCGATCGGCCTTCGACGCGCTGCGGCCCTACCATCACCTGATCTGGAGCCACCTGCCGACCGAGGAGCGACGGCGCTTCCTACGCCACGTCCGCCCCTATTGGGAGGTCCATCGCCACCGCATCGCGCCGGAGGTGGCGGCCCGCATCGCCGCCCTGTGCGCGAACGGGCGGTTGACCATCCGCGCCGGCCGCCTTCAGACGCTGAGCCTCGTTCCGAACGGGGTGGAGGCGACCGTCCGCGCCCGCGGGGCGGAAGGAACCGTCTGGACCCGGACGGTGGGGGCCATCGTCAACGCCACCGGCACCGAATGCGACTTCAGCCGGATCGCCCATCCGCTGGTCAAGGCGCTGCTGACGCGCGGTCTGGCGCGGCCCGATCCGCTGCGGCTGGGGCTGGACGTCACCATGGACGGCGCCCTGATCGGCGAGGATGGGCAGGCGTCGGACCGGCTGTTCGCGCTCGGCCCGGTCAGCCGGCCGCCCTTCTGGGAGATGACCGCGGTGCCCGAACTGCGCAGCCAATGCGCCCGGGCCGCCCAGCACATCACCCAGTTGCGGCGATCCGCCTATCCACTGGCGGAGCCGGCGTTTCTCGGCGCGCGGGCGGTGCCCTGACCGGATGGGAGCCCCCGCTCACCAGGGGGTGCCATCGCGATGCGTGAAGAGATCCGTCACGCTGTCGTAGCGCAGATCCTCGTCCGGGTAATGCGCTTCGTCCCCCGCGCTGCGGTCGCCGACCTCCAAGTAGGTCGCCGGCCCGTCGGAGCGGTTGACGAGTTGGTGCCCGTTGGGCTTTCCGGCCGGGAAGCCGGCGCACATGCCGGGACGCAGGACCGTCTCTCCGGCGTCGGTGACCAGGGTCAGTTCGCCGTCCAGCACATAGACGAACTCGTCCTGGCGGGTGTGCCAGTGCCGCAGGGCGGAGGCGGCGCCCGGCTCCAGCCGGGTCAGGTTCACGCCGAAGTTGGTGATCCCCAGCGGGTTGCCCAGCCGCTTGCGCAGGCGCCCGGCAACCGCCGCGCGGAACGGCTCCGGATAGTCGGTGGCGCCGAGCTTTGCCCCGACTGCGGCGGGATCGAGCACTGGGGCAGTGGGCGGCGCGTTGGGCGGGGCTTCGTCTGACAAAGGTGGGTCTCCCTTCACCGGGGAACGATACCGATCTCTGGATTCGGTCGGAGATCGTCACTGTAGGCCATCGGGCACGGACCGACCATCCGGCCTGTTAAGCCACCGGCCGGGCACCTCATCGGGGCAAGGCCCAACGAAAGGGGGAAAGGCGCATGGAGACGACGCTCTACATTCCACCGCTCGGCCTTGCGGGCCGGTTCGACGCGCCCGCAGATTTCGCGGCGGCGGTAATCTTTGCCCATGGCACCTCCAGCGGACGGATGAGCCCGCGCAACGTCCGCGTCGCCGCACGATTGCGCGAGGCCGGATTCGCCACGCTGCTGATTGACCTGCTGACCGAGGGGGAGAAGGCCGACCCGGCCAACCAGTTCGACGTCCACCGCCAGTCCGAGCGCCTGCTGCTGGCCGTCCGCCACCTGCGCGCGACTACTGCGGTGGAGCGCAAGCCCATCGGCTTCTTCGGCGCCGGGTCCGGAGCGGCGTCGGCGCTGATCGCGGCCGGGCGCGCCGCGGAGCATGATGGCGTTGGTGCCGTGGTCTGCCGCGGCGGACGGCCCGATCTGGCGGAGGAATGGCTGAACGCCGTCGCCGCTCCCACCCTGCTGGTGGTCGGCGGCAAGGACGCCCCGGCGCTGGACCTCAACAACGACGCCTTTACCCGGCTGCACTGCACCAAGGCGCTGGAGGTCGTGCCGGGGGCCGGCAGGCTGTTCGAGGAAACGGGGAAGCTGGATCAGGTGGCGGATTCCGCGCGTTCCTGGTTCACCACCCATCTGCTCAAGGCAGCCAACGGCTGAGCGCGGGTCGACAGCGGAAGCGATGCGGGCTACCTCTGGTTTCCCTGCCGCATCGCAGCATCCGGATCGGACCGCCCATGCCCCAGCTCGAAATCCTCAGCCGCCGCCCTGCCGGACCGGTGAAGCCCGTGCCCCTGCTGTTCGTCCATGGCGCCTTCTGCGGCGGCTGGATCTGGGACGAGCATTTCCTGCCCTGGTTCGCCGAGCAGGGCTGGGAGGCGCACGCCGTGTCCCTGCGCGGCCACGGCGCCAGCGAGGGGCGGGAGCGCCTGAACAGTTTCGGTATCGCCGACTATGTGGATGACGTTCTGAGCGCGGTGGAGGCCTGTTCGGCGCCGCCGGTGCTGGTCGGCCATTCCATGGGCGGCATGGTGGTCCAGCGGGCCTTGATCCGCCGCCGCTTCCCGGGGGCGGTCCTGATGGCCTCCGCCCCGCCGCACGGCCTGCTGGAGTCCTCAATGCGGCTGGCCTGGAGCGATCCCTACGTGTTCCAGCAGATGGGCATGCTGATGACCTTCTCCAACGGCATCGAAGCGGAGGCGGTGCGCCGCGCCATGTTCTCCGACCGGGTGCCGTTGGAGTTGGCCAAGCGCTACGAGCCGCTGATGCAGGAGGAGTCGCAGCGCGTGCTTCTGGACATCGGCGGTTGGATTCCCTTCCCGCTCCTGCCGGCCCGCGGCGCCCGCGTGGCCGTGCTGGGCGCGGAGGAGGACCGGCTGATCCCCAAGGATCAGGTCGGGGCCACCGCCCGCGCCTTCCGGACGGAGCCGGTGTTCTTCCCGGAGATGGGGCACAGCATGATGCTCGAACCCAGCTGGGAATCGGTCGCCCGCCACGTTGCGGACTGGGTGGAAACGGCCGTTCTGGAGAAACAGGCGTTGGATAAGGCGGTGCCGAAGAAGACGGCTCCAACGGCGGTCCCGGACGCGGGCACGCGCGCCGCCGCCGACTGACGTCCCGGCGCGCCGCCGTTCACTGCGTGCGCAGGGTCCGCAGGAAGCCGCCGATCTCGCCGTTCAGGGTTTCCGACTGCTGGGCCAGTTGCCGGGACGCCTCCAGCACCGCGTAGGCCATCTTCCCGCACTGGTCGGCGGCGGCGGTGACGCCGGAGATGTCGCGTGCCACCTCGCGGGTGACGTCGGCGGCCTGCTGCACGTTGCGGCTGATTGCTTGGGTCGCTGCCCCCTGCTCCTCCACCGCCGACGCGATGATCGTGGCGATGCCGTTCACCTGCTCGATCACCTGCGCCACGCCGCCGATCTCCGCCACCGCCTCGCCGGTCGCGGACTGGACGCCGGCGACCTGGGCGGCGATCTCCTCGGTGGCGCGGGCGGTCTGGCTGGCGAGGCTCTTCACTTCGCCGGCGACCACCGCGAAGCCCTTGCCGGCCTCGCCCGCGCGGGCCGCCTCGATGGTGGCATTGAGCGCCAGGAGGTTGGTCTGCGCCGCGATGTCGTTGATCAGGCTGACCACGGTGCCGATCCGTCCGACCGCCTCGGCCAGCCCGGTCACCTTGCCGGTCGCCCGCTCCGACGCGATGGCGGCGTCCCGCGCGATGCGCGAGGCGTCGGCGACGCGGCGGCTGATCTCCCCCACCGAACCCGACAGCTGCTCCGTCGCCACCGCGACCGTCTGCACGTTGACCGAGGTCTGTTCCGTCGCCGTCGCCACGGCGCCGGCCAACCGGTCGGTCTGCCCGGCGGCGCGGGTCATCTCCTGGGCCTCGCGCTCCATCTCCTCGGTTTCGAGCGACACCGACTTCATCACCTCGCCAACGCTCCGCTCGAACCGCTCGGCGAGACCGGCGAGGGTGCGGCGCTTGTCCTCCTCCGAGCGGCGCAGCGTGGCGGCCTGATCAGCCTCCAGACGCTTCTTCTCCTCGGCGTTGCTCAGGAACACGCGGGCGGCGCTGGCCATGGCGCCGATCTCGTCGCGACGGGTCGCCTCGGGAAAGGCGACGGAAAGATCACCGTCCGCCAGGGCGTGCATGCGGGAGCTGAGGCTGCGGATCGTGGCGCTGAGCCGCACCCCGACCAGCGCAATCAGGCAGACCGCCGGCACCGCCAGAAGACCGGCCACCGCCAGAACGGTCCACAGCGTGCTCAGGAAAGCGCCGCGGATGTCGTCGATGAAGACGCCCGTCCCGATGTAGATGCCCCAGGGCTGGAAGATCTTGATGTAGGACAGCTTCGCCGCCGTCTCCTCGCTGTTCGGGGCGACGTTCCAGAAGTATCCGTAGGTCCCCTCCCCCGTTGTCCTGGCGATTCGCGCCATGTCCATCAGGATCGGCGCGCCCTTGGCGTCCTTCACGCCGGACACTTCCTGCCCCATCAGCTTCGGGCTGGGATGGGCGAAGCCGAAGCCGTCCAGGGTGATCGCGAACAGATATTCCTGCCCGTCGTAGCGCATGCCGAGAAGCGACCGCTTGAAACGGGCCTGGGCCTCTTCCCGCGTGATCTGGCCGGCGGCGGCCTCCGCCTCGTAGGCAGCGGCCATGCTGTGGGCGGCCTCCACCATGAAGCGCAGGGACTGGACGCGGTCCTCGTGCATGCGCTGGTAATTCAGCCAGAGGCCGGCGCCGACGACGGCCGCCGACGCGATGCTTGCCAGAGCCACCAACCCCCAGAGCTTCGAGCGGATGGACAAATTATCGAACATGACAACCCTTCCGACAAATGCGCGCCGATGACCGATTGCGCGCCGGCCGTTCGGCCATCGGAATGCTATAAGAGAAATCGTGACTCATTCATTAATAGTTTTACTTGATCGAATCAAAAGACTGAGCGTTGATCATAGACCTTTCGTTGCGGACGTTTTGTTTGTTCTGTCAGAAAATTGATGTCCCTTGCGAGGTTTGAAAGTTGTCACGCCTGGACGTGTTCTGTCGCGGTCAGGCGCCGGGGGCTGATTTCTGGGTCAGGACGAGAAAGACCTTTTCCTCAAGCTGCTCCGGAGTGAAGGGCTTGGCGATGTAGGCGCTGACATTATGGGCCAGCGCCCGCTCCACCGCCTTCAGCGTGGCGAGCGCCGTCACCATCAGGAAGGGCAGATCGCGCCGCACCTCGCGCACCCGGCGCAGCACGTCCAGGCCGCTGGCCTTCGGCATCATCCAGTCGCAGACGATCAGGTCGTAGGTCCCGTCCCCGGCCAGCCGGAGCAGCGCCTCCTGCCCGTCCGCCGCCGTGTCGATGTGGCCAATGCCGAGGTCGCGCAGCACCGATTCGACGAAGTGCCGCGGCCCGTCCTCGTCGTCGACGACCAGCACGCGGATGGCGCCGAGGTCGATGAAGGGCACACCGATCACCCCCAGCGCCCCGCGCATCCAGGAGGCGCGGGCCGAGCGCTCCTTGCCGCCCGTGGCCCCCAGCAGGAAGGAGCGCACGAAGCGCGGCCGGTGCACCTGCCGGTACAGCGCCTTGGCGACCGCCGCCCGGCTCTTGCCGCGGCAGAAGGCGCCGTCGCCGGCCAGCCGCACCATCTCCAGCACCGTGTCGGGGTTCGGCTCGTCCTTGCCCTGAAGAGAGCTCAACAGGCGCTGGGTACGGATGAAGGCGTTCTGGATCTCGTCGATCTGCCCGGCCATATGCTCACGGGCGTCCTCCGCGAAGGCGCTGTCCAGCACGAGCTTCTGCACCTCCGCCAGCCCCTTCAGCTTCTCGGTCTTCTCCTTCCAGCAGTCGAGCAGGCGCCCGGCGAAATCCCGCCCGTCGAAGAACTGGGTCAGGTAGCCGTTCACCGCCCGCTCGGCGCTGGGCGACAGCGGCATCCTCTGCAGGACGAACAGGATGCGGAGCTTCTGCATCAGCGTCCGCCCCTTGGTGATCTCGGGCAGCGTGTCCTCGTTGACGAGCAGGGCGCTGCGCCGCTGGAGCGCCGCTTCCGTCCGGGCGCCGCCGAAATAGCCCTCCCCGGTGCGCAGCCGCTGCGACACCTGGCTCAGCGCCATGATCTCCCGCTGCACCGCCTCCACCCCAAACAGGTCGCCGGCGCTGGTGATGGTGAAGCGGTCGGGCTTCGACAATTCGCGGCGCAGCGCGACGATCAGGCTGTCGCTCAGCACCGGCATGGCCGTGCGGCGCACCAGCGCCTCGAGCCCCCGGAAGACCGGCGGCGCCTCGTCGGGCAGCGGCTTGTCCCCGGCGATCAGCGTCACGATCATGTCCACCCGGTCCACGAAGGGCGCGTCCAGGGAACAGGAGGCGGTACCGGTGTCGCTGCGCAGGATCTCGCCGAACAGCCGGTCGAGCGGCGCCAGCGCGTCGGCGTCCTCCAGACCCTCCGCCAACTCCAGCAGGAGCCGCGCCTTCTCGGCGAAGCTGCGGCCCTGGTAGAGGTGGGTGGTCAGCGCCGCATCGACCATGAAGCGCCCGGTGAAGGCGTCGCGGGAGGCGATCAGCCGTTCCGCCGTGGCGGCGTAGGTGGCCGCCGTCAGATCCGGCGGCTGGGCGTCCTTCAGCCGCTCGCGGGTCAGCCGGGCGACCTCGTTGACCAGGGCGGTCAGCGCGCCCTTGCGGTCCATTGCCCGTTCCGCCTGCTGCAGGATGGCGACGAAGGTCGGGATGTTGGACAGGCTCTGCTGGTGGCGGGGAGAGTGCAGAAGCTCGGTCGGGGTCAGCGCGTTCTCGTCGAAATAGCGCTGGCAATGCCGGCCGATGCTGTCGCGGCCCTGCGGGGCGTAGAAGTCCTCCGGGGTCCGGCAGACGACGGCGTCGCTTCCGCCATCCGCGTCGAGATCCCGGCCATTCTCCCGGCCCTCCGCGATGTTCTGGTCCGATGCCATGCCCTACCCCCGCCTCATTCGGCCAGCAGCCCGCGCACCGCCTCGATCAGGCGGTCCGGGGCCACTGGCTTCATGACGATCCGTCGGCCCGGCTGTGCCGTCATGTCCGCCGCCGTTTCATGGGACGCGTAGCCGGTCAGGAAGAGGATGCGCAGGTCGGGGTTGCGCTCCGCCAGGGCGCGGCTCAGCTCCAGCCCGTTCATGCGGGGCATCGACATGTCGGACACCACGGCGTCGAACAGCCCGCCGCATTCGTCCCAGCGCTCCAGCGCGTCCAGCCCGTCCACCGCCTCCGTCACCGTGCAGCCGGCCTCCTCCAGTGCCAGCCGGACGTAGGTGCGCACGGAGTCCTCGTCGTCCACCAGCAGGATGGCGGCACCCTCGTCCTCGCCCAGCCCCAGCCCTTCCACCAGCGAACCGGACCTCACGGGGGCGGGAACGGCGGGCAGATGGATGGAGAAGACGCTGCCGCGCCCCTCCGGCCCGGCCTCCATTTCGACCGCCCCGCCGGCCTGCTGGGCGGTGCCGTAGACCATCCACAGGCCGAGGCCGGTGCCCTTGCCGGGCTCCTTGGTGGTGAAGAACGGTTCCCAGATGCGGTCGCGCACCGCCTCCGGCACGCCGCAGCCCTCGTCGATGACGCGGATCACGGCGTAGCGGCCGTGCGCCAGCGCGCCATGCCGCCCGAAGAAGCCGGCATCCGGCAAGGCGCTGTCCAGCGCGATGGTCAGCCGCCCGCCGTCGGGCATGGCGTCGCGCGCGTTGAGGGCGAGGTTCAGGATGGCTTGGTTCAGCATCACCGGGTTGGCGACGGCGTGAGTGTCCGCGTCGCCGATGCGGATGTCCAGATCGATGCCGGCGCTCAGCAGCGGCTTCAGAAAGATCTTCAGGTCGCGCACCAGCGCCGCCAGCGCCACCACCTCCATCTCGTCGGACGGACGGCGGCGCGAGAAGTCGAGAAGCTGGGCGGTCAGCGCGGCGGCCCGGTCGGACGCCTTGGCGATCTCCCGCACGCAGGTGGTGACGCGCGCCGGATCGTCCGGCGCCCGCTCGGCCAGCCGGGCGAAACCGCCGATGGCGGTCAGCATATTGTTGAACTCATGGGCGATGCCGCCGGCCATGCGGCCCACCGCTTCCATCTTCTGTGATTTCTGAAGCTCCGCCTCGGCGCGGCGGCGCTCGGTCACGTCGTTCAGCACCAGGAGAACCGCCGCCTCCCGCTGATAGACCGCGGGGAAGGCCCCGATCTCCACATGGCGCTGCTCGCCCGACGGGCGGGCGATCGCGCATTCCACCCGCTGGTGTTCGCCCTCCGCCCCCAGCCCGAGCCGCGTCGTCACCGTCTCCGCCTCGACGATGAAGCGGTTGAGATCCACCCCCTCCAGCCCGCCGCTGCCGCCCACCCCCAGGATGGACGCCGCGGCGGCGTTGCCGAAGCGGATGGCCCGGCGGTCCCAGATGACGATGCCGTAGGGCGCCAGCTCGACCAGCTGGCGGTAGCGCTTCTCGCTCTCGCTGAGCGCGCTGACAGTGGCCTCCAGCCGCTCCGTCTGGCCGGCGAGCTGCTCCTCGCGCCGCTTCAGCTCGGTGATGTCCATCAGGATCTTGACGATGCCGCCGGAGCCGGTGGCGTGCTCGCTGATGCGGTACCAGCGCCCATCGGACAGGCGGCCGTCCACCGGATCAGTGTGCAGCAGATGGCGCTTCATCCGCTCGGCGATCCAGTCGGCCATCTCGCGGTCGTCGCCCTCGTACCCGCCGCGCTCGGCGGCGGCGCGCAGAATGTCCTTGAAGGCGGTGCCGGGCACCAGCACGTCGGCCAGATTCGGATAGGCGCTGCGGTAACGCTCGTTGCAGAAGATCAGACGGTCGTCCGGGCTGAACAGGACGAAGCCCTCGGAGATGCTGGACAGCGCGTCGTGCACCACCGACTGCATGAAGCGCGCCTCGACCAGGGCCAGCGTCTCCGCGGTCGTCTCGATGCCGGTGCCGCGGTAGCCGGCGAACCGCCCGTCCGCGTCGGTGAAGGGCTGGGCGCTGATGCGGAAGACGCGGGTGTCGCCCGCCCCGTCGCGCAGCGTGACCTCCAAGTCGCGGAAGGCCCGACCGGCCTCGATGTCGGCCAGATGGTCCAGCCAGGTTTCGGTGTCCTCGACCAGCGCACCGAGGTCGAGCAGCGAATCGCCGAACACCGGCGCCGGGTCGGCGCCGAGGATCTCCGGCAGCCGTTCGGACACGTAGGTGTAGCGGTGGTCGGGGGCGCTTTCCCAGAACCAGTCCGATGCGGCTTCGGCGAAATCGCGGAAGCGCTGGCGGCTGGCGGCCAGTTCCTCGTTGGCGGCGCGCAGCAGGCGGGCGGAGCGGTCCAGCGCCGCCGCCGCGGCGCGGGCGCGGCGCACCGACAGCACGGCCAGCGCCGCCATCGCCAGCGTCATCACGCCGAGCGGCAGCATCAGCCGGTCGCGCCCTTCCTCCGGCATCATCACGGCCAGCAGGCCGGCGGCGCCGAGCATGAGGAACAGCAGGTCGGTCAGCCCGCCCGGCCCGCGGCGCGGCGCCGCTTCTCCGGCCGGCCGGACGGCACGGACGTCGAGGTCGGTGTCGGTGGGGGGCAGCCCGCCCCGGCCGGAAAGATCCACGGAGCCCCGCTCCATCGTCATGGGTGTACCGCCGCGCAAGGCGCGATCTGCATAGACCCGTAATAGGAGGGGAGCCGTTAACAGCCCGTTTCGCTGTTCGCCTTCGTACGATCGGATTCTACCGTGAGCATACGATTTCCACCGCTCAGCGCCGGTTGACCAGAACCAGGATCTTCTCCTCGAGCTGTTCGGGAGAAAAGGGTTTGGCGATGTAGGCGGTGACGTCGTGAGCCATCGCCTCCTCGACCGCAATGATGGTGGCGAGCGCGGTGACCATCAGGAAGGGCATGTCGGGACGCACCGCGCGGACGAGCTTCAGGAACTCCAGCCCCGACAGGCGCGGCATCTTCCAGTCGCAGACGATGAGGTCGAAGGCGCCCTGCCGCTCCTCGAACCGGGTCAGCGCCTCACGCCCGTCCTGGGCGATGGTCAGGTCGGTGATGCCGAGGTCGCGCAGGATCATCTCGACATAGCCGCGGGCGGCCGGCTCGTCGTCGGCCAGCAGGACGCGCAGCGTGTTCATGGCGCGCATCGGCAGGCCGGCGCCGGCCAGCGTGGCGAAGAACTGCGCGAAGCGATCGGCCCGCTGCTCCGTCGCGCCCTTGCAGCGGGCGAGGTAGCCGCGCAGGAAGGCGGTGGAGCGGACATGGTGCCCGACCAGCTCGCGCGCCGCCGCCACGCATTTCCCCTCGGTGAAGGCGCCCTCGGCGAGCAGGCTGGCGAACTCCATGACCTCGTCGACGTGGGGCGGGCGGTCCTTGGCGATGCGGGCGAAGACCTTGTTGGTGCGCAGGAAGGTGTTTTGTATCTCGTCGAGCATGCGGACGTAGCGCTCGCGCAGGCCGTCCGGCAGGGTGGAGCGCGCCACGCGCCGTTGCAGGTCGGCCAGTGCCTTGATGCGGGCGCGCGGCGTGCGGGCCGTCTCGAACAGGCGCTGTGTGAAGTCGCGGGCCTCCAGATGGCGGCGCAGATGGGCGACGATCATGCGCCGGCTGCGCTCCCCCGACACCGCCCCTTCGAAGGCCAGCAGATCGACGATGCGGGCGTAGTGGCTCTTGGCGTGCAGCACCGCCTCCAGCCGCGCGCCGGACAGCAGCAGCGCCACCCGCCGGTCGATCAGCCGGGTCGTGCGCTCCCCGCCGATCACCCCGCCCTTCACCGTCAGGCGGGCGGCGAGGAGACTGATCGCCGACAGCTCGTCCAGAACCGCCGCCACGCTGTTCGGCTCCGCCTTGGTGCCGGACAGCGGCGCGTCCCCCAGCAGGGCGTGGTGAACCCCCGCCTCCAGCCCCAGCCGGGCGGCGCGCGCCTGATGGCGGGCGACGAAGGCGGACAGCCGGTGCAGGACCGCCGGGGCGTCGGGGTGCGACGGCGCCTCGCCCCGCCAGACCATCGCCATGGCGTCGAGCACGCCGCGCAGCCCGTCCGCCCAACCGAACAGCGCCTCGACCACCAGCCCGTTGGCCAGCATCTCCCCGACGATCTGGTCGAGGATGGCGATGCCCTCTCCGGACAGCCCGTCCCCGTCGAGCGAGAGGATTCGCACCAGCCGAAGCTCGTGGTTGCGCCCCTCCCCCAGCCAGGCGGACAGCCAGCAATCGATGGTGTGGCGTCCGGCGAAGCCCGGCGTCCGCGTCATGGTCTGGGCCACGGTGGCGGCGAACTGCTTGGCGTCGATGGACAGGGAGGTGCCGCTGTGGGCGCGCCGGGCGGTGACGGCCAGCACCTCCTGCTCCAGCCGCCGCAGCTCCTCCAGCCGCATGGCGGGGGAGCGGCGGCCGGGGCGGGCCTGCCGCTGGGCCACCCGCTCCAGCACCTGGGCGCGGCGCGGCCAGTCGAGGAAGGAGCGCTGCGGCTCCACCTTGTGCAGGAATTCGGTGGGGGTGATGCCGCGCGTCTCCAGGAACTCCGCCAGCTCC
Source organism: Azospirillum brasilense (assembly GCF_022023855.1). Classification (NCBI taxonomy): domain Bacteria; kingdom Pseudomonadati; phylum Pseudomonadota; class Alphaproteobacteria; order Rhodospirillales; family Azospirillaceae; genus Azospirillum; species Azospirillum brasilense. The sequence goes on from NZ_CP059449.1 coordinate 2,606,325, forward strand.
TCCGCGATAAGGAAACGCGCGGCGGGGGCGAAGATCTCCTCGACCCGGACGCAGACGGCGGACTCCGGCGACTCCTCCGGCGCGTCGCCGCTCAGCTCGCCGAGGAGCGCGTCGACGTCGTAGGCGCCGATGGGAATGCCGTCGGTCGGAAGGGAGGAAGGCGGCGGCACGGCGCTCATCAATGCCCCGCCATCAGATCAGCAGCGCGTGGATCGTGTCGGCCAGCTCGTCCGGGTTGATCGGCTTGCGCAGGAAGACGATGCGGCGCCCGCCTGATTTCGGGTCGGCCAGCAGGTCGTCCAGGCTTTCCGTTTCCGGCGGGTAGCCGGACATCAGGACGGTCGGCAGGTCCGGATTCTCCCGGCGCAGCGCGCGGGCCACCGACGCCCCGCCGACCTGCGGCATCACGAGGTCGGTCACCAGCAGGTCGAAGGCCCCGCCATGGTCGGCGTAGGCGCGCAGAGCCTCGTTGCCGTCGGCGGCGCAGACCACCCGCATGCCCATGTCCTCCAGCGTCAGGCGGATGAAGTCGCGCACCTGCGCCTCGTCCTCCACCAGCAGGACGGTGGCGGCCATCGACAGCCCCTCCATCTCGTCGTCCTCCGCGTCGAGGGAAAAGGCGTCGTCAAGACCGAAGGCGTCCAGACCGGGAGCATCCGCGTCCTGCGGCTCCGCGATGTCCTCCACCGGGAAGCGGAGCGTGAAGACGGTGCCACGCCCCAGTTCCGTGTCCACCTCCACCGCGCCGCCCGCCCGCGCGACCGTGGAATAGACCAGCGCCAGCCCCAGCCCGGTCCCCGCACCCGGCTCCTTGGTGGTGAAGAAAGGTTCGAAGATGCGGTCAATCACCGCCGGGTCGATGCCACAACCGGTGTCGGCGACGGTGATGGTGACTCCGAGATCGTCCGTCCGCTCCACCGCAATGGTGATCGGCCCGCCCTCCGGCATGGCGTCGCGGGCGTTGAGCACGAGGTTGAGCAGCGATTGGTGCAGCAGGGCGGGATCGATGGTCACCACCACCCCGCCCCCGGTGCCCTCAATCCGCAGCGGGTGGCGTTCGCCCAGCGTGGGGCCGAGGAAGCGGCGCAAATCGTCGATCACCGCGCCGACGCGCACGGGACGCGCCGCGTCGGTCTGGCCGGGCCGCCCGAAGCTGAGAAGTTGGGCGGTCAGGCCGGAGGCGCGGTCGGTCGCCTTGACGATCTCGGTCAGGCACTGCTCGACCCGCGGCCGGTCTTGCGGAGCGCGGCGCGCCATCTGGGCGAAGCCGCCGATGGCCGTCAGCATGTTGTTGAACTCGTGCGCGATGCCGCCAGCCAGTTGGCCGATGGCCTGCATCTTCTGCGCCTGCTGGATGGCGCGCTCCGCCTGCTTGCGCCCGGTGATGTCGGTGAGGACGAGGAACCACGCCGCCTCTCCCTCGACCGCGAAGGGGTGGATGCCGACCTCAAGCTCGCGCAGGGCGCCCTGCGCCGTGACGAAGCGGGCCTCGACCGGCGGCGGTGCCTCCAGGCCGCTGCCGGGCGGCGGCAGCCAGTCGAACAGGCGCTGCACCCCGTCGAACTCCGTCGCCTCAACCAGCGGGATGCGCAGCATCGCTTCGGGATCGCCGTTGCCCAGAATCAGCGCGGCGGAGCGGTTGGCGAAGCGCAGCCGCAGCCCGTCCCAGATCAGGATGCCGTAGGGCGCCATCTCGACCAGCCGGCGGTAGCGCGCCTCGCTGTCGGCCAGCGCCTCCTCGTGGCGTTTCAGTTCGGTGATGTCGGTGAGGATCTTGACCACGCCGCCGAAGCGCGTAGCGTGCTCGCTGATGCGGTACCAGCGCCCGTCGCCGAGTTGGTGGTCGGTCGGCGGCCCGCTGCGGGTGTGGCGGTTCAGCCGCTCGGCGATCCAGTCGGACGGGTCGCCGAGATCGTCGCCAGCGGCACCCCGCTCCACCGCGACCCGCAGCAGGTCGGCGAAGCGGACGCCGGGAACCAGATGGTCGGACAGCAGGGGATAGGCGGCGCGGTAGCGGTCGTTGCACAGCACCAGCCGCCCATCGGCGCCGAACAGCACGAAACCTTCGGACACGCAGCCGATGGCGTCGGACAGCAGAGCGCGGAAATGCGCCTCGCCTGCCTCCAGGAGATGGCTCGGCGTCGGGTCGTCCAGGGCGGCCGACAGCCGGTCCCGCAGCGCCCGCAAATGGGCCAGCGCGCCGGGCGGCGCGGCGGACAGCCGCGCGCCCAGGGTGTCGAGGAGTTCCGCAAGCTCTTGGTCGGGCCGGTCCATAACCCGGCATTCAACCATTACGCCCGGTCCCCCCGCCAGTTGATTCCGCGCTCAGCCCTGCTTCGGGAAATGGTGATGGCCATGGTCGCAGACGCCGCGCGAATGCTTGTCGTCGCAGCTTTCGCCGGACGCGGTCAGGCCGATCCAGGCGTGCAGCGTGTTGGGATCGAAACCGGCCTTGCGGTCTGCCCCGACCTGGAGCAGCGGGCGGCGGATCAGGTCGCGGTCGGCCAGCAGGGCGGCCAACGCCGACTCCTCGTCCAGCTCGTCGGGCTTCACGGAACCGGTCTTCACGGCGGCGGCGCGGCGGTTGAACCAGTCCTCGACCGGACGGTCCTCGAAGAAGGGGCGCAGGGTTTCGGCGGTGAGGGGCTCGGCGGCCAGATCGCGCTCCACCAGCGTGTGGCCGGCGGCCTGGAGTTGAAGCTTCTGCTTGGCATTCGCCGTGCAGCCGGACAGACCGTAAAAGATCACTTCCGTCATGGGGTTGGTGCTCCGCATCGAAACAGGACGAATTAGGTCCAGTCTACCGGCGCGGGGACCGGGGGTGCCGGTGACGGAATGTCGCACCCCCGGATTGTCAAGCGGCTCGGCTGTTCGCCGATCACTTTATGCGCTTCAGCGAGTCCTCGACGTAGGCATTCGTGTAGGTCTTGGACAGGTCGATGTCCGTCGTGGCCACGGCCTTGTCGAAAGCCTTCAGCACCTTGTAGGCGGCCTCCGCCCCCTCCTGGGAGAAGCGGCCGTCGGGCGAATAGGTCGGCTTGGAATGCTCGAAGGCCTGGGCGTAGAGCGTCTGGTTGCCGAGGAAGTATTCCGGCGGCAGGACCTTCAGGACGTCCTCGGTCTTGGCCTGATCCAGCCACTTCAGCGTCCGCACGAAGACGTCGACCAGTGCCTGGGTGGTCTTCGGGTTGTCCTTGATGAAATCCGGCGTGGTGTAGAGCACCGCCGCCGGGTACGGCCCGCCGTAGGTGTCCAGCGTACCCTTCTCCGTCCGGGTGTCGGCGATGGTGGTGACGTCGCCGTCGGCCTCCAACTGGCTGATCACCGGGTCGAGGTTGGCGATGGCGTCGATCTCGCCACGCTTCACCGCGGCCACCGCGCTGGGGCCGCCGCCGACACCGATGAAGGACACATCCTCCGGCGTCATGCCATGCTGGGTCAGCAGGTAGTTGACCATGAAGTTGGTCGAGGAGCCGGGGGCGGTCACGCCGATCTTCTTGCCCTTCAGCTCCTTGATCGACTTGATCGTGCCGGCCTTGTTGACCGCGGCCAGAACGATGCCCGGATAGCGACCCAGCAGGGCGACCGCGGTGATCGGCTGGCCCTTGGCCTGCATCTGCACTGTGTGGTCGAAGGCGCCCGTCACGATGTCCGCCGAACCGCCGACCAGCGCCTGGAGGCTCTTAGCGCCGCCGCCGAAGTCGTTGATCTCGACGTTCAGCCCGGCCTCCTTGAAGTAGCCGAGCCGCTCCGCCACCGTCAGCGGCAGGTAATAGAGCAGCGGTTTGCCACCGACCGCCAGCTTCAGGTCCTTCTTCTCGAGCTGCTGGGCGTTCGCCCCGCCGATGCCGAAGGCCAGGACCACCGCCGCGGCCGCGATCACGCTTTTCATACGCATGGCTTCCCTCCCGATTTTATGAGCTTGGCGCAGTCATCCCTGCGCGTTGGTCGTCTGCGCCTCCTGCGGGCGCCAGTGCAGAAGGCGTTTCTCGATGACGGTCACCACGGCGTCGATCACCACGACGAAGATCGTCAGCACCAGCATGCCGGAGAAGACGCCGACCGTGTCGAACACCCCCTCCGCCTGATGGATGCGATAGCCGAGGCCAGCGGCGGAGCCGAGATACTCACCCACCACCGCGCCGACCATGGCGAAGCCGACCGCGGTGTGCAGGCTGGAGAAGACCCAGGACAGGGCGGACGGCAGATAGACGTGCCGGAACAGGTGCCGGTTGCTCGCCCCCAGCATCTTCGCGTTGGCCAGCACGACCGGGCTGACCTCCTTGACGCCCTGGTAGACGTTGAAGAAGACGATGAAGAAGACCAGCGTCACCCCCAGCGCCACCTTCGACCAGATGCCGAGGCCGAGCCACAGCGCGAAGATCGGCGCCAGCACCACGCGGGGCAGCGCGTTGACCGCCTTGATGTAGGGGTCGAAGACGATGGAGACCAAGGGCGCGCGGGCGAACCAGAATCCGAAGGCGATTCCCGCCGCCGTGCCGATGACGAAGGCCAGGGCGGTCTCCAGAAGCGTGATTCCCAGATGGTACCAGATCACGCCGGAGGCGAAGTCGCTCCAGGTGCGCTCCAGAACCGCCAGCGGCGTGCCGAAGAAGAAGGGGCTCAGGATCTTCGTCGCGGTCAGGACGTGCCAGATCAGGAAAAAACCGATCAGCACGGCGACCTGCAGCAGCAGGATCACCGGGCGGCTCGGCAGGCGTTTCACACGGGCCACAGCCATGGGGTCCTCACGTCGACTTGGACGTCATTTCAGTTTGGTTTGGGCGTAGCCCTTCAGCACTTCCTCGCGCAGCTGCCCCCAGATCTCCCGGTGCAGGTCAAGGAAGCGTGGCGTCATGCGGATTTCCGCCACGTCGCGCGGACGCTCCAGGTCCACCCGATACTCGCCGATCAGCCGGGCGCCGGGGCCGGCGGACAGCACCAGCACCCGGTCGGACATGGAGATGGCCTCCTCCAGGTCGTGGGTGATGAAGACCACGGACTTGCGGTCCGCCGACCACAGCTCCAGCAGCTCGTTCTCCATCAACTGGCGCGTCTGGATGTCGAGCGCCGAGAAGGGCTCATCCATCAGCACGATCTTCGGATCGACGATCAGCGTCTGGGCCAGCGCCACCCGCTTGCGCATGCCGCCGGAGAGCTGGTGGGGGTAGCGGTCGCCGAAGCGGTCCAGCCCGACACGGGCCAGCCAGGGGCGCGCCCGCTCCTCCGCCTCGCGCCGCGGCACGCCACGGAACTCCAGCCCGGCGGCGACATTCTCCAGCGCCGACTTCCAGGGCATCAGCGCGTCCGCCTGGAACATGTAGCCGGCGTGTGGATTGATGCCGCCGACCAGCTGGCCGAAAGCCAGGGCGCGCCCGGCGCTGGGGGCGAGCAGACCCGCCGCGACGTTCAGGATGGTGGATTTGCCGCTGCCGGTCGGCCCGACGATGGACACGAACTCCCCCGCGGCGACCGACAGGGTAACGCCCTGGACCGCCGTGTAGGTCTGCCCGCGTCCGTCGGGCGATGGAAAGGTGCAGGTCACGCCGTCCAGGCGGAGCGCGGCCTTGTCCGCCCCCTCCGTCCGCAGGGCGGCCGCCACGGCGGCGCTGTCTGACATCAATGCGTTCCATCCCTGAGTTTGTTTTCACGGCATCTTGGCGGAATGAAGCGATTGCGGCAATGGGTGCCGCAAACAATCGTTTCCGCGGACGATGTGATTCAATCCAGCCGCGCGAAAAAGGCCATGATCGCCGCCCCTGCCCCTTGCGGCCATTGATGCGGGTAGAAACGCCCGTTGCGTGTCTGGTCGTCGGCCAGCGGACACCACAGAACCGGGTTCTCCTCGCCCTCGGCGCCATAGCGCCGGCAGTTGAAACGGTGCGGCTCGTCCGGCTCGCTGCCCGTCGGCAGGCCGTCCTGGGCCAGCAGCGCCCGGCGCAGGCGCAGAGCTTCGGAAACCGGCACCTGCTCGTCGCGCGGGTTGTGCAGGAGCATGGCGGCGACCGGCCCGCTGCAGTCCTTGGGCCGCGCGGACCCGCCCCCGACGCTGGCCAAGCCGCGGATCACCCCGCCCCGCGCGCAGGCGAGGCTGTTGGCGAAAGACCCGCCCAGCGAATGGCCAACGACGAACACCCGGCCCATGTCGATGCAATAGCTCGCCGCCATGCTCTCCAGAACGGCGTCGAACAGACGGAAATCGCGCAGCCGGTCCGGCGGATCACCGGGATCGGACCAGATGTTCAAGCTGCGGGCGTCCTTCAAGCTGGCCGGATAGACGACGATCGCCGGCTCCTCCGCCTGCCCTTCCAGGCCGAAGTAGCGCCGCACCTCGGCGTTGCTGTTGGTCCGCCCGTGGAAGGCGACGACGAGGCTGTGCGGATGGTCGGGGCGATAGCCCTCCGGCACGGCCACGATCAGCCCACGCGCCATCCCGTTCAGGGTCACATGGTCGGGCACCGTTGCCGGGGGTGGCACACCGCAGCCGCGCGATAATTGCTGCGGCGCCACATTATTAACCAATTCCGCCGATAAGCCCTGAAAGGACCACAGAATCAGCATGGCCGCGGCGCAAAATGCGCAAAATTGTTTCACCATTCACAGCCCGAACGATCGCCTTTCTCCATAAACAGCCTGCTGCGAAGGACGTTGCACTTTCGGACAGGCTTCGCGTTAACCATCACGCAAGCATTTCCCGGCACCCTCCTTCCCAGAGCAAGGAGGTTTCGATGCCGGTTCGCGCGACTGCACGCATGATGGTTCTAGGGCTGCTGCTGGCCGTCGGCTCGTCTGGGGCCGCGACCGCCGACAGCCTGTCGGTGAACCGTCCGAACCCAGTGCCGCCCCCCGTCGCCTCCGACTTCCCCGACGCCACGCTGGTCCGCGTCGATCAGGTGGACTCCACGACACTGCGGCTGGACGGCATCATCACGCCGGCCGTGGAGCAACGCTTCTCCGACGCGCTGCGCAGCGTGCCGGCCGGCCAGCCGGTGGTGGTCGAACTGTCCAGCCCCGGCGGCTTCACGACGGCGGGCTACCGCATGATCGACCTGATGCTGGCGGAACGGCAGGCCGGGCGTGCCGTCGCCACCCGCGTGGCCGGCGGGCAGTCCTGCGAGAGCATGTGCGTCGGCCTCTATCTGGCCGGCTACCCGCGCTACGCGGCGCCGACCGCGGAATTCATGGTGCACGCCCCGCGTCTGGCCGAGAACGGCCGCATGACGCTGCGCTCCACCGACCAGATGGTGAAGCGTCTGGTCGCGCTGGGCGCCGCCCCCGCCTGGATCGAGCGGGTGCGGGCCGCCGGCGGTTTCTCCGGCAGCCTCGACTACCGCGACAACGCCGACCATCTGGCGGCGGTGGGCGCCAACATCGTCACCCACCTGATCCGCTGAGCTTCTTTACGCTTCGCTTTCCTTGAGGCGCCGGGCGATCTCCGGCATGACCGCCGCGTCGACGTTGGCGAAGGCGAAGCGCAGGTAATCGTCCTGGCCGGGACCGAACATGGAGCCGGGCAGGCACAGGATGTTGTGATCGCGGGCCAGCCCCTCGGCGACCTCGTGGGCGCGCTTGCCGGCGAAGGGATGCCGGACATAGGCGAAATAGGCACCGATGCTGGCGATGCGGTACCCGGTGCCGCTGGCCTCCATCGCCGACTGGAAGGCGTGGACGCGGGCCAGGATGTCGCCGCGCTTCTCCGCCACCCAGCCGTCCAGGTTCTCCAGGCCGTACAGTGCCGCCTTCTGCCCGACATGTGGGGCGCAGATGGCGAGGCAATCCATCACCTTGCGCGCCTGGGACAGCAGGCCGGCGTCGGCGATCACCGCGCCGACCCGGTAGCCGGCGAGGCTGTAGACCTTGGAGAAGCTGTAGAGCTGGACCAGGGTGCGCTGCCAGCCGGGCCGCTGGAACAGCCCATGCGGCGCCCGCCCCTCCCAATCCGGGAAGTCGCGGTAGGTCTCGTCGAGCAGCAGTTTGACGCCGCGCCGCTCGCACAGTTCGTACAGCGCCGCGATGGCGTCGGGCGAGGCGATGGCGCCGGTCGGGTTGTTGGGGGAGATCAACACCAGCGCGCGGGTGCCGGCGTCGATCAGCCGCTCGGCCTCCGCCGGGTCCGGAATCAGCCCGTTCTCCTCGCGCAGCGCCAGCGGCCGGGCCTCGATGCCCAGCATGTCCAGCGTCATCTTGTGATTGAAGTACCAAGGGGCGGGCAGGATCACGTTGTCGCCGGCCCGCGCCAGCCCCATCACCGCCACCGCGAAGGCCTGGTTGCAGCCGGCGGTGATCAGCACCTCGTTCGCCACCACCTCGCCACCGTAGAGCGAGCCGGTGCGCCGGGCCAGCGCGTCGGTCAGCGGCGGGATGCCGTCGATGGCGGTGTAGCGCGCCGTGTCCGGCGCCCGCACCTGCTCGGCCAGATGGGCGGTCAGCGCGTCGGCGGGCGGATAGCCGGGCACCGCCTGACAGAGGTCGATCAGCGGCTTGTCCGCCGGAAAGCTGCGGCCCTCGACCCAGCGCCACGCCTCGGCGATGGGCGGGGCTTCCGTGGCGGCGACGAGCGGGTTGACGTCTCTGCGGTCCATTCCCTGATGTCCAGTCTGCGGGGTCCGATTTTCATGGGGCGCCATGGTGAACCGCCCCGCCGGGCTCACGCAAGGGACCAGCGCGGGAAGTCCACGCATGGCAGGCCAAGCGGAGGCAAAGCAGGGGTCAGGCGCCGCCCAGCACCGCGTCCGGCTTGCGGCCCACCAGGGATTCATAGACCTCGGGGTCGGTCGCCCCTTCCGATCCGAAGACCAGCACGCGGGCGTCCGGGGCGAGGCCCAGGCTGGCGCGGGTCGCCGGGTCCGCCGCGGCGCAGAGCAGGCCGGCCAGACCGGCCACGCCGGACTCCCCGCCCACGATGGGCCGCCCGCCGTGCCGCCCCTCGGCCAGCAGGCGCATGGTCGCCACCGCCGCGTCGTCGGGGATGGTCAGGAAATCGTCGGCGCCACGCTCCAGGATCGCCCAGGCCAGCAGGGACACCTCGCCGCAGGCCAGCCCGGCCATCAGCGTTTCCAGATCGCCCTTGGACGGCGTCGGACGGCCGTTGACGGCGCTCTGATACAGGCAGTCGGCGGCGTGCGGCTCCACCACCACGAAGCGCGGGCGCTGGCGGCCCAAGCTTTCCCACAGATGGCCGCAGACGGCGGCGGGCAAGGCCCCAACCCCGCCCTGCACGAAGACGTGGGTCGGGCGCTCGCTGGCCGGAAGCTGGCCGATCGCTTCCTCCACCATCACGGTGTAGCCCTGCATGACGTCGCGCGGGATGTCCATGTAACCGGTGTAGGAGGTGTCTGAGACGACGTGCCGGCCATGCTCCCGCGCGTCCGCCGCCGCCTGCCGCACCGCATCGTCGTAGTTGCCGGCAACGCGGACGACGCGGGCGTCGAAGGACTCGATGGCCTGCTGCCGCCCCTGCGAGCAGTTGCCGGGAATGTAGATGACGCAGCCGCAGCCGAACACCTGCGCGCCCCAGGCGACGGAGCGGCCGTGGTTGCCATCGGTCGCCGTGGTCACCGTGATGCCGCGGGTCACCTTGGCGTAGCGCCCAACCACCAGATCCAGCGCGGTCACCGGCACGCCGGGCACGCGGGCCTGCACCTCGCGCACCAGAAGGCGCAGCACGGCGTAGGCGCCGCCCAGCGCCTTGAAGCTGTGCAGGTTGAAGCGGCTGCTCTCGTCCTTGTACCAGATGCGGTCGATGCCGGCGGCGCGGGCCAGCCCGCTCAGCGAGCGCAGCGGGGTCGGGGCGTAGCCCGGCCAGGCGCCGATCTCGCTCATCGCGTCCTGGAAGGCGGCGCGGCTCAGGATCGCCCGTTCGGCGGACTCGTAGGGTTGGTCCGTGTCGGCACGCGGATTCGAAAAAAGACGCGGGGTGCCAAGCGGCGGCAGGTCGGACATCGTGTTCGCTCTCCAGCGCCGCAAGGACGGCCGCAGCCACGAAAGCATTGCCGGCCACGCCGCGTCAAGCCACGCGCGTTGTCCCCGGACAAAGCGCCGCGAGCTGTGCTAACAGCGCCTCCCCCCGCGGTCCGGTCAGGAAGCCGAAGGCGGCGGGGTTCCCGTTCCTGAAGGAGATGGTTCCGTCGTGACGACCGGTTTCAACACCACCGCCGCCGACCAATTGAAGCAGTTCGCCGACCGCATGGAGCGGTTGATGGACGAGATCGACGGCCTGAAGGCCGACCTGAAGGACCTGCGCAGCGAGGTCAAATCCGCGGGCTTCAACATCAAGGCGCTCGACAAGTTGGTCGCCATCCGCCGCAAGGACGCCGGCGAGCAGGAGGCCGAGTTGCTGAACGACCTGATGCTCTACGCCCACGCCACCGGCACGCCGCTGGACATCGTGGTTCCCGAGCCGACCGAATGACGCCGTAAGGATCGTTGCGAAGCCGCATCATGATTGTTCCGGGAGCGCAACATAACGTTTCGCTCCCGGAACATGTCATTACGAAAACGTATCAAAGCACTAAAACCTTAGCGCTTCCACTCGCGGCTGGATTTCACGAAGTCGGTCAGGGTGACACCGATCTTGTCGTCCACGATGACCACCTCGCCGCGGGCGACGAGGACGCCCTCCACATACACGTCGGTCGGGTCCTTCAGGTGCCGGTCCAGTTCCACGACGGCGCCGCGGCCCAGCTTCAGCAGGTCGCGGACGCGCAGCATGGCGGTGCCGATGACCACCTTGATCTCGACCGGCGCGTCCCCGATGGCGAAGGCATCGCTGCTCATGTCGTCGGACGAGCCGGCGCCCAGCAGATCGTCGATGTTGGCCATGCCGCACTCCTTCGCCTGGATCACAAGACCCTTCAACCGACAAGAGTTACCGCACCGGGCGCGCCGGGGCAACGGCGACCGTCGCGACACCCTGCGACAAGGATAGGATACAACAGTGCAGATTTGGTTTTCCTGCGCCGCCTTGTGTTGATACCCTGCCCTCCCGACGTGAAACCAGCCGCGAAGGCAGAGCCATGACGACCGATTCCCATCGCCCGCTGGTCGACAGCGCCTGGCTGAAGGGTGCCCTCGACCGCCCCGACCTCGTGGTTCTGGACATGCGCACGCCGCCGTTGGGCGGCTTCATCCCCGGTTCGATCCATTCCGACTACGCCAAGGCCGGCTGGCGGGCGACGGTGGACGGCGTTCCGGGCCTGCTGCCCGACGCCGCCGTTCTGGAAGGGCTGATCGGCGGGTTGGGAATCGGCAACGGCGACCACGTCGTGCTGGTCGCCAGCGGCCTGAGCGCCGCCGACATGGGGAACGCGACGCGCGTCTATTGGACCTTCAAGACGCTGGGCCATGACCGCGTGTCGGTGCTGGACGGCGGCTTCGCCGCCTGGACCGACGCCGGCAATCCCGTCGCCACGACCGCCGCCGCCCGTCCTGCCGCCACCTTCACCGCGGCCCCCCGCGAGGACTTGCGCGCGCCCCTGCCCGTGGTCGCGGCGGCGGTGGCCGGCGGAGCCGTCCCGCTGCTGGACGCCCGCTCCGCCGAGCAGTTCGAGGGCAAGGCCAAGAGCCCGCAGGCCCGTGTTCCGGGCACGCTCCCGGGGGCGCTGCCGTTCGACAGCAGTTCCTTCTATTCCGCCGCCGAGAAGCGCTTCCTCCCCACCGACGCGGTGAAGGCGCTGGCGGAGCGGGCCGGGACCGGCGACGCGACGATCACCTTCTGCAACACCGGCCACCTCGCCTCGGTGTCCTGGTTCGCGCTGAGCGAGGTGGCGGGGATCGACGGGGTCCGCCTCTATGACGGGTCGATGTCGGAATGGACCGCCGACCCGGCCCGCCCTGTCAAGAACGGGCCGTCGGCGTAGGCATCAGACGCTCTTGCGACGCCGGCGGAACCGCCCGAGATCCGACCGGCGCAGCAGGCCCAGCGCGACCGCCAGCACCGCGTAGACCAGCAGGCCGGCAAGGCCGAGCAACACCAGCCCGCCCAGCCGCTCGAACAGCCCATGGGCGGTCAGCCAGGACGACAGCTGGGTCTGCACCAGCCACAGCGTGCCGCCCATGGCGAGCGCCGCGATGGCCATGCGCGGCAGGTTGCGCAGCAGCCGGGCATCGGCCTTGAACAGCCCGCGCCGGGTCAGCAGCCACGCCAGCAGCCCGGCGTTGACCCAGGCGGCGACGGAGGTCGCCACCGCCAGCCCGACCTGGGCCAGCGGCCCCATCAGAGCCAGCTTCAGCGCCACGTTGACCGCCGTCGCGGCCAGCGCCACCCGCACCGGGGTCGCCGTGTCGTGCCGGGCGTAGAAGCCGTTCACGAGGCTGCGGATCACCACGAAGGCCGGCAGGCCCAGAGCGTAGGCCTGCAGGGTGGCGGCGGACTGCGCGGCGTCGGTCGGACCGAAGGCGCCGTGCTGGAACAGCACCGACACGATGGGCAGGCCGGCGACCAGGAAGGCGGCGGCGGCCGGCAGGGTCAGAACCAGCGACAACTCCACCGCCCGGTTCTGGCTCTCCACCGCGCCGGGCTCGTCGCCGCCCTTGATGCGCCGGGCCATTTCCGGAAGCAGAACGGTTCCCACCGCGATCCCGATGACGCCCAGCGGCAACTGGTTCAGCCGGTCCGCGTAATAGAGGTAGGACACCGCCCCGGTGGGCAGCAGCGAGGCGATCAGCGTGTCAACGAACAGGTTGATCTGCGTCAGGCCGGACCCCAGCGCCGCCGGCCCCAACACGGTCAGGAACCGCTTCACGTCCGGCGTCAGGCGCGGCCAGGGCAGACGCAGCCCCATCCCGGCGCGGCTGGCCTCCCAGTAGAGATAGAGGAACTGCGCCAGCCCAGCGGCGAAGACGCCCCAGGACAGGGCGTGGCCGACCGTGGGCAGCAGCGGCGCGGCCAGCACCATCGCCGCGATCAGGCACAGATTCAGCAGGATCGGCGCCGCCGCCGCCGCCCCGAACCGCCCCATGCTGTTGAGCACGCCGGCCAGCAGCGATTCCAGCGAGATGAACAGCAGGTACGGGAAGGTGATGCTTGTGAAGAGGACGGCCAGCCGGAACTTCTCCGGCTCGTCGGAGAAGCCCGGCGCGAAGACGGTCATGAACTGCGGCATGATCGCCAGGATGCCGGCCAGGAACAGCAACTGCACCGCCAGCAGCAGGCTCATCACCTCCTCGGCGAAGCGCTTGGCGGCGGCCTGCCCGTCCTGCACCAGCTTGGCGGAGAACAGCGGCACGAAGGCCGAGTTGAAGGCCCCCTCCGCGAACAGGGCGCGGAAATGGTTGGGCAGCCGGAACGCCACGAAGAAGGCGTCGGCCACCGGCCCGGCGCCGAGCAGCGCTGCGGTCAGGACGTCGCGCAGAAAGCCAAGGACGCGGCTGACCAGCGTCAGCCCGCCGACGGACAGGATGTTGCGGAGCACGGTGCGTACGGGTCCTCTGATGGGCGGCGCCATCCTAGCGGTTTCCCCGCCCGCGTCACGCCTTTCGGCATGCCGGCCCGTGTGGAATTTGAAGGCGGTGGACGGAAACGGTCTGCTAGGATCGCCGCCCACCCATTGCCCCATCCCCCACCTTCAGACAAGCGGAACGTCCATGGCCCAGGGTCTTCCCCTCACCTATCTGGAAGCCGGCGAAGCGAACGGCGGCACCCCCCTGCTGGTCCTGCACGGCCTGTTCGGGTCGGCGCGCAACTGGCAGACCCTGGCGAAGCGCTTCGCGGAGCGGCACCGGGTCTACGCCCTGGACCTGCGCAACCACGGCGGCGCCCCCTGGTCGGACGAGATGACCTACCCGGCAATGGCCGCGGACGTGCTGCGCTTCCTCGACGACCGCGGCTTTGCGCGGGCGTCGGTGGTCGGTCACTCCATGGGCGGCAAGGTGGCGATGACCCTGGCGCTGAACCATCCCGACCGGGTGGAGCGTCTGGCGGTGGCCGACATCGCGCCGGTCGCCTACACCCACACCCACGCCCCCTTCGTGGCGGCGATGAAGCAGGCCAAGCTGGAAGGCTGCACCCGCCGGTCGGAGGTCGAGGCGCAGTTGGTCGATGCGGTGCCGGAAGCCCCCCTGCGCTCCTTCCTGTTGCAGAATCTCGTTCTGGAGCAGGGGTCGTTTCACTGGCGGATCAACCTCGACGCCATCGGCGCCCGCATGAGCGACCTGATCGGCTTCCCGGATCTGGGCGACGCCCGCTACGACGGCCCCACCCTGTTCATCGGGGGCACCCGGTCCGACTACATCGTGCCGGACAACCACGCGGCCATCCGCCGCCACTTCCCGAAGGCCGCCATCGAGATGATCGAGGGCGCCGGCCACTGGCTGCACGCCGAACGCCCCCAGGAGTTCGCGGCGCTGGTCGAAGCCTTCGCGTAACGTCTTCAGCCGGCAAAAAGAAACGGGGGCCGCGAAGGCCCCCGTTCTCACATGCTGGCGATGCTCATTCCTGTCAGAGCGCGCCCTGACGGGCGCCGGTCTTGGCGGCCGGACCGGAGGACTGGTTGAAGGCGTCGCGCAGATAGGGCGACAGCGCCTGCCGCATCGTGCGCAGCCACTCGTGGATGATGATCAGCGAGCGGGAGGCGACCGGCGGGGTCATACCCAGCTTCACCAGATCCTCGCGGGTCATCTGCGCCACCTCGTCGATGCGGTGGCCGGTCAGGCGGGCCCAGGCCGGGGGCCGTGCAGGGCGCCATGGAGATGACCTCCACGCCCTCGCGCTCGACCATCTCCGCCTTGCGGCGGGCGTACTGGCTGTCGTCGAGCTGCGAGAAGGGACCGGAGAAACCGTTCTCGACCAGAACGCGCTTGGCCTTCGGGGCGATGGTGGCGATGCGCTCCAGCGTGTTCATGCCGGTGGACAGCGAAGCCAGATCGACGGTGACCGGCACCATGAAGGTCAGCCGCTCGCCCTCGCCGACATAGTAGTCGAAGCCCGATACCTCAGCCCAGTTGAAGAACCACTGGGAGATGTTGCCGCCGAAATCGAAGAGGCGCCCGCCGCGCTGCAACTCCGGACCAATCTGGTCCCAGAACTCGTAGAAGCCGTCGCCCGAGCCCATCATGTTCATGAAGTCCTGGGTGATGCGACGGTGCTCCACCACTTCCGGGCCGAACAGGCGGTTCAGGCGCTCGTTCACCTCATATTCGACGACCTTGAGCTGAAGGCCTTCGAGCATGGCGGTGGCCATCAGGTGGTGAGACAGCAGCGTCTTGCCGACGCCACCGCGGTCGTTGAGAACGAAGATGGTGCCCAGCATGCGATCGCCTTTCCAGGGTCTGTTCGTTGTCGAATTTTGAGGTGTTGAAACGTTAAGGTCCGGAGCTTTGGGAAGCGGAGCCTGTATGGCGGAGACGCCCGGAACCGGTGTTGGAGTCGCGTCCTCCGGCGCACCGGCGGACTCCGGTTCCGGAGCGGGGATCGGCTCCGGTTCAGGATCGGGAGGGAGTTCCGGGTCCGGCACGGCGGCTTCCGACAAACCATCGGTCGCGCGATCCGCCATGTCCGGTTCGGCCGGTTCCGGTTCGGCCGGTTCCGGTTCGGCCGGTTCCGGTTCCGGTTCCGGTTCCGGCTCAAGCGCCGCATCCTCGCCGTCCGCCGACTGTCCAGCGGCCAGGGCAGCGCGGTGCACCGCGTCCAGAGTCTCGCGCGGGGTCGTCCCACCCGCATTCTCCCCGTCCGCAGCTCCGTCGCGTCCCTCATTCCCCACGAGGAAGAAGGCGGAGCGCAGGGTGACGGGCGAGATCGGCTGGTTGTCGCGGGCGGTAACGCCCAGCTTCGCCAGAACGTCGGAGATGTCCGCCCATGACAGGCCGCGCTCGCGCATCAGGCCGATGTCGGCGTAGCTTTCGCGGACGGCCTGCATGGCCGAGCGGTTTCCAGTCGGACGATCGGCAAGGAGCCGTTCCAGTTCCGCGCGATCAATCGACACCGTGAGTACCCGGCATGCGTGGTTCTGGGGAGGGGTGGGTAGGATTTGTGATACCGCAGGATTCCGTTCCCCCCGGTGCGGAAAAAATAGTACAAGCGATTGGGGTGCGCAAACGGTTTCCAACCATGTTCAACCGCATTAAACCTGTGACACGGCAACCTTCCTTGGTCTCCATCAGGATTGCAGGATAGGGCCCGGCGTTTGGCGAAGATGCCCTATGATTTCCGATCGCAGGATCAGCGGACCGCCGACTCCGGGCGGACGCCGGGGACTCCCATCGGCTTCCACGAGTTGCGCCAAGCCTGCGAGATTTCGGCCCTTCGGGAGGATCTTGAGCGCGTCCTCCAGGACACCGGCGCCCTGCGCGACAGCATCGAGGACGCAGTGGAGCAGGTTCGCCAGCGCTTCGCCGCCCTGACGGCGGAGGAGTTGGCGAACTCCGAGACGATGGCGCCGCTGCTCCAGTTCGCGGTGTCCACTCTGCTGTCCATCCGCGACGAGGCGCGGCGCATCAACACCCAGACCGGCCCGGTGGACGATGACGACCGCCCGACGCGGGCCGTCGCCGAACCGCGTCCCCCGTCTGCCACCGGGTCTCCGGCAGCACCGCCATCCTCGCCGCAGACTTCCTCCCCCCAGACCGCGCCCCAAACCTACGCGCCGCCGCCGTCCGACGAGCCGGCCCCGTCCTTCGCCTCCGAACCGGCGCGCGAGGTCTCGCCGCCACCACCGGTGGCTCCGGCGCCCGTCTTGTCGCCCTTCGTGCCGCGCGCGCCGGCCCCGGCGCCGCAGCGCCCGGCGGCGCCGGACCCCGTTCCCGACGCGCCGCTGGCTCCCTCCTGGCTCTCGCCCCTGTCCGGTCGCAAGGGGAGCTCCGGAGCCAACGGCACCGCTCCCCGCAGTGGAAACGTGGACTGGCTGAGCCGACCCAAACGCTGACTCCTCCTTCGCCGCATTGTTGCGGGAAGGTCGCACCTCGTTCGAACGCACCCACGTCACACCGATTTTCCTTGAACTCCGAAATGGGTGCGGCTACCACTTTATTTGGTAAATGAATCTTTACCAACAACACCTGCGGCGACGCATAGGGGTGGTGGTCATGACACGGGACGATGTGGACACGCTGGCACGACCGGCGTCCAGCCTGGAATGGCGGCACCGCTGCGGCCCGGCCGCCCAGGCCGACCGGACGGAATCCAACCGAACAGAATCACCCCGACGCGCGACCCAAGCGGCGGTCGCCCCCTGCGGCTGCTGATCGTGGAGGACGAATCCCTGGCCGCCGAGGCGGTGGGCATGGCCGCCATGGATCTCGGCCACATCGTCTGCGGCACCGCACGCACGGAAGAGGAGGCGGTGGCCATCGCCGGGCGCGAGCGTCCCGACGTGGCGCTGATGGACGTGCGGCTGGCCGGCGGCGACGGGATCGAAGCGGCGCGGCGTCTGCGCGCCAACTACGGCGTCCGCTCGATCTTCCTGTCCGGCTACGCCAACCATGCGATCATGGCCCGCATCACCGAGACCTACCCGCTGGGCGTGGTCAACAAACCCTATTCGCTCGCCCAGCTGAAATTGGCTCTGGACCTCGCGGCGCGGCGCCTGCACGGCCCGCGCGGCTGATACCATCCCGCTTCGCCAAACAAGGAAGGGCGGCCTCCCCCATGGGAAGCCGCCCTTTCCTTTTCAGAACCATCGCGGAGCTTGCGGCTCCTTACTCTTGGCCCCTTACTCCTGAATGAACGCTTTCACGTAGGAGTGCGACAGGGGGCTGCACCAGATAGTCGAGCGGGGTGCGGGCGGACAGCAGGATGCGCGCCTCCACCGGCATGCCCGGCTTGATCGTCAGGTTGTGGACCTGATGGGAGTCGCTGTCCTTCAGCTTGATCCGCGCGATGTAGGACTCCTGCCGGGTGATCGGGTCCATCACGCGGTCGGCCGAGACGTAGGTCACCGTGCCATCCAGCGAGCCGACGACGCGGCTGTCATAGGCGGTCAACTGCACCTTCACCGGCAGATCGACGGTCAGCGACTTGATGTCCTTCGGCTGGACCTTCACCTCGGCCAGCAGGGCGCGGCCATCCGGGATGATGTCCAGGATCGGCTCGTTCGCGGTGATCGTGCCGCCGGCGGCCCAATGGCTGTGCATCACGACGGTGCCGGCGTCCGGAGCCTTGATCGCTCGGGTTTCCAGCCGGTTGGCGGCGTCTCGGATCTGCTCGGCAAGGCGGATGACGTCGCCGCGGGACTTCTCCAGATCGACCAGCACCTTTTCGCGGAAGTCGTTGCGGCGGCGCAGAAGGTCGCCCTCGGCGTCCACGGCGGCCTGGTTGGCCTGGGCGATGCGGGCCTCCAGCTCCCGGTCGCGGCCCTTGAGCTGAGCCTCTTCCTTCTGCTGCTCGACCAGCTTGGTGCGGGTGGCGTTGCCGCGGGACAGCAGGCCCTGGGTGATGCGCAGATCGTCCTCGATGAGCTGGATCTCGCGGGCCAGGAACCTGCGCTGCTCCTGAAGGCTCTTGCCCTCCTCGCGCAGCGTGGCGACGCGCTCCTTGGTCAGCTTGGCCTCGGTGTCGAGCTGGTTGCGGCGGACCTGGAACAGGGTTTCCTGGTTGCCCATCAGCTTCTCGACCGTGCGGTCGGTGCCGCGGCGACGCAGCAGCTCCTCCGGCCACTCGATGGCCGGCTGCTCGAACAGCTCGGCGGTCAGCCGCGCTTCCAGCGCCTGGGTTTCCAGCCAGGAGGTGCTGAGCACCTGGAGCCGGGTCGCCGCTTCCGTGCTGTCCAGCCGCATCAGGACCTGACCGGCCTTCACCGTATCGCCTTCCTTGACGAGGATCTCCTCGATCTGGGCGGTCTCGGTGTGCTTCACGATCTTGCGGCCGGTCTCCGGGGCCAGAGCGCCTGAGGCCATGACGGCGCTGTGAAGCGGGGCGAGCGCGGCCCAGGCGGTCATCCCGCCGAAGCCCACCGCCAGCACCATGAAGCCGCCGGCTAGAAGCCCGCTGACCCGGGTGTCGGGAACCAGCGCGCGCAGCGCGCCGATCGACGTCATGGTCTTCGTCTTGTAGGTGTTCATGGTGGTGTCGGTCATAACAATCGGTCCTTGATCGCCGGAAGGGCTGGGTGCTGGTCTGGAGGTTCCGGCGTCAGCCGGCGGCGCTCTGCACCGGCGCCGGGCCGATGTTGCGCAGGCGGCTCCAGTTCGGACCCTGCTGCTCCTGCTGACGTTGCGGCAGTTCCACCGCCATGCCGTTCTTCAGTACGAAGGTCTTGTCGGAGATGTCGACGAAAGCCGGGGAATGGGTCAGCACGATGGTGGTGACGCCGCTGTTCTTGGCCTCGACGATGAACTCGCGCACCGCCTTGTGGCCGATCTCGTCCATGCCAGCCGACGGCTCGTCGAGAACCATCAGCGACGGGCGGCCGTAGCCGGCGCGGGCCAGGGCGATCAGGCGGGCCGAGGCGCCGGTGATCGGAAACAGCGGGTCGGTCACCTCGGTCTCATAGCCGCCGGGCAGGCTCTCGACCCAGGAATGGATGCCGGCGCGCTTGGCGGCGTCCTCGACCTTCTCCCGCGTCGTCTCGGTGAAGCGGGCGATGTTCTCGGCGATGGTGCCGGGCAGCAGATCGGCGCCCTGCGCCATGTAGCCGATGCCCTGCTCCGGGGTTTCCGGGTTCAGCGAGGCGACGGCCAGACCGCCCAGCCGCACGGTGCCCGCCGACGGCATTGCCACACCGGCCAGCAGACGGGCCAGGACCGACTTGCCGGAGCGGTTGGGACCGGCGATGCACACCGTTTGGCCCGGCTCGACCGCCAGCGTGACGCTGCGCAGGATCGGCTTCTGGTCGCGGGGGGAGACGAACAGCAGGTTCTCGACGGTCAGGCGCTCGCGTTCCACCGGGATCATCGGGCGCTCCGGCTCCAGCGACAGGCGCTTCAGCAGCGGGAACAGGCGGCGGAAGGCCTGGTAGGACTTCTGGATCTGGCCCCAGGCGCCGGCGGTCTGCTCGACCGGGGCGAGGGCGCGGCCGACCAGCATGGAGGTGGCGATCATGCCGCCGAAGGACAGGTGCTGCTCGATCACCAGCAGGGCGCCGACGCCGGTCACCGCGATCTGGATGACCATGCGGACCCACTTGGTGAAGGCACCGATGGCGGCGGCGCGCTCGGTCGAGCGGCCCTGCAGGGCGGAGGTGGTCATGGCATCGCGGGCCACGGCGTCCAGCGCGCTCGGCCCCATGCGCAGGCCGCGCACCGTCTCCGACCGCGACAGCAGGGAGTCGAACAGGCGCTGCGAGCGGCTGGCCGGGGCCTTGCTGTCTTCGGCGAAGTGGCGGACCGCCCAGTTGCTCAGATAGCCGAGCGCCGTCATGATGACCATCGCGGCGACCAGGATCACGGCGAGCAGCGGGTGGATCAGGTAGATGCCGATGACATACAGCGGCACCCAGGGCAGGTCCATCAGGGCCGGCAGCGACGGACGGCTCATCGCGCCCTTGACCTCCATGAGGTCGCTGACCGGGGCGGTGTCCGGACGGCCGCGGCCCGAAGCGTCCAGCACGTCAGCGGTCAGCCGGCGGCGCCAGGTGACCTCCAGCGCGTTGCCCGCGCGGGCCAGGATGCGTGCCCGCACCGTTTCCATGGCGGCGCTCAACGTCAGGGCCAGGACGACGATGACCGTCAGCATGACCAGCGTATCGATGTTGCCGGACGGAATGGCCCGGCTAAAGACCTGAAGGGAATAAAGTGGCATCGCCAACATCAGGAGATTGATGGTAGCGCTGAAGACAAATGCACCAACGAGTACCCGGGTGAAGTAACGTCCCCCGTGAGCCATATCTTTATTGGTCTTTTCAGACCCGCGAGAAAACAAGCGAGGCATTTACAGCCCTCCAATTGTCACCGTTTGCGGCAGTGCCCACTGGATGCAGGCGAGGCCAGTTGGCGCGTTTTTGGTAAATGAAATCTGAAGATTGAGGGACATCACAGGAATGCCACTGAAAACCACCCCCTTTGCGCAAACGACAACGGCGCCTCATGTGAAGGACTGCCCTGTTTGCCCCGTTTCAAGGAACGCCGCATGACCGACACGCTGACCTTCGCCCCCGGCCATCTCGCCCTGCCCGACCTGCGGCGCATCCTGCGCGACCCGCCCGTGTTGGCCCTGGCGCCCGGTTGCCGCGCCGCCATCGACGCCTCGGCCCGCACGGTGGCGGAGGCGGCGGGCGGGGAGCGCGCGGTCTATGGCGTGAACACCGGCTTCGGCCTGCTGGCGAAGAAGCGCATTCCACCGGATCAGGTGCGTGAGTTGCAGCGGCGGCTGGTCCTGTCGCACAGCGCCGGCACCGGGCCGGACCTGCCGCCGGGCGTGGTGCGGCTGATCCTGGCGCTGAAGGTCAACGCGCTGGCGCGCGGCCATTCCGGCGTGCGCATGGCGGTGATCGAGGCGCTGCTGGCGCTCTACAACCGCGGCATCCTGCCGGTGGTACCGGCCAAGGGGTCGGTGGGGGCGTCCGGCGATCTGGCGCCGCTGGCCCACCTGACCGGCGTCCTGATCGGCGAGGGCGAGGCGGACGTGGACGGCGAGCGGCTGCCCGCCGCCGAGGCGCTGGCCCGCGCCGGGCTGGCGCCGCTGTCCCTGGAGGCCAAGGAGGGGTTGGCCCTGCTGAACGGCACGCAGGTGTCCACCGCGCTGGGTCTGGCCGGCTTGGTCGCGGCAGAGGACGGCTTCGCCGCCGCCTTGGTCGCCGGCGCGCTCAGCGTCGATGCGGCTCTCGGCAGCGACGGCCCGTTCGACGCACGCATCCATGACCTGCGCGGACAGCCGGGCCAGCGCGACGTGGCCGCCGCCTACCGCTCCCTCCTCCAGGGCAGCGGCATCCGCGACTCCCACCGCGAAGGGCACGAGACGGTTCAGGACCCCTACAGCCTGCGCTGCCAGCCGCAGGTGATGGGCGCGGTGCTCGACCATCTGCGCTTCGCCGCGGGCGTGCTGGAGCGCGAGGCCAACGCCGTCTCCGACAACCCGCTGGTCTTCCCGGACAGCGGCGACATCCTGTCGGGCGGCAACTTCCACGCCGAGCCGGTGGCGATGGCCGCCGACGTGCTGGCCCTGTCCATCGCCGAGACGGGGGCGCTGTCAGAGCGGCGGATCGCGCTGCTGATGGACACCCATCTGTCGGGCCTGCCGCCCTTCCTGGTGGCCGACGGCGGGCTGAACAGCGGCTTCATGATCGCCCAGGTCACCGCAGCGGCGCTGGCCAGCGAGAACAAGCAGATGGCCCACCCGGCCAGCGTGGACAGCCTGCCCACCTCCGCCAACCAGGAGGACCATGTCAGCATGGCGACCCACGCCGCCCGCCGCCTGACGGACATGGCCGACAATCTGGCGGGGATCGTCGCGGTGGAACTGCTGGCCGCGGCCCAGGGGATTGATCTGCGGGCGCCGCTGGCCTCCTCCCCCGCGCTGGAGCGCGCGCGGGGGCTGCTGCGCGCCCGCGTGGCGGTGTGGACGGAGGATCGCGCGATGGCCCCGGACATCGCGGCGGTGAAACGGTTGGTGACGGAGGGGGTCTTCCGCCCCTTCGCAGAGGCGCTCCTGCCCTGATGCTGAGACAAGACCGCGCAGGCTGTTCCGGCCGGTTTTCGTCAATCCGTTGAACGGCTAAGCTTCAGGCCATCCCACACCAACCGCTTCACTTCGATCCGGAGACCATCATGGAAGGACGCAAAGTCCCCTCGGTCGTGTTCAAGACCCGCGTGCGCGACGAAAGCGTCGGCGGCCCCAACCCGTTCCGCTGGCAGGACGTCAACAGCGACGAACTGTTCACCGGCAAGCGCGTCGTCGTCTTTTCCCTGCCCGGCGCCTTCACCCCGACCTGCTCCAACCAGCAGGTGCCGACCTATGACGCGCTCTATCCGGAGTTCCGCGACCTGGGCGTCGACGAGGTCTATTGCCTCAGCGTCAACGACGCCTTCGTGATGTTCCAGTGGGGCAAGCATCTCGGCGTGAAGAACGTCAAGCTGATCCCCGACGGCGCGGGCCATTTCACCCGCCGCATGGGCATGCTGATCAACAAGGATCATGTCGGCTTCGGCATGCGGAGCTGGCGCTACGCCATGGTGGTGACCGACGGGGTGATCGAGAAGCTGTTCGAGGAGCCGGGCATCAACGACGCCGACGAGGGCGGCGACCCCTATGGCGAGTCCGCTCCGGAAACGGTGCTGGCCTACCTGCGGTCGCGCTAAACTGGTTTCCATTTCCCAATCTGCTTGTTGGCCGCTTCTTTTAGCCCTCTCCCCTCTGGGGAGAGGGTGGCCCAGAGGGCCGGTGAGGGGGTTGCGCTTTTGCCGGACGGATGGTCAAGCGAACCCCCTCAAGCTAACCCTCTCCCCGGAGTGGAGAGGGGATAACCTCCGATCTTTTCAGGCCGGAACAGCGGTCCCCTCCGCCGGCTCCGCCTCGGCCGCCTGTGCCTTGCGGCGTTCATGGGCTGCCCAGGCCTTCTCGTGCAGGTGATAGGCCACCGTGTTGCACAGCGGTTCCACCAGAGCCAGCGCGCCGCCCATCGCGATGCTGCCGGTCATCAGATAGCCGACCGTAAAGGCCACCGTGAAGTGGATGCAGGCAAAGCTGAAGGTCTTGGTCATCGCCGATCTCCCGAACATCGCCGTTTTTGTTCAGCCTCAGCATGCGGGTCGGGCGGCGACAGGTCCAATCGAATGATCCAACAAAACCGATAGATCATTCCTATCATTCATCGAAAGGGACGGCGGCGGTCGCCCGCTTCCGGCACGCTGCCGCGACGCAGCCGGGTGCCAGGCGGAACGACCGCGAAGGGGCGGCTGTGCTGGGGCTCCAGCAGCCGCACCTCGGGCCGCTTGAAGAAGGGGATCAGTGCGGCCCCCATGACGAACCCGCCGACATGCGCCCAGAAGGCCACCCCGCCGCTGTCGTCGGAGGTCGGGGTGGTGACCCCGCTCAGGATCTGCCCGACGAACCAGAAGCCCAACACCAGCACCGCCGGGACGCTGATGACGCGCACGATGATGATGAACCAGAAGAAAACGCCGACATTGGCCCGCGGGTGCAGCACCAGATAAGCGCCGAGCACCCCGCCGATGGCCCCGCTCGCCCCCACCATCGGGACTTCGGACATTGGGGCGGCGAAGCTCTGGGCCAGTGCCGCCGCCGTTCCGCACAGCAGGTAGAAGACCACGAAGCGGCCCCGCCCCATGCTGTCCTCGACGTTGTTGCCGAAGATCCAGAGGTACAGCATGTTGCCGGCGATGTGCAGGAAGCCGCCATGCATGAACATGGAGGTGATGACGGACATCCAGGGCGGAACGACCCGCAACGGCTCCGGCAGTTCGGCGTGGCCGAACAGCACCGCCGGAACGAGGCCGAAGGAATAGACCGCGAGGTCTCCGCCCCGCGCGCCCAGCGAAAGCTGCCACAGGAACACCATCACGCACAGCGCGATCAGCGCCATGGTGACGACCGGCGTCCGCCGCGTCGGGTTGTCGTCGTAGATGGGCAGGAACAGCATCGGCGGCGCTTTCGGTTGAGACAACCCTGTTCAGTACGATGGTCCCGTCCCTCGGTTCCGCCAAGACGTACGGGAGACGCGTACAGCCGGAGGGCCTCAAGAAAATGGTCGGCAAAGAAAAACCGGCGCCCCTTGCGGAGCGCCGGTTTCGCTGACTAAAGCTGCGGTGCGGATCAGGTGCCGGGCATCAGGTGCCCTGGGGCTCCGGGTCCATCCCGCCGCTTTCCTTGGTAGTCGGCACCGAGGGGCGGCGGCCCGAGGTCGGGGTTGGCTGCTTCGGCGGGGCCGGGGAGAAGCCTTCCCGCTCGTCGTTGCGGATCAGCGGCTCGCCGCGCAGCAGGCGGGCGATGTCCTCACCGCTCAGGGTCTCATATTCCAGCAGGCCCTTGGCGATGGTGTGGAGCTGGTCGATGTTCTCCGTCAGGATGCGGCGAGCCTCGCCGTACGCCTCGTCGACGATCCGGCGGATTTCCTCATCCACCGTGCGGGCCGTGGCGTCGGACATGTTCTTGTGCTGGGTGACGGAGTGGCCGAGGAAGACCTCCTGCGTCGGCTCGCCGTAGAGCAGCGGGCCCAGCTTGTCGCTCATGCCCCATTCGGTGACCATGCGGCGCGACATGTCGGTCGCCATCTTGATGTCGCCCGACGCACCGGTGGTCACGCGGTCCTTGCCGAAGATCAGCTCTTCCGCGATGCGGCCGCCCATGGCGACGCGCAGGTCGGCGTGCAGCTTGGCCTGGGACAGCGAGATGCGGTCGCCTTCCGGCAGGCGCATCACCATGCCCAGGGCGCGACCGCGCGGGATGATGGTGGCCTTGTGCACCGGATCGCTGTCCGGCTGGTGGATGGCGACGATGGCGTGACCGGCCTCGTGATAGGCGGTCAGCTTCTTCTCGTCCTCGGTCATGACCATGGAGCGGCGTTCCGCACCCATCATGACCTTGTCCTTGGCGGCCTCGAACTCGGCCATGCCGACGACGCGCTTGCCGATGCGGGCAGCGAGCAGCGCGGCCTCGTTGACGAGATTGGCGAGGTCGGCGCCCGAGAAGCCCGGGGTGCCGCGCGCGATGACCTTGGCATCGACGTCCGGGGACAGCGGCACCTTGCGCATGTGGACCTTGAGGATCTTCTCGCGGCCCAGCACGTCGGGGTTCGGAACGACGACCTGACGGTCGAAGCGGCCCGGACGCAGCAGCGCGGGGTCGAGCACGTCGGGACGGTTCGTCGCGGCGATGAGGATGACGCCCTCGTTCGCCTCGAAGCCGTCCATCTCGACCAGCAGCTGGTTCAGGGTCTGTTCGCGCTCGTCGTTGCCGCCACCCAGGCCGGCGCCACGATGACGACCCACGGCGTCGATTTCGTCGATGAAGATGATGCAAGGGGCATTCTTCTTGCCCTGCTCGAACATGTCGCGGACGCGGCTGGCGCCGACACCCACGAACATCTCGACGAAGTCGGAGCCGGAGATGGTGAAGAAGGGCACGTTGGCTTCACCCGCCACGGCGCGCGCGGTCAGGGTCTTACCGGTGCCCGGCGGGCCGACGAGCAGCACGCCCTTCGGAATCTTGCCGCCCAGACGCTGGAACTTCTGCGGGTCCTTCAGGAACTCGACGATTTCGGCCAGCTCCTGCTTGGCCTCGTCGATGCCGGCGACATCGTCGAAGGTGACCCGGCCGACCTTCTCCGTCAGCAGGCGCGCGCGGGACTTGCCAAAGCCCATGGCCTTGCCGCCGCCCGACTGCATCTGACGCATGAAGAAGATCCAGACGCCGATCAGCAGCAGCATCGGGAACCAGGACAGCAGGACGGAGAACAGCGACGGCACGTTGCTGTCGTCCGGAACGGCGCTGATGCGCACGTTCTTCTGCGTCAGCCGCTCGACCAGCCCGGCTTCGGGCGGGACGTAGGTGCTGAAGGACCGGCCGTCGGTGAAGTGGCCGGAGACCTGGTTTCCTTTGATGGTGACGTCGGCCACTTGGCCGCGGTCCACTTCGGCGAGAAGCTCGCTGAACGGAACCGTCGTCTGCGGGCTGCGCGTGGAAGAGCTCTGGAACAGGTTGAACAGGGCCACCAGCAGCAGCCCGATGATGATCCAGAGCGCGAGATTCTTGCCGAAATTGTTCACGTCGAAAGCCTTTCTGCGAACCCTGCGCGGAAAGGTAGGCTGATGCGGAGCCACCCCTCCCGGGCTTACGGGCACGTTCCCAGATTAAATAATGCCGACACGGTCCGAAACAACCGGAAAAGCTGGGCCGGCCAACGCCACCCCGGGCGCGTGCTGGGCGACCGCCGAAAGGGGGAATCCGGGCCGCGAAAAGCCCAGATGCGGCACCGCCGCCAGCCCGTTTCCGTCCCAAAGCGCCGGCAGGGTCTCGCGGACCGGTTCGGGCAGGCCGATGCGGCCCGAATCCGGGCTTGCGGACCGCACCATTTGCCACCCCTCCCGCCCCAATTTTGCCACGGTGACCGCCCCGCCCGCCCCCGCCGCCAACCGAACGGCGAATCGGCGATCCCACCAGACCTCTCCGCCCGGAGCAAGGCCCAGCCGTTCGGTGACCCCGACCGGTTCCCGCGCGATCACCAAATGCTCCCGCCGCGGCACAATGCTGCAGCCGCCAAGCGTGCGCCCACGGAAGTGTCCCGCCGCGATGTCGGTGAACAGGCGCTCCGCCGCCTCATCCTTCGGCGGGTAGGCTGCGCCCCCCGTCACGGCGATGCAGCGGACCAACGCGCGCAGGCCAAGCTCCTCCGGCGCGTCCAGCAAAGGCTTCGGGTCCAGTCGCAGCCAGCCCTCCGGATAAACCGCGGCGGCTTCGGCCAGCAGGGCGGCGGTTCCAACCTCCAGCGCGTTGCGCGCGCGGGCGGCACGGCGGGCGAGGTCGGCCAGACGCGGCGGGTCCAGCCCCTCGGCGGCCAGCGCCTCTCCCGCCGCGCGCAGGCGGGCACGGGCGAACCGCGGGTTGCGGTTCGACGGGTCCTCGAACCACTCCTGGCCGAAAGCGCGGCAGGTCGCCACCAGCCGCTCGTGAGACAGGTCCAGCAGCGGCCGGATCACCCGGACCGCTCCTGCCGCGCGCACCGGCGCCATGCCGGCCAGTCCGTCAATGCCGGAGCCGCGGGCGAAGCGCAGCAGCACCGTCTCGGCTTGGTCGTCGCGGTGGTGGGCGAGCGCCAGATGAAGGATGCCCTCCCTGCGGCAGTGTTCGGCCAGCAGGCGGTGGCGCGCGGCGCGGGCCGCCTCCTGGATGCCGGTCGCCGGCTTCTCGCCGTCCCAGCGCAGAATGGCGTGGGAAACGCCGCGGGCCTGGAGCCAGCCGCCCACCCAAACGGCCTCCGCCGCGGATTCCGTGCGCAGGCCATGATCGACGATCAGCGCGAGGACATCCCCGCCCCGCTCCGCCGCCCAACGCTGAGCGAGCAGAACCAACCCGAGGCTGTCCGCCCCGCCGGACACGCCCACGGCCACGCGCGGCCGCGTCTCGAAGCCGCCCAGCCGGTCCATGCGGGCGGCGAACTCACCCGCGGAAATCGGCCCCGCCGGGTCGGACGCGCTCACCGCACCCGTCAGGCGCAGTTCAGACGGCGGCGCTCGGTGTCGGCGCGGCGCTTAACGCTGGCAGATGCCTCCGGGAACTTGGTGATCAACTGGTTGAAGGCCGTGCAGGCGTCCTTCTTCTGGTTGAGCTGCTGCAGCGACATGCCGAGCTTCAGCAGATTGTCAGCCGCCTTGTTGTTCTTCGGATATTTCTGCACACCCTCGGCGAAGGCCACCGCGGCGTCCTGGAACTTGTTGCGGACGTAATAGGTCTCACCCAGCCAATACTGGGCGTTGCCGGCGAGTTGATGGCCCTTGTTCTTCGCCAGGAAATCGCTGAACGCCTTCTCCGCCTTGTCGTAGTCGGACTGGCGCAGCAGCTCGAAAGCGTGCTCGTACTGCTTTTCCGGGGTCGAATTGGCGGGCAGCGGCGCCAGGGCGGCGGTCTGCTTCTCCGCCGGCTTGTCAGCCGTCTTCTCAGGCGCCTTGGCGGCGCTGGAGGCTGCGGCCGGAGTCGCCGCGCTGGGCTTGGCCGGGCTGCCGAACGGGTCGCTGGCCGCCCCGCCGCCCTTGCTCTCCAGCTCCTTCAGGCGGAAATCGATGTCGCTGTTGACCCGCTCCAGCCGGTCCTTCATCTGCGATATCTGATAGGTCGCCTCTTCATAGCGCCCGGTCAGCTCCGACAGGGCGCGCTCCAGCTTCTGCAGCCGCACTTCGAAATCGGCGGCCAGAGACGGCTGGATCTCGGCGGTCTGCCCCCGCGTGTAGGAGTTGCCCGGATAGGCCTGCGCCACCTCGACGCGCCCGCCCAGCGCCTCCACCCCCGACTCCAGCCGGTCCAGACGGTCCTGCAGCGAAGCCGTCTGCGCGAGGACGGAACCGCTGCACAGCAGGCCGCCAAGCAGCAGGGCGGCGAAAGAAGTGGTCTTGGTCATGCGTCGAGGGTCCTGTCCGGGCGGGGAAAGCCGTCGTTGAGAGGGTGCCGTTCCAAGCGGGCGAAACTATGGCGGCTGTTTACCAGAAGCGGGTACGCCTTGCACGGTGGTGATTTGGAAATCACCCGCGCACCGGGCACGCACCCGGAAGAGAACACAGAAAAAAGCCCCTTCCCGGCAGTCCGGAAAGGGGCCTTTCTCAAAGGAGACTCCTGAAAGCGTCTTACGCCTTGAGGATGCCGCGGCCGGCGAAGCGGGCGGCGGTGCCAAGCATCTCCTCGATGCGGATGAGCTGGTTGTACTTGGCCAGACGGTCGGAGCGCGACAGCGAGCCGGTCTTGATCTGGCCACAGTTGGTGGCGACCGCCAGATCGGCGATGGTGCTGTCCTCGGTCTCGCCCGAGCGGTGCGACAGAACGGCCGTGTAGCCGGCCTTGTGCGCCATGTCCACGGCTTCCAGCGTCTCCGACAGCGTGCCGATCTGGTTGACCTTGACCAGGATCGAGTTGCCCACGCCCTTGCGGATGCCGTCCGCCAGACGCGCCGGATTGGTCACGAACAGGTCGTCGCCGACCAGCTGCACCTTGCCGCCGATGGCGTCGGTCAGAGCCTTCCAGCCCTCCCAGTCGTCCTCGGCCATGCCGTCCTCGATCGAGATGATCGGGTAGCGCCCGACCAGATCGGCCCAGTAGGAGACCATCTGCTCCGGCGCCAGCGACTTGCCCTCGCCGGCCAGCTCGTACTTGCCGTTCTTGAAGAACTCGGTCGAGGCGGCGTCGATGGCGAGCATGACGTCGTCGCCCGGCTTGTAGCCGGCGGCCTCGATGGCCTTCATCACGAAGCCCAGCGCGTCCTCGGTCGAGGCGAGGTTGGGGGCGAAGCCGCCCTCGTCACCGACGTTGGTGTTGTGGCCGGCGTCCTTGAGCTTCTTCTTGAGCGCCTGGAAGATCTCCGAGCCCATGCGGATGGCCTCGGCGCCGTTCTCGGCGCCGACCGGCATGACCATGAACTCCTGGATGTCGATCGGGTTGTCGGCGTGGGCGCCGCCGTTGATGATGTTCATCATCGGCACCGGCAGCAGGTTGGCGAAGGCGCCGCCGACGTAGCGGAACAGCGGCAGGGCGGCCTCTTCCGCCGAGGCCTTGGCGACGGCGAGCGAGACGCCGAGGATGGCGTTGGCGCCGAGCCGGCCCTTGTTGGGGGTGCCGTCCAGCTCGATCATGGCGAGGTCGAGGGCGCGCTGGTTGGAGCCGTCGAGGCCGGCGATGGCGTCGAAGATCTCGCCGTTGACCGACTCCACGGCCTTCAGCACGCCCTTGCCGCCGTAGCGGGACTTGTCGCCGTCGCGCAGCTCCACCGCCTCGTGCGCGCCGGTCGAGGCGCCCGACGGAACGGCGGCGCGGCCGAAGGCGCCGGATTCGAGCAGGACGTCCACCTCGACGGTCGGGTTCCCACGGCTGTCGAGGATCTCGCGGGCGTGGATTTCGGTAATGGCGCTCATGTTTGTCCTTCCTCCGCGTTGCGCGCGTCCACTGGATGATCTTTCCAGGTGGATGATCTTTCCAGGCGAAAAAGAAGCGCGCGGGCTTGATAGCCCTGCGTGCGGGGGGATGCAAGGCCGCTGGGGCGCAAAGGCTCGCGGAAGGACGCCCGGACGGTGGAGCACCCCTATCCGGTTGTGCAGCGCACCTGCTTCCAAAGTCGCATAGACCATCTTGTCCCACACCCGTAGCGTTCTAACGTTCGCTAGTGGGGACCGCCCGCGGCGGGCGGAACACACCCCAAAACCAATCCAAGCGCGGAGGACCCATCCATGAAGACCTGGCGCAAGCCCCAGATCGTCGAAATCGCCGTTGGCACCGAAATCAACGCCTACGCCTGCGCTCGTCTCTGAGCGCCGGCCGGTTCCCATGCGTGACGACCGCCGCCTGATTCGGGCCGCCTGACTAGGAAAGGCACCCCATGCTGACGATCCTCGTCCTTGGCTCCGCCGCGGGCGGCGGTTTTCCCCAGTGGAACTGCAACTGCGCGGGCTGCCGCCGCGCCCGCTCCGGCGACCCGGCAGCCCGGCCGCGCACCCAATCGTCGCTCGCCGTCAGCGGCGGCGACGGGCGCTGGCTGCTGCTGAACGCCTCGCCGGACATCGGCCGGCAGATCCTCGCCAACCCAGCGCTGCATCCGCAGACCGCCGTGCGCCACAGCCCCATCGCCGCGGCGGTGCTGACCAACGCCGACATCGACCATGTGGCGGGCCTGCTGACGCTGCGCGAATCCCAGCCGCTGGCCGTCTACGCCACCGACCGGGTGCACCGCGTGCTGGAGGCGAACGCCGTCTTCCGCGTGGTCAACCCGGAGCTGGCGCCGCGCCGCCCCATGGCGCTGGACCGGCCCTGGGTTCCCGCCGACGCCACCGGAACCCCCTTCCCCTTCGAGATCGAAGCCTTCGCCGTGCCCGGCAAGGTCGCGCTCTATCTGGAGGACCCGTCCGCCGCCGGCTTCGGCTCGGTGGCGGAGGACACGGTGGCTTTGCGCATCCGCGACCGCAACGGCGACGGGGAATTCTTCTACATCCCCGGCTGCTCGGCCATGCCGGGCTGGCTGGCCGACCGGCTGCGCGGGGCGCCGCTGGTGCTGTTCGACGGCACCACCTGGACCGACGATGAGATGATCCGCGCCGGCACCGGCAGCAAGACGGGCCAGCGCATGGGCCACATGGCGATGTCCGGCCCGGACGGCTCGATCGCCGCCTTCGCGGACCTGGGCGTGCGGCGCAAGGTCTTCGTCCACATCAACAACACCAATCCGGCCCTGCTGGACGACTCGCCCGAACGGGCCGCCGCCGCCGCCGAAGGTTGGGAAATCGCCCACGACGGGATGGAGTTCACCCTATGACGTCACTGCTGTCGCGCGAAGGTCTGGAACGTGAGCTGCGCGCCATCGGCGAGCGCCAGTACCACGACCTCCACCCCTTCCACAAACTGCTGCATGGCGGGAAGCTGAAGCGCGGTCAGGTCCAGGCCTGGGCGCTGAACCGCTTCTACTATCAGGTCTGCATCCCCAAGAAGGATCTGGCCCTGATGGCGCGGATGGACGATCCGGCGCTGCGCCGCATCTGGATTCAGCGCGTGCTCGACCATGACGGCTTCGGCGAGAGCCGGGAGCGCGAGGAGGGCAAGGTCGGCGGAATCGAGCGCTGGCTGCGCCTGACCGACGGGCTGGGGCTGGACCGCGACTATGTCACCTCGCTGAGGGGCATCCTGCCGGCGACCCGCTACGCCGTCGATTCCTACGTCAACTTCGTGTCGAGCAAATCGACGCTGGAAGCCGTCGCCTCGTCCCTGACCGAGCTGTTCGCCCCGGCCATCCACCGCGAGCGCATCGCCGGGTTCGAGGCCTACTACGCCTTTGCCAACGACGCCACCCTGTCCTATTTCCGCAAGCGGCTCGACGAGGCGCCGCGTGACGTCGAGTTCGGGCTCGAATACGTGCTCGACAACGCCCGGACACCGGAGCAGCAGCAGCAGGTGATCGCCGCGCTGCGCCACAAGGCGGAGCTTCTCTGGGCGCAGCTGGACGCGCTGCACCACGCCTATGTGTCGCCCGGCCTGATCCCGCCCGGCGCCTTCGTGCCGGACGACATGGAACCGCCGGTCTACGCGCGATGACAGACGGCGTGAGCGAGGAGGACCGGGTTCGGCTGGCTCCGGGCGTCATGCTCCGCCAGGACCGGGTGCGCGGCCACTGGCAGCTTCTGGGGCCGGAGCGCGTGCTGATCCTGGACGAGGTGGCGCTGGAGGTGGTGCGGGCCGTCACTGCACAGTCTCCGGAAGGGCAGCCTCCGGTGACGGTGGGCGCGGCCATCGCGACGCTGGCCGCACAATTCGACGCGCCGCGGGAGGAGATCGCCGCGGATGTGTTGGAAGTGTTGGGCGACATGATCACGAAGGGGTTCCTGACCCGATGACCTTCTGTGGCGCCACGACCGGACTCGAACCGCCGCTGGCCCTGCTGGCGGAACTGACGCACCGCTGCCCGCTGCGCTGCGCCTACTGCTCCAACCCGCTGGCCCTCGACCCGGCCAGCCGGGAGCTGGACACCGCCGCGTGGTGCCGCGTGCTCGACGAGGCGGCGGACCTCGGCATCATCCAAGTGCATTTCTCCGGCGGCGAGCCGACGGCGCGCAAGGATCTGGAGGTGCTGATCGCCCACGCCACCGCGGCCGGGCTCTACGCCAACCTCATCACCTCGGCGGTGCTGCTCGACCGGGCGCGGCTGGA
Source organism: Azospirillum brasilense (assembly GCF_022023855.1). Classification (NCBI taxonomy): domain Bacteria; kingdom Pseudomonadati; phylum Pseudomonadota; class Alphaproteobacteria; order Rhodospirillales; family Azospirillaceae; genus Azospirillum; species Azospirillum brasilense. The sequence goes on from NZ_CP059449.1 coordinate 2,639,539, forward strand.
GCGGCTGCGCGACGCCGGGCTGCAGCATGTGCAGATCGGCTTCCAGGACACAGTGCCGGCCAAGGCCGAACTGATCAGCGGCTTTCCCGGCGGCCAGCCGAAGAAGCTGGAGGTGGCACGCGCGGTCACCGACGTCGGCATGGCGCTGACCGTCAACGCCATCGTGCAGCGCCACAACATCGACCGGGTCGATGATTTCATCGACATGGCGCTGGAGCTGAAGGCCGGCCGCATCGAGATCGCCAACGTCCAGTATTACGGCTGGGCGCTGAAGAACCGCGCCGCCCTGATGCCGACCCGCGAGCAGCTGGTCCGCATGGACGAGCGGGTGCGCGCCCGCCTGCCGGAGCTGAAGGGCCGGCTGGTCGTCGACTACGTGGTGCCGGACTATTACGCCAAGCGCCCCAAGGCCTGCATGGGCGGCTGGGGGCGCAAGTTCCTGAACGTAACGCCCAGCGGCTC